>JANPMG010000217.1:0-6464 GCA_031422675.1 Acidimicrobiia bacterium | reverse complement strand
GTAGCCGGGCTGCCGACCGAGCTTCCACCCGAGACCGAAGAGGCGAAGCGGTTCGATCTGTTGATGTTGGGGTTGCAGCTCCGTCAACTGCGGGCCGAACCGGGATTCGACGAGTTGCGCGATCGGATCCGCGCGATCGCGGGTTTGTTGGAGGAGTACCCGTCGATCCCGGCGATCGCGCAGGAGCTAGTGCCGTGTCAGGCAACGTTTGCGCGTTTTACGAGTTCGCGTAGTGCTTGGTCGTGGGCATGGCGGTTTCGCCAGGTGATGTAGCGGCGGATCATCGAGGCTTGTTCGGCGTGGGTTCCGTGGTCGGTGCCGTCGAGCGCGAAGTAACGCAGGGCCTGGAACTGGGCCTCGATCCGGTTCAGCCATGACGAGTACGTCGGCGTGTACGCGAGTTCGACGTTGTTCGCGGCGGCCCACTCACCAACGCGCTGGTCGGTCTTGGTCGAGAGGTGCGGACTGAAGTTGTCGAGCACGATCGCGATGCGAACATCCGGCGGATACAACGAACGGAGGTAGCGGACGAACGCGAGGAACGCAGTGCGGCCCTTCTTCTTCACGACGTGTCCGTACATCCGGTCGGTCGAGAGGTCATAACCAGCCATCAAGTGCCGGACCCCGTTCGGTCGCGTGTAGGTGGCGCGCATCCGTCGCCGCCGCGGTGAGGACGGGTCGCCCTTGCCCGCTGCGACCGGGGCCCATTGCTTGCCGGGGTGGGGTTGGAGGTTGAGTGGCCCGAACTCGTCCATGCAGAACACCACCATCGGATCACCCTTTCCCGACGCCGCTTTGCCATCGGCGATCGCGTACAACTCGAGGATCCGGTTCTTCTTCGCCTCGAAGTCGGGATCGTTGGACTGCTTCCACGTTTTGATCACTTGAAACGAGACGCCTTCCTCGCGGAGCAAGACCCGCAGGCCCTCGTGGCTGATGTCGTCGACCACCCCCTCAGCCACCACGAACTCGGCCAACTTCGACAGCGACCATGTCGAGAACGGCAACCCGTGATCCACCGGACGACTCAACGCGACCTTCTTGATCGCTTGACGCTCCGGCAACGTGAACTTCGCGGGCCGACCACCCGCATACTTCGGTGCCAACGAATCGAACCCATCAGCGTTGAAGTTGTGGATCACCTCGCGCACCCGGTCCTCGGACGTGAACGCGATCTTCGCGATCGCTGGCACATCCATCGCCTGCGCCGACCACAACACGATCTGGGCCCTTCGCCACCGCACCACCGACCCCGAACCGCGCCGCACGATCCCGAGCAACTTGTTGCCCTCAACCGGCGTGATATCCCGCACCTGCACACGTTCAGCCATCACCCAAGTCTGCGCGACCCCGACCCTCAAGTGGTGGACGCGACCCCACCAACGTTCTCGGTCACGGCACTAGCGATACCCCAGCTCCCCGAGCAGCGACCCGAGACCGGGTGTCGACTCGATCGCCAGGCGGACGGCCTCAGGATTTCGCAACGGCCTCTCGGTAACGTCCGGTGGCCGGGCCGTCGATCGCTGCGTGGTGTTGACCAGGGGTGACGCGCCGGCGTATGCCTCGGCGGTCGGACTCGGCGGTAGCGCGGCCCACTCGAACAAATCGCGAATCATGTCGACCGGCGCGCGCACGAAGTCCGCGTGCATCACCCGCCGCACTCGCGCGGGATCGATTGCGTCCAAGTCGTCGAGCGCGATCCGGTTGCACTGGAAGTACTGCCACGCCGCTACATCGGCGAGGGACCGACCCCGCAGGTCGCGCCATCCTGGCACGAGCGCGAACTTCCACCACCTGCCGGTGTAGTCGGTCAGCGCGAGCTGACGGGCGATCGGATATCCGGACCGCGCGAAGCGCGGCCGGGTGACGGGACCGAATCGATCGACCGCCCGCCACCCCTCGATCAACGAATCGATGTTGTGCGGAGCATCCCGGGTGAGATGTACGTACAGAGCGTCGGGAAAGACCCGATCGAGCATCGGCACCCGCAACATGTTCTTGGGGGTCTTCTCGAGGAATCGGATCTCACGAGGTCGGTGCTTCATCGATGCGGCCCCGGCCCGCCGAGTCCTGATGCGATCGACGATCCGATCTCGTAGCGAGTTCCCCTGATGCAACGGCAGTGGGCGACTAGTCCTGGCGCTCAGGTTGATCGCCTGCTCGGCGAACGCATGCCCCAGCCGTTCGGCACGCGCGTCATCAACCTGGTTCGCTCCGACCCGATTCGATTCGTAGCCCTGGGAACTCGGATCGAACGGTCCCTCGAGAATGCCGTGTGATTCGCCGCCGAGGTGCCACAGATCGGGATGGAGTGCGAGGCAGTTCCGCACGATCGTGGTTCCCGACCGAGGAGCACCGAGCACGATCACCGGCCGCACGATCGTCGTGTTCATTCCTGCTCCGTGCGTCGCCACCCGCGGACCCTCACCGGGGCGACGAAACTAACAACCTCGGTACCGGCGCACAATCAGCCTCCGCGTCGTCGGTGAGGCCGAGGCCCGCTTGCCCTCGTCTGGCCTTGCCGTAGTGATCGCTCATCCGGTCACATGGCTGGAGATCCATCCGGCTTTGGCTTGGTCGTAGCGTCGCGCGTCGGAGGTGATGACCGTGTCCGGACACCGTGCGCGCCATGCCGCGGCGTCGGGGAACGCTCCCGCTCCCTTCCAGACGATCACGTTGCCTGCACACAGCAACGGACCGGTCGGCGGTCCGAGTGTGCCGTGGTTCGGTGGTTGAACCGCCATGAACACGTTGTTCGTGACGACCGCGACGGGCGCGCTCTTCGACCACTTGAAGAATCCTCCGGTTCCCGGGCTCGATCCGCTGTATACCGATCGCATCGGCTCCAGCGAGCCGACGTTCCGGTCGATGACCACGAGGTTGCGGCGGCCGTCGAGCGACGACGACGAGGGACGCGACGAGAACATCACATAGCAACCGTCGAGCAAGTTGTCGCGGATCACGCCCGAGTGGACGTAGTCGTTCTCGATGCAATCGTCGTGCACGTGCTGGATCCACGAACCTTCGATGTGAAAATCCTGCGCCGCGCCGCCGGCGTCGTCCTTCGGCTTGATCCCGTCCCCCGCATTGATGATGCGGACACCGACCACCGTGAACTCGGGCTGGGAGAAGCGCAATGCGCTGCGGTAGTGCCACTTGCTCCAGCGATCCGTGTCCGGCCACTCGCCGAACATCGTTCCACCCACCATGCAGGCGCGAGCCGCATCACCGAGGAGGCTCACCTGGTAGTCGCCGACTCCGATCCACGTCGCGCCGATCGCGCGGAGGGTCGCACCCGAAGGGATCGGTGCATCGTGGGCCCGTTGCGGACCTGAGACGACGACCTGAGGGTTCCTCGTCTGGCATATGACTGGTCTCGTCGGCGGCCCATCGCACCCCGGGACCGCCAGAGGGAGAACTGCCAGCAGACTCAGCACACTGCGCATCGGGCCTCCTCGTGCTCATGCCACCTGCGAATGCGGTGCTCGAACCGTCAGCGCGAAGCCTCCGGCCGCGAGTGATTCGTGGGCGCTTCGTAACGTTAGACCTGCTATGCGCGGTCTGCACCCTTGAGGAGCACGAAGTGACCGGCCTGGGTGTGACCCTCAGCCGTCACGACACCCCAGAGGAGCCGGGTCGGGACGTCAGCGCGTCCAGACTGGGCCGAGAAGACCAAGCGCGAGGCCGACCACGATCAGAACGACCACGATACGGACTGTGTTCTGGATCCAACGCGCGTGGTGCAGCCGGCGCGCGGCCGGATCGGCGCGGCGATCTGGTGCTCATAGGTCACCGGGCTGGGCAGCGGACCCGCGTCCAGGAAACTGCTCACGGTTCCGGGGCCAAGACCTTCTGCCCCGGAAGACCTGCGAGTACGTATGGAGCGGACGACGGGATTCGAACCCGCGACCCTCACCTTGGCAAGGTGATGCTCTACCACTGAGCCACGTCCGCGTGAGTCAGTGAAGATAGCAGCGGACTCTTCCACCTCGTAGATTCCGCCGATGCGGATCACCATCTTCGGTGGAGAAGTGCCAACCCTCGACGCGGCGGTCGCGGCGGCGAAACAGGTGGAAGCGGAGGGATTCGCCGGCTACTACCTGCCGCAGATCTTCGGACTTGACGCGCTCACCACGCTCGCGATCGTCGGCCGCGAAGTCCCTCGCATCGAGCTCGGCACCGGTGTCGTTCCCACGTATCCCCGGCATCCGATGATGCTCGCCGCCCAGGCGCTCACCACTCAGCAAGCCTGCGACGGCCGTCTGACCCTCGGCATCGGACTCTCGCACCAGATCGTCATCGAGTCCATGTTCGGCTACTCCTACGCCAAGCCGGCGCGCCACATGCGCGAGTACCTCTCCATCTTGATGCCGCTGCTTCACGGTGAGGCCAGCGCCTTCACCGGCGAGACCCTCACCGGCAACGGTGCCTTGTCCATCGCCGCGTCGCCGGTCCCGGTCCTCGTCGCCGCCCTCGGCCCACGCATGCTCGAACTCGCGGGACGGCTGACCGAGGGCACCATGACCTGGATGACCGGACCGGCGACGCTGGAGTCACACATCGTCCCGTCGATCCAGAAGGGCGCCGCGGACGCGGGCCGTCCCGCACCACGCGTCGCGGTCGGTTTGCCCGTGTGCGTCAGCGACGACGCCGCGGGCGCGCGTGAGCGCGCGGCCAAGATGTTCGAGGTGTACGGCATGCTGCCGAGCTACCGCGCCATGCTCGACCGCGAAGGCGCCGCGGGTCCTGCGGACGTTGCGATCGTGGGTGACGAGGCGACCGTGGCCGCAGGGATCCAGCGGGTGGCCGATGCTGGCGCCACGGACTTCTCGGCGGCGGAGTTCGCGGTCAATCCCGACGAGCGTCGCCGCACGCGTGAACTGCTCCGTTCCATCTTGTGAGCGACACGACCGAACCGGACAGCCCCAACGGTCCGCGCTCTCCGCTCGAACTCCTCGAGGTCTTGGCGCGCGAGGAAGTTGTCCTCGGTCCCGAAATCCGGCATCTCGAGATCTACACGATGCGTGGCCTGCTCACGATCTTGTGGCACGGGCCGGTCGACGCCGAACGGGTCGTCCTGATGTCGGGCGGCGGGATGGGCGGACTGCTCGGCCCGGCCGGCGGCCTCTACCACGACCTCGGCACCCGCTTCGCGGATGATGGCATCGCCACCATGCGCGTCGGCTACCGCAAACCCAACGACCTGGTCCGCTGCGTCCACGATGTCGCGGCCGCGGCGGACCTGGCGTCACGCGCCGGTGGGGAGCGGTTCGTGACCGTCGGCCACTCCTTCGGCGGTGCCGTCGCGGTGCAGGCGGGCATGGTGCTCGGTCAACACTGTGCCGGGATCGTCACGCTCTCCACCCAGTCGGCCGGCTGTGAAGATGCCGGGACACTCGGGGACGACGTGCCGGTGCTGCTCCTGCACGGTGATCGGGACGAGATCCTGCCGCCGGACACGTCGGCCGTCGTGCGCATGCTCATCGGCCACGGTGAGGTCGAGATCCTCCCCGGTGCGGGCCACCTCCTCTCCGAGGCCGCCGACCATCTCCGCGCTCGCCTCGGCGATTGGATCCCCACCCAGCTCGCGTGACCCCATCCCCACCGTTTTGGCGTCCTCACGCGCGCTTCCGCAGCAGCTGAGGACGCCGAAACCGTAAAGGGAAAGAGGTCAGTGGCCGGCGAGGCGCTCGACGACCGGTGCGAACATTTCGATCTCGTCACCACCGACGACGGCATAACTCACACCCCAGCGGTCACGACGCGTTTCCATCAGGTCGCACACCTCGTCGACGGTCCCGACGAGGGCCAGCCCCGCCTCCAAGGCGTCGGCGGCGGAGATGCCGAATCCGGGGGCGACGGCCTCGGCAAACCCGTGACGATCGTCGGTCACCGCGGCGAGGAAATAGCGAATCTGAAGTTCGAGATCATCGAACCGTGCCCCGGCGCCCTCCTTGATCCAACCGACCTTCTGGTCCGTCATCGCCGCGAGCGAATCGGTGACCGCGTCCGCGGTGACGGCACCGGCGCGCAGGTTCGGGTTGATCCCCACGATGTCGGCTTCGCGTCCCGCCAACTTCAGGACCCGCGGGCCGCCACCACCGATCAGGATCGGGACCTGTGCCTGGGTCGGCTTCGGAATCGACTGGTACTCCGTCACCGTGTAATGCGTGCCGGTGAACGAGAAGGCGTCAGCCCCGTAGCAGCCCTTGATGATCGCGAGGGCCTCTTCGAGTCGTTCGATCCGGATCCCGGGGCGGTCGTACGGGAGGCCGAGCGCCGTGTAGTCAACCTCCATCCATCCCGCGCCGATCCCGAGTTCGGTACGGCCGCCCGAGAGCACGTCGATCGTCGCGATCTCCTTGGCGAGAATCGCCGGATGCTTGTAGTCGTTGTCGAAGACCAGCGCGCCGACGCGCAACGTCTGGGTGGATGCGGCGGCCATCGCCATCGCGACCATTGGT
>JANPMG010000216.1:0-2538 GCA_031422675.1 Acidimicrobiia bacterium | reverse complement strand
GTGCCGTCGGCGGCGAGCGCCGGTTGGGTGCTGAACAGCGCAGGGTCGTCATTGGTGACGGTGAAGGTCAAGGTCTGGCCCGCTTCGTCGACCGGACCCGGCGAGACTCCCGTCGCCCAACCGACGAACGTCTGCGGTCCGGCGTCCTCGTCCACGATGACCGGCGACCCGGCAGTGAACGTTGGTGTGTCGTTGACAGCATCGACGGTGATGGTTGCGGTTCGTACTGGGCTGGTGTTGGCACCGGTCATGTTGTTGACCGCCCGGATCGAAAGCGTCGCGGTGCCGTTCGCGTCCATTGCGGGGGTGAATCTGAGGGTGCCGTCGGGCTCGACGGTTGGCGCGGCCTTGAACAGTGCGGAGTTGTCGTTCGCCGCAACGAACCTAACGGTCTGGCCGGCTTCGTCGGGCGGACCTGGCGAGCTTCCGGGCGTCCAGCCGGTGATCGTCTGCGGTCCGGAGTCCTCGTTGACAATGACTGGCGGTCCGGCGGTGAACTCTGGTGCGTCGTCGACTGCGTCGACTCGGATCCGTATCTCGGCGGCGGTCGAGCTCGAACGGTCCGACGCTCGGTAGGGGATGGTGACCACGCCAGAGAAGTCCGGTGGCGGCTCGAACTGCACGCGGGTGCCGTACTGGTGGACGTTGCCGTTCGAAGGAGCGTCGACGCGCAACGACAGGTCGGTGTCGTCGACGTCGCGGTCATTCGCCAGCGGTGAGATCCAGATGGCAGTGTCTTCGCGTCCGGTCACGAAGTCGTCGACTGCCGCCGGGGGGTCGTCGACGGGCCGTACGGCCACCCGCAGTCGAGCGCTCGAGCAGTCAGAGTCTCGGCACGCGCGAAATCGGAACGTGAGGTCGCCGTTGTAGTCGATCGGCGGAACGACGCGTACACGACGGCCACCGACCAGCTGCGCTGACGCGCCCGGCGTGTCGCTGCGACGGACTGCGAGGCGTCTGAGCTCGGGGACGTCGTCGAGGCTGGTGAGTCGAACCACGATCGGGACGTCCTCTTCGGTGACCGCATCGACTTCGGCCGGCGCGAAACGGGCGGCGGCGGCTACGACGCTCGAGGTTTCCAGGTCGCGCTGCGAAGGTGTGTCTCCGTAAGTTACGACGCCGCCGATCAAGGCACCCACGCCAACGGCCAGGGTGGACAGCGCCGATCCGATAGCCGGGGTCAGGGACAAGCCACTCATCGACGGCACGTGCGCGAGCCATGAGAGCGGGCCCATGGCCAGGCGCAGTCGGCCGATCGAGATGTTGAGGAACGCACGCACGACCTTCGGGTCGAACTGCGTGCCGGCACACCGGGTGATCTCCTCGCGCGCGGCGACCGCGCCCTCCGACTTCTTGTAGGAGCGCACCGAGGTGATCACGTCAAACACATCGGCCACCGAAACGATGCGCGCGGCGAACGCGATGTCAGTACCGGCGACGCCGTTCGGGTATCCCGCACCGTCCCAGCGCTCGTGGTGTTGCCCGACGGCATCCGCCCACGACCCCAGCCACTCGCGCAGCGGCTCGATCAACCGCATCCCCGCTTCGGGGTGACGCTTCAGGATCTCCCACTCGTCGGCGGTCGGACAAGTCGGCTTGTTGAGAATCTCGGCCGGGACCTCGAGCTTGCCGACGTCATGAAGCAGTCCGGCCCAATGGAGCAGGGCGACATCGCGCGCAGGGAGCGACAGCTCCTCGGCGATCATCCGGGTGTAGGCGCGCACCCGCTCGGAGTGTCCCCGTGTCAGGCGGTCGTGCGCGTTCAGTGCGGCGACGAGCCTGAGGAGCCGCTCCGCAGCTTCGCTCGGCGTATCGCCACCGTCGCCCCGCTGTGCGCCGTCGACCGCGGCGCGCAGCTGCCGCGTGCTCGACGACCGGAGCGCCGTGCGGAAGCGGGACGGCGCCTTATCGGGAAAGATCAGGGACAGCTTCAACAGGGCGGCGAGCGGCAGGGCCTTACGCGCGAGCACATCCGTACCGACGACGACCAACATTCCGCCGCCCGCGATGCCGAGCCACCAAAGCACGAAAAGGGGCAGCGAGGAGGTGGGGGACGGGACCAGCCGACTCGCGATCGCGACGAAGACGAGAGAGGTCGCCAACGGCACGACTGCCACCAGCAGCCGCAGTGCGCTCGCGGCGAAGGGATGTCCTCGCCAGCTGCCCTGATTGTCTGCCACCCGAGCATTCTCGGGCGGTGCGGTCGAGGGCTTAAGTGCTCAGGCCAAAGAATCGCGGACCTCGTCGCCGTCGATGAGCCGATTCCCTCTGATTGCGCAGGACGCCACCAACAGCGATCAGACGTGAAGAAGCCCACTGAACCGGTCGCAGCCCATAGGTTCGCGGTCATGCCGCGAGGAGTTCGTCGGGATCGTTGCGAGCCAAGACGCTCGCGCGGCGCGACGCATTTCTCTCGGAGCAACTCGCGATATCCGGGAACTGTCCGAGCGACCGACACGCGATCTGGCCTCTGACCACGGCAGACGTTGTACTTCTGACAACGCCAGTGGAGCTGAGGGGACTCGAACCCCTGACCCC
>JANPMG010000215.1:0-5547 GCA_031422675.1 Acidimicrobiia bacterium | reverse complement strand
CGGATCGAGTACCCCGAGGGTTTGAACCCGCCGCGCGACTGCCCCACCCAAGTCCAGAGTGACGCGTGTCCCCGCGCAGGCACGCTTCGACCACAACGCTGCAACTGTCAAATAGCTCGCTTATACCTGGCCTGACCCCGTTTGGTGGTCCAGTGGTTATGAGAGTGCTGGTTGGGGTTGGGGTGTGGTCCAGCGCGCAGCGTACGCGGCTGGGGTGAGCATGCCAAGGCTGGAGTGCGGCCGTCGCGTGTTGTAGTCAATCCGCCAGTCGCCGATCACGACTTTGGCGGCGCTTCGGATCTGAGTAGCCCTATGTCAACTCGAGGGCCCGGAGTTTCTGTAGGCCGGCGTGTCGGGCCGGGTCGTAGGGCTGGTCGTCTTGCCAACAACGCCAGATGATCTGGGTCCAAGTACGAGCAAGGATGCGCTCTGCATGAGGGTGCCGTTTCCCGTCAGCTCGTAGTTGTTGGTAGCGGTGCGCGGCCCACTCGTTGCTCTTGCGGGAGTCGCCTGCGAATGAGCAGAGCACGTTGCGGAGTCTGGTGTTGCTGGCCCACCGGAACGAGACCGCGCGTTGACGGCCAGACGCCCGCGTCGATGGCGCAACGCCCGCGAGACACGCGAGGGAATCGGCGTTGGGGAACTTGGCTCGACAGTCGCCGATCTCGGCCAGGAGGGTCGCGGCGCGGATGGTTCCGCATCGAGGGAGCGACTGGAAGATGGGCGCGTCGGGGTGTTGGTCGAGGAGGCTGGCGATGTGAACCTCGAGTTGGTGGATCTGTTCGACGATCGCTTCGATGACGTCGAGGTACGCGAGCGTCACGCTGGTCCGCGCCGTCGCATCCACTCCGGTCGTGCCCTGCGGCGCGGACCGGAGATGACCGAGGAGCGCGGCCGGCGATCGCTTCATGTTGTATCCGTTGGATCGCAGCCAGTTCTCAAAGCGTTTCTCAGTGAGCCACGCGGCGTCGTTCTCGGTCGTGAAGCGGCGGAGGAACCGACGCGACGTTTTCCCGTCGAGGTCGGAGAACAACCCGACCGCGCCAGGGAAGTTGATGAGGAGATGAGCACGGAGCTGGTTCGTGACCGTGACACGAGTCACCACCAGGTCGGTGCGAGCGCGGACATGGGATCGCAACGTTGTCGTTGCTGGCGTGTCGGGCTGCAGGCTCGGCCACCGGTGTCCGTCGGTGCGCAGACAATCAGCCAGGACGTAGGCATCCCCGCGGTCCGACTTGGATCCCGAGGTCGCGTAGCGCTCTCGGAATGCCTTCACGGAACGGGAGACGACGACCACGACGTCGAAGTTGGCGTCCATCAACGCGTCGACGACCGGGCCGTCTGGTCGCTCGATCGCGATTCGACGAGCACCGAGACTGGCGAGTTGGGCGCAGAGCTGTCCGAGCCCGACCGCGGAGTGATCAACAGTGAACTCGTCGACGACGACACCCGCGTCGTCAACGACACAGACGGCATGGTCATCGGTCGCCCAATCGATCCCTCCGAACCGTTGTGATTGAACGTTGGTCATACGTTTTGCTCCTTGGCTGGTCGGACACGGAGCTCGTCGGGGTTCAGGATGTGGCTGCCGGTCGCTCACTGTTCGGCGCTCGAAGCGCTCAGCCCTATCGCCAGTCGGCACGCCCTGAGTCTGGTGGTCCTCGCATACTCAAATTGGCGGTCGAACCGCGAGCGGGGTGGGCGATGAACCACCAGAACCCATGATGAGCATCAACAGCGTGACCGCTGCCAACGACCCATGGTTGACCAGTGAGCGGGGTGTGGGCATCCGCCGCGTAACAGGGGCTCTGAGAATCTGGCGGTTCTGACGCCGGCCAGATCCTGGAGAGCCCCTGTGGAACTCGACCCTAATGGCGGTCCATGGTCGGGTCGGCGTAGACCGTCAGGCTGTGGCTGAGCCGCCCGAAGGTGAGCACTTGTGGACCCTGAACTTCGAGTTCTGCGCGTAGACCGTGCCCCTCTCGGGTTGGTGAGAGATCCGTCGATCGCTTCTGGGATGTCGTGCCTTGAGCACTGATCCATTAGCCCCGATAGTTCACGAGTCTGATTGAAAGTCTGCCGCCCAGCGCGACAGGAGCCCTTCTCGTAAGGCATTCTCGAAGTTGCGACGCAACAAGAAGGCCAACGAGGAAGGGCACCTGACAGGTGGACGGTAACAGCACTCTTCGTGTGAAGGTTGAAGCCGGCGACGGCCAGGTCGTGGCGCATGTCGGGCTGCACGCGTTGGGCCGGTTCGCGGACCGTCTCGGCTTCGGCGAGCGGCTCTCCGGGCAATTCGCGTGGACGGGTGAACGCGCGCCGTTCCACGATCGCGGAACGGTTTTGACTCAGGCGATGTTGATGCTCGCGGGCGGCGGCGAATCGGTCGCGGACATCGAACACTTGCGCACCCAAGACCGACTGTTCGGGCCGGTCCCCTCCGACACGACGTTGCGCCGCACGATCCTTGCGATCGACCCCGCGACCTTGGCAAGCCTCGCGTCGGCGGTCGCCGAGACGCGTGCGCGGGTGTGGGCACGGTCCTCGTCGACGGTCGGGACCGGAACGGTCGTGCTCGATCTGGACGCGTCGATCGTGGAGATCCACTCGGAGAACAAGGAAGGGACCGCCCCGCATTTCAAACACGGGTTCGGGTTCCATCCGATGATCTGTTTCGCGGACCAGACGGGCGAGATGCTCGCCGCGATGTTGCGGCCCGGCAACGCCGGCTCGAACAACGCCGCCGATCACCTCACGGTCCTCGATGAAGCGGTCGCGCAAATCCCTCCTGAGATCGCTGCGGGCCATCGACCCGGCGACGATCCGGTCCTGGTGGCCCGGCCGGTGATGGTCCGCACTGACTCCGCGGGTTGCACCCGAGCGTTCATCAACGGATGTCGCGAACGGAATATCGGGTTCGGGGTCGTGGCCCGCCAGAACTCCAACATCCATGGGGCGCTCGGACGGCTGTCTGTCCTCGACGCCCGGTGGGTCCGCACCGAACGCGCCGATGGTGCGCATCGTCATGTCGCGCACGTCACCGAAATCACCGGCCTGGTCGACCTCTCGGATTGGCCGCCAGGAACGCGGTTGATTGTGCGCCGCGAGAAACGCCACCCCGGCGCACAACGATCCCTGTTCCCCTCCGAGACGTTCCGATACCGGGCTCACTACACCGACCAGACCGGCACGCCCGTTGCGCTCGACACGCATATGCGCGCCCACGCCCACGTCGAAGACCACATCCGCAGACTCAAAGCCTCGGGACTGGAACGGTTCCCATTCGCCAGCCTCACCGCGAACCGCGCGTGGCTCGCACTCGTGGGCATGGCCGCCGACCTCGTCCGCTGGTTCCAACTGCTCTGCTGCACCGGCGCGCTCGCGAAGGCAGAACCGAAACGGATGCGATGGTCGTTCTGGCACACCCCCGCACGCGTCGTGCGACACGCCGGAGGCGACACCATCCGCATCATCGACGGATGGCCCACCACCAACGACCTCATCGACGCGTATCGCAACATCGCCGCGCTCACCTGACCACCCCGCCCACTGTCGCGGCCACGACCGCACCCCAGACCTTGACCGCGCACGCCCCGACGCACGCCCCGACGCGCGTTCCGCAGTCCACCCCGCGTGCCGCTGCACCAGCCGCGCAACCCAAACCCGAAATCACCAGCACACGCTCACCAGAAATCAGCCGACGCGACACTCACGATTTCTCGTGAACTATCGGGGCTAACCCGGATCTTTCAGTAGGCCTCGGGTGGAGGCGGGTTTCGGTGCGGGCGAGCGTCGAGCGGCCGGTGTCAGCGGTTGGGAGTGCCCGGGGTGGTACGAACGGACGCGGCGGGCGTGTCTCTGAAGGTTCGGACTGGTGTCGGGGCGTGCGCCGCGAGGGTGTCGACGACGATCGGTGAGCTTGGTCGGTGTTCAGTCGGGTAACGCGACGCGCATGCGCGCAAACGCGGTGACGATGTCATCGACCCAGGGCCAGGTCCGTTGGAACCGCACGACGATTTGGCCGCCCGTGTGTGCGACGGCGGCTGCGGCGTGGAACACGCGGTGACGCAATCGTTTCGGTTCGGCGATCGCGAGTGCACCATCGAAACACAGGGTCTGCATCCAGGCGGTGAGGTCTTGGGCGGTGAGCACGAGTTGAAGCCACGCGTCGTTGCAGACCACATCCACGCACGGCAAGTTCCGCAAGCCCGTGTCTTTCGCGGCGCGGATCCGGTTCTCGACATGCGCGCGGTGACGGTGGCGAAGTTCGAGTCCGGCGATGTTCGTGTCGGTCTGGTCGGTGATGAAGATTTGGTGGCGGAACCCTTCATGCTGGTCGAAGATGGAGAGTTGCGCGCCGGGGTGTGGCCGTTCGCGGCGGGCGATGACCCGCATCTGTTCGGGCCAGGCTTCGAGTTCGATCAGCTCGGTGAGTTCTGTGACCCACGCGCCGGGCCGGGCGGTGCCGTCGGTCTCGACGGCGGGTTCCCAGTCTTCTTCTTGGGCCAGCAACAGGGCATTTCTGACGCGTTGGTCGACGGGAAGCCCGATCGAGAATCGCACGCCACGGTCGACACAACCGTCCACGAACGCGTGAGTCGCGCCGGCCGAATCGACCCGCACCAACATCGGCGTGTCGGCTGGCGTCACCGGCAGCTGGGCGAGGGACCGGTCCAAGACGGTGAGATGATCCGCCGCGTTATTCGACCCGGCGTTACCCCGCCGCAACAGTCCACCGAGCGCCTCGCCGGTCTCATCAAGAAAAGCGACGATCGGATAGAACCCGAACCCGTGCTTGTAGGTCGATGCCGCATCCTGTTTCTCGGAATACGCGTCGAGGAGTGTCCCATCAATGTCGATCGTGATCGACTCCGGTGCACCGGCGGCGGCCCACACCCGAGCCCGGGCCGCGGCACGCGCAGTCGCGATGCCACGCAACCCATCCACGTGGATCGAGTCGATCACTCGCCACACGGTCGGATCCGACGCCACCCGGCCGAACAAGTCCGGCTGGTTGCGCAACACCGCGATATCCGCGAGGCAGTCGCCACCATCGGCGAGCGACACCGCGAGCTGAGCGAGGACCACCCCCGGATCATGCGCGGAACGGCGCCGACGCGTGTGGGCCATCGCCTCCGAGAACCCGCCGGTCAGCCCAACCCGATCCGCGAGTTCCGCGACCAACAACGCGCCCGCGTGGCTCGCCACACCCTTACCGTCGCCGGTCACCTTCACGCGCCGCGACGCCCGTATAACGTTCATCTCCGAAGAGCCCTTCCGGTTGGCCTGCCTGTGTTCTCGACAAGCGCAGTTTCGCCCACCAGAAGGGCTACTTCGCGGACGCGAACACCCAATCAGCGCGCCGCTACTGAAAGGTCCGGGCTAACGAACTCGGCGCGACGCCGGCGCGCGACGCAGACGCGGTGGACAGCTTGTCGCGCGAAGTCCCAGCTCAGGGGGTCGCGGCGGATTCCAACGCGCGCGGCAGACGAACGAGCCGCGGCATAAACCCGCCGGCTCCGTAATGGAGCGTGAGGGTTCGAATCC
>JANPMG010000214.1:0-8494 GCA_031422675.1 Acidimicrobiia bacterium | reverse complement strand
GGTGTACACGACCCTCGACCGGCTCGAACGGGACGGGCTCGTGAACGCCGCGACCGAGGACGACAGCAAGACCTATCGCATCACCGCCGACGGTCGGGAGACGCTCGGCGCATGGTGGACCGCAATCCCCGTCGACGAGCCGCCGCCGCGTGACGAACTCATGTTGAAGGTGTTGATGGCGATTGAGCGCGGGCCGAAGCATGCATTGAGTGTGATCACCCGCCAGCGCACCGCGCTGGTGGCGCTCCTGCAACGCCGGCGGCGCGAGTCACGCGCTGCGGGCGCGGATCCAACGCTCGCAACCGTGCTCGTGGCCGATGCGCTGGTGGTACGGGCGGAAGCGGATCTTCGATGGTTGGACCGATGCGAGGCTCGCATCACGAAGGACAGGGGGCGTTGATGAACGACGGGTTCGCGTTGCAGTTCATCGATGTGGTGAAGAGTTTCGGTCGAGGACCGACCGAGGTGCAGGCCGTCCGCGGCGTGTCCTTCTCGGTGGGGCCCGGCGAGGTGGTGGCGATCATGGGCCCGTCGGGGTGTGGGAAGTCCACGTTGCTGCACCTCGCCGGCGCGATCGAGACCCCGAGCTCCGGGCGCGTGATCGTCGACGGTCGGGATCTCACCGAGCTGAACCTGCGCGAGGGTGCGGACCTGCGCCGCCGTGAGGTCGGTTTCGTGTTCCAGAAGCTCAACCTCATCGCGTCGCTGAGTGCGATCGAGAACGTGATGCTGCCACTGGAACTCGATGGCACCTCCACGAGGTCCGCGCGGCGCTCGGCGCAGGACGCGCTCGAAGCCGTGGGGTTGGAGCGCCATCTCGACCGGTTCCCCGACGATCTCTCCGGGGGTGAGCAACAGCGCGTGGCGATCGCGCGGGCGGTCGTGCGGCCACGATCGTTGGTGCTGGCCGACGAACCGACCGGCGCGTTGGACTCCTTGACCGGTGACTCGATCATCGAGTTGCTCGCGTCCTTGCCGGAGTCGACCGGCGCCGCGGTGGTGCTGGTCACCCACGAGCCTCGCTACGCATCCTGGGCCGACCGAGTGGTGTTCCTTCGCGACGGCGTCATCGTCGACGAGTCCGTACCGACACCCGTCCCGGTTGCGGCCGTCGCCGGCTCCAACTGATGTTCGGATCGTGGCGCCTGGCCGCGCGCATGGCGAGACGGGAGGCTCGGCACCGCCCCGCACGCGCGTTGCTGGTGGTTCTCTTGATCGCGGTCCCGGTGTTCGCGATCACCGTGCTCGACGTTCTGGCGCGGGCCGGCATCGATTCGCAACTCGCGAGGTATCAACGGGCGCACGGCGCGACCGATGTCGCGCTGCTCGTCGATCCGGATCGGCCCGCAGCGGCTGCGGTGCTGCAGCGGATTCCGGACGGGTCCCGAGTCGTGCGCTACCGCAATGCCACCTTGCCGTTGACGCCGGTGGCGGCGAGCCGAGGCACGCGCAGCGTCGACGTCACCGACGGTCGGCTCCCCGCTCCGGACGGCGCGGGCGGCATCGAACTCGTCGCCGGTCGGGCCGCGCAGCCGGGCGAGGTGGTCATCAGCCCGTCGGTCGCCGAGTGGTTGCACCTCGACTTGGGCGACCGGCTGCAGCTTTCTCGTCCGGCGTTCACCGCTCGAGTGGTCGGGATCGGCCGGTCCCGCCACGACTTCCAGCAGGCGCTGATCGACGCGCCGGCGTTTCCCTTCTCGGCGGTGAAGGTGCCCGGGGTCGTGCTCGACGCCTACACCATCCGGTATCCGGCCGGTACGAATGCGACCGCGATCGCCGCCGACAAGTGGTGGAATGTGCCGGGTGTCGTCGGTGTCGAGATCGCTCGACCGCGTGGGGTGACCGACGGGAGAGGCATCGAGGACGGCACGGTGTTCTTCTGGAGTTGGGTGGGGGCCGCGCTGATTCTGGCGATGGTCGGGGTGATCATCGCGGCCGCGTTCGCCACGACGGCTCGCCGTCAGCTGGTGATGCTCGGCCAGCTCTCGGCCAACGGCGCCGATCCCGGGTTCCTCCGGCGAGCGCTCACCCTGCAGGGCACGATCACGGGGCTCATCGGAACGATCGTCGGCATGGGCGGCGCCGCGATCGGCCTCGCGATCGCGCGCGATTTCATCGTCACCCTGATGCGGCATGACCCGGGTGCGTTCGATTTCTCGGTCCGCGATCTCGCGGTGCTCGGTGCGACCGCGGTCGTGACCGCCACGGTGGCCGCGCGCGTGCCGACCCGCCACGTGGTCCGAGTCCCCGTCCTGAGCGCGCTGGCCGGTCGGCGGCCCCTTGCTCCGGTCCCGCCGCTCCGCTGGTTGAAGGCGGTCGCCATCTTCGGTGCGGGCGTCGGGATTCTGGCCTTGGTGGCGCTGAACATTCGCGACCGTCGCATTGGTCAACCCGGTCTCGTCGCGATGATCGCAATCCTCGGCGGCTTGCTGGTGCTCGCGGGTGCGGCGTTCTTGACGCCGGTGGCCGTCACCCTCGCGGCCCGGGCGGGCCGCTTCACCGGGGCGGCGGCACGTATCGCGCTCCGGGGTCTGGCGCAGGTCCGCAGCCGCAGCGCCGCAGTGGTCACGGCGATCGCCATCGCCGGTGCGCTCGCCGTGGCGGGCTCGACCGCCATGCTCGGCCTCGCGGTCGATCGCAACCCCAGCGCGCGTGTGCTGCTTCCGCCGAACGCGATCCTGATCGGGAGCGTGCGTGGGTTCGGAAGCGAGGCGTCGGGCGGCGACGTGGCGGGAGATGTGGCGGGAGATGTGACGCTCGGCGTGTCGGCGGTGAAGCGAGCGGTACCGGGTACGAAGGTCCGGCGCATCTTCGGGCTCGCCGTCGGTCGCGACGGAGCGCCGCTCGGTATCGAGGCGCCGTGGTCCGACGCCGTGGCCACGGTCATCGTCGCCGACGCCACCCTGGTGCGATCGATCCGATTGCCGCCCGAGGACCGGCTTCGCCTGCGCTCGGGAGCAGCCGTGTCGCTCCACGCCGGCGTTCCGCGATCCCTGACGATCGAGACCGCGGTGGGGCGCGCAACGCTGTCGCCGCTTCCGGTATCGGGTTTCACGTACGGGCCGTACCAGCTCGGGGTACGCCCGGTCTTGATCGATCCGGCCCACGCCCGCCGAATCGGAGTCCCCACCGGTGTCGTCGGTGCGATGGGGATCGCGCCGCACGCATTGTCGGGCGACCAGCGATCCCGGTTGTGGTCCGGCATGGTCGATGTGTACGCGCCGAACGCCGCCGCGTCGTCGGACGCGGAGTCACCGTTCGTGATCGAGGTCGGCGAATCGTCCGCCGATCGGGCCGGTTTCGGGAATCCGGCGACGGTTCGCCGCTGGTCGATCGCTGCCATGATCGCGTTCGCATTCCTCGTTTCGGTGACGGCACTGCTGCTCGGCGCCGCCGAGTCGCGTGACGAAACGGCAGTCCTGGCCGCGCTCGGCGCGGCACCCGAAGTCGAACGGCGGATCGGTGCGGTCAGGAGTTGGGTGCTGGCCGGCGTGGGGGCGCTGATCGCAGTTCCGGTCGGGGTCATTCCGATCGCCGTCGTGTTCCGCGCGGTGCAGCAACCGTTCGCCGGCGACACGGACTCGGGACTGTTCCCGCACGTCGTGTTTCCGTGGATCACCGTGGTCGGGATCGTGATCGCGATCCCGCTGGTCGTGGCAACGGGCGCATGGATCGCCCGTGGCGTTGCGCAACGAGCGCAGGCGTTCCGCGGAACGCTCGCGTTCGAGGCCGACTGAAGCTGCCGCGCGCACGCGGCCGTACGACGACGGTGATGATTGCCACGTCCACCAGGTGTTCTGAGTCGCCGACCTGGCGTCAGTCCAGACCGAGCGCAATGGTGAGCGCTCGATCGAGCGTGGCGAGCCGGGCCGGGCCGAGGTGACCACGACGGCGTACCAACACGCTTACCGGAAGGGTGAAGACGTTGTCGCAATTCGCGGTGCTGTCGTGCGCGAGTCCCTCGCTGCGGCCGAGTTCGACCTCGGCGACGTGACCCCGAAAGGTGCTGGTGACGAGCACGCACACCAGCGAGCTGAGCAGCGGGATTGCGGTGTTGCGAGTTACGACGACCACTGGGTGATTGCCGACGCCAGGCATCGCGGCGTCCCAGACGTCGCCGCGCGCGATCAGGCTTCGCGATCGGCGAGGCATGCTGCTACCGAGAAGTTGGCGAGCGCGGCGGTGAGATCGTCGTCGGCGGGTGTTGCGGCCGCGTACCGGCGCCGATACGACTCCACGATCCCGTCCTCGGAGTGCAACGCGAGCCACTCGCGGACTGCTGCGGCGACGACTGCGCCGCGAGTGGGGGCGAGACCTGCTTCAACGGCGTCGTCGAGCGCGTCGACCACCCTTTCATCTAAGCGTGCAGTGACAGGAATGCTCATTTCTGAAGTGTACACGATTCGTACACGTCAACCGACGCCGCGTTCGGCGTCAACGTCCGGGAGCTCGACGATGGACTCCGGTTCAGGCCGCCGCTCCCCGCGTTCGTCGTCGAGCGGTAGGCCGACGCCACGAACTCACGCGCAAAACGCAAGCTGGGGCTTGCGCTTTTGGTGCGAGTTGCGGGAAAGGGGTGGGAACGCGGGTCAGAACTGGCGGGTGACGAGGGTGTCGACGAGGCGGGTGAGGCCCTCGACCACTTCGGCGTCGAGCGCAGTGGTGGAAACGAGGACCGCACTGGCATCGGCGGCGTGGCCGCGGGCGGTCTCGATCGAACGATCGACGGCGTCGCCGGCCTTCACCAACTGCCGGGCCGCGTCCAGTTGTGAGCGGTCGATCTTGCGACCGAGCAGGTCACGCAGCTCGTCCGAGCCGGCCAACGCATGGATGACGGGCAAGGTGTAGACGCCCTCGAGGATGTCGTTCCCGGCGGGTTTGCCGAGTTCCTCGTCGGTCGCGGTGACGTCCAGGACGTCGTCGACGATCTGGAAACACATGCCGAGGTGATGACCGAACTGGGTGAGAGCCTCGAGCGTGGGATCGTCGACGGCCGACACCATTCCACCGACCCGACACGCAGTGCCGAACAGGGACGCCGTCTTGCCCGAGATCGCCGAAATGTAGGCCTCGACGGAACGGTCGGCGTCGAAGAGGTGTTGGAGTTCGAGGACCTGACCCCGGCACAGTTCACCGATCGTGGCCGCGAGCAGCGCGGCGACATCGGCTCCGAGGGATGCCGCGAGCGACGACGCCCGGGCCAAGAGGTAGTCACCGGCGAGGATCGCCACGATGTTCGACCAGCGGGCGTTGACCGAGGGAACGCCTCGGCGGGTCTCGGCTTCGTCGATCACGTCGTCGTGGTAGAGCGAGCCGAGATGGACCAGTTCAACCGAGATCCCACCGGTGATCGCGTCGTCGGCGGCCGGGGCTACTCCCTTGGCGGCGTAGGCCGAACACAGCGTGAGGGCGGGCCGAAGCCGCTTTCCACCGGCCGAGACGAGATGCCCGGCGACGTCCGAGAGGAACGGATCCGAGGAGCGCACCGACGCTCGCAACGCAGCTTCGACGCGCTCCATGTCGGACGCCATGGGCGCCAGACCGAGCGCGTCGAGAGGTGACATCGGGGCGCAGGGTACGGCCTGTCGGGAACAAAGACCAAGCCGGAAGGTTTGATGGGGAGACGACGTCGTTGCCGGCTGACCTGCCGTCTGACCTGCCGTCTGAAGTCGCGGGAATGAAGGAGCCGCGCGCTCGACGACACGACCCATTCCCGGCTGACGGGCGACCGCGCTCCGTGGCCGTTCCGGGACTACAGCGGTTCGGTGGTTCCGTCGATGAGAACCCATCACCCGTCCGGGCCGAAAAAGGCCCGGCCGATAGAGTGTCGGACGAGTTTCGGCTTGCGCGCCGCGTGCAATCCGAACCCACCGACGAGAGGCGGATGCCAAGTGTTCGAACGCTTCACAGACCGGGCCCGACGGGTCGTCGTGCTGGCTCAGGAAGAAGCGCGCCTGCTGAACCACAACTACATCGGCACCGAGCACATCCTGCTCGGGCTCATCCACGAGGGTGAGGGTGTAGCGGCGAAGGCGCTCGAGTCTCTGGGCATCTCGCTCGAGGCCGTGCGTGCGCAGGTGGAAGAGATCATCGGCCACGGCGGTTCTGCACCGTCGGGTCACATCCCGTTCACGCCCCGCGCGAAGAAGGTCCTCGAACTCTCGCTCCGGGAAGCACTCCAGCTCGGTCACAACTACATCGGTACCGAGCACATCCTGTTGGGGCTCATTCGCGAGGGTGAGGGTGTTGCCGCGCAGGTCCTCGTGAAGTTGGGCGCGGACCTCTCCCGCGTCCGTCAGCAGGTCATCCAACTCCTCTCCGGTTACTCCGGTGGCAAGGAAGGCGCCCCTGCCGGTGCCGGCGCGCCGGTGGAGTCCGGTGGCGGCCCGTCGGGATCGCTGGTCCTGGACCAGTTCGGTCGGAACCTCACCCAGCTCGCACGCGAGAAGAAGCTCGACCCGGTCATCGGGCGCGAGAAGGAAATCGAGCGGGTCATGCAGGTGCTGTCCCGGCGCACCAAGAACAACCCGGTGCTCATCGGTGAGCCCGGTGTCGGCAAGACCGCGATCGTCGAAGGCCTCGCCGCGGACATCGTCGAGGGCATCGTGCCCGAGACGCTCACGGACAAGCAGCTCTACACGCTGGACCTGGGCGCGCTCGTCGCCGGGTCTCGCTACCGGGGTGACTTCGAGGAGCGCCTCAAGAAGGTGCTGAAGGAGATCAAGACCCGCGGCGACATCATCCTGTTCATCGACGAGCTGCACACGCTCGTCGGCGCGGGTGCCGCCGAAGGTGCGATCGACGCGGCGAGCATCCTCAAGCCGATGCTCGCGCGTGGTGAGCTCCAGACCATCGGCGCCACCACGCTCGACGAGTACCGCAAGCACCTCGAGAAGGACGCCGCGCTCGAGCGCCGGTTCCAGCCGATCAAGGTGGAGGAGCCGACGGTCGCGCACACGATCGAGATCCTGAAGGGACTCCGGGACCGCTACGAGAGCCACCACCGGGTGACGATCACCGACCAGGCCGTCGTTGCGGCGGCGAACCTCGCGGACCGTTACATCTCGGATCGTCACCTCCCGGACAAGGCGATCGACCTGATCGACGAAGCCGGTTCGCGCCTGCGCATCCGGCGCATGCAGGCGCCGCCGGACTACCGCGAGCTCGAGGACGAGATCTCGAAGGTCCGCAAGGACAAAGAGGGCGCGATCGAAGGTCAACAGTTCGAGCGCGCCGCGAGCCTGCGGGACCGCGAGAAGGAACTCCTCGAACAACGCGCGGTCAAGGAGACCGAGTGGAAGGCCGAGGGCGTGGACCTCTTCAACGAGGTCAACGAGGAGTCCATCGCCGAGGTGCTCGCAATGTGGACCGGCATCCCCGTCTACAAGCTCACCGAGGAAGAGACCGCCAAGCTCCTGCGCATGGAGGACGAACTCCACAAGCGCATCGTCGGTCAGGACCTCGCGGTCAAGGCCGTCAGCCAGGCCATCCGCCGGACTCGTGCGGGCCTCAAGGACCCGAAGCGCCCGAGCGGCTCGTTCATCTTCCTGGGCCCGTCGGGTGTTGGCAAGACCGAGTTGGCTCGCACGCTGAGTGAGTTCCTCTTCGGCGACGAGTCGTCGCTGATCTCGCTCGACATGTCCGAGTACATGGAGAAGCACACCGTGTCCCGTCTCGTCGGTTCGCCTCCGGGTTACGTCGGCTATGACGAGGGGGGCCAGCTCACCGAAGCGGTACGCCGCAAGCCGTTCTCCGTCGTGCTCTTCGACGAGATCGAGAAGGCCCACCCCGACGTGTTCAACGCGCTGCTCCAGATCTTGGAGGACGGTCGCCTGACCGACGCGCAGGGCCGCACGGTGGACTTCAAGAACACCGTCATCATCATGACGTCGAACCTCGGCACCCAGAACATGCGCAAGACCGCGGTCGGGTTCGGCAAGGCCGACGACGCGGTGACGTACGAGCACATGAAGGAGAAGGTGACGGAAGAGCTCAAGCGCCACTTCCGGCCCGAGTTCCTGAACCGCATCGACGACGTCATCGTCTTCGCGGAACTGACCCGTGACGACATCCACAACATCGTCGACCTGCTGATGAAGCGGGTGCAGACTCAGCTGCTGAGCCAGGGCCTCACGCTCGAACTCACCGATTCGGCTCGGGATCTGCTCGCGGTGAAGGGCTATGACCCCACGCTCGGGGCGCGCCCGTTGCGCCGGGCGATCCAGCGGTACGTGGAAGACGCGCTGTCCGAGAAGATCCTCTGGAAAGAGTTCCACGCCGGCGAGACGATCATCGTCGATGCCGAAGCCGACGAGTTCGTCTTCCGCACCATCGAGGGCCTCGAGCCTCCACCGGTCGAAGAACTCACGGCGAGCGGTCCCACCGAGAGCTGAACTGCGCGCGTCGTCTGCGGTTTTCGCCGCCGGCGACGCGCACTCCGCCGAAGTGCGGGCTCGGCAGGAACATCGCCATCTGCGATTTGCGCACCGCGATG
>JANPMG010000213.1:0-21014 GCA_031422675.1 Acidimicrobiia bacterium | reverse complement strand
CTTGGGCCCGGCGCAGTGATCGTGCTCGCCGGTGATCTCGGGAGTGGGAAGACCGTGTTCGCTCAAGGCGTCGCGTCCGGGCTCGGCGTGACCGATCGCGTGGTGAGTCCCACGTTCGCGATCGCACGCGAGTACACCGGTCGGGTGCGCGTTCACCACCTCGACGTCTACCGCCTCGACCGCGTCCAAGAGGCGATCGATCTCGGCCTCGACGAGCTCTTCGACGATGCCGTCACCCTCATCGAGTGGGGTGACGGCGTCCGGGACCTGCTGCCGCCCGATCGACTCGAGGTGGAGCTCGTGCTCGCACCGGCCGTTGACCCGGGCGACGCGAACAGCGACCCGGCCGTCGACGACATTCGTATGATCACGATCACGCCGTTCGGCGCGGATTGGATCGCCCGCGCGGCGGAGCTGCGGGACCGGCTTGGCGCAATTGCCGATCGAGGCGACGGATTGACCGGGGCGGCCGGACTGCCCGAGGAGCGGGCGTGATTCTGGCCATGGACACCGCGACGAGCCAGGTGAGCGTGGCGTTCGGTCGCGGCGGTCGGGTGCTCGGCGAGGTCCGTATCGATGGTGGCCGCCGCCACGCAGAACAGCTCGCGCCCGCGATCGCGTTTCTCGCGGCGGAACTCGGTATCGAACTCGCCGCACTCTCGGCCGTTGCGGTGGGCACCGGGCCCGGGCTCTACACCGGGCTGCGGGTGGGAGTGACCACGGCTCGGACGCTCGCGCAGACCCTCGCCATCCCAATCGTCGGGATCTCGAGCCTCGATCTCGTTGCGTACCCGTGGCGAACCACCCACCGCCGCGTGGTTGCGGTGCTCGACGCCCGCCGCCGTGAAGTCTTCGCGGCGCGGTACTGGCCCGTGCCGGGCGGGCTCCAGCGCGACGGTGAGTACACGGTGGGGCCACCGGGCGCGGTGGCGGCCGAGATCATTGCGGGTGGTGACGACGTGCTGCTCGTCGGCGACGGCGCGTTGGTGTACGCCGAGGAGTTCGCGCGGCTCGATCGGGTTGCGGTGGTGGGTCCGGCGGCGGCGGCGCCGAGCGCGACCGCGCTGGTGGAGCTCGCGTGCGCGCGGTTCGAACGGGAAGAGTTCACCACGCCGGACCGGATCGTGCCGCAGTACTTGCGTCAGAGCGATGCCCAGATCGCGTGGGCCGCGCCATGACCGGCGCGCCCGGCGTGCGCGGTGCGCCCAGCGCGCCCGGCGTGAACCCGCCCGACGCAAGCCCGCCGGCGGCATCGGCAGCGGTGAACGTCGTGCCGATGCGTCGGCGTCATCTGCGCGCGGTGATGGCGATCGAGGAGCAGGTCTATCCCACGCCCTGGACGTCGTCGCTGTTCCTGTCGGAACTCGCGTTGGCGTCATCGCGGGTGTATGTCGTCGCCAAGATCGGTCGCACGGTGGTGGGGTACGCGGGAATCATGATGGCTCCCGACGAAGCCCATGTGACCACCATCGCCGTCGATCCGGAGTGGCGGCGGCACCACGTGGCGACGCGGCTCCTCCTGGCCATCGTGCGCGAGGCAATCGATCGGAACTACGCCGCGCTCACGCTCGAGGTGCGCCTGAGTTCGCGCGGCGCCCAGGCCTTGTACCGCCGGTTCGGTCTCACGGTGGAGGGTGCGCGGAAGGACTACTACTCGCGGCCGACCGAGGACGCGGTGGTCATGTGGGTGCGGGGAATCGACACCGCGGACTACGCGGCGTTGCTGGCGGGCCTGGAACGGCGTGCGGGGACGAGCACGCCGGGCCGTGCGACCACCGGAGGCATGCCGTGATCATTCTCGGCATCGAGACGAGTTGTGACGAGACCGCAGCCGCGGTCGTCGTCGACGGCACCGAGATCCGTTCGAGCGTGGTGTCCAGCCAGGTGGATCTGCACGCCCGGTTCGGCGGCGTGGTCCCCGAGATCGCGAGCCGCGCCCATCTCGAGTTGGTCAACGGAGTCATCGGCGACGCGCTCGGAGAAGCGGGGATCACCTTCGCCGACGTGGATGCCGTCGCGGCGACGCGCGGGCCGGGGCTCGCGGGCGCGCTGCTCGTGGGGGTGAGTGCGGCGAAGTCCATCGCGCTCGCACGCACGATCCCGTACGTGGGGGTGAACCATCTCGAGGGTCACCTCCACGCCGCGTGGTTGCAGGATCCGGGGGTCGAGCTCCCGCTCGCGGTGCTGTTGGTCTCGGGCGGTCACACGATGCTCGTCGCGGTGCACGGTGACGCGCAGTACCGCGTGCTCGGCGAAACCGTCGACGATGCCGCCGGCGAGGCGTTCGACAAGGTGGCGCGCCTGCTCGGGCTCGGATATCCGGGCGGTCCGGTCCTCGATCGGCTGGCTCGCAGCGGCAATGCAACCGCGATCCGGTTTCCTCGCCCGATGCAGGGCGACGGCCTGGACTTCTCCTTCTCGGGACTCAAGACCGCTGTCCTCCATCACCTGCGTCGCCATCCTGATCCTGACCCCGCCGCGATCGCCGATATCGCGGCGTCGTTCCAGGCTGCGGTGGTCGATGTGCTGGCGGCCAAACTCGACGCTGCTGCCGATTCGATCGGGGCCCGCACCCTCGTGCTCGGAGGTGGGGTTGCCGCCAACTCGGCGCTCCGCCACGAGGTGGCCGCAGTGGCCGCCGAGGCCGGCCGCATCGCACTGATTCCGCCGCCGGAGCTCTGTACCGACAACGCGGCGATGATCGCGGCCACGGCCTGGTGGCGGATCCGTACCGACGGTGCCACCCCCTTGAGCGATGGCGCCTATCCCAACCTGAAACTGCCAACTGCGAGTTGACCGGCCCGAACGAGCAATGGAGGCGAGCACGGGGGACGACTTGGCAGTCCCAGGACGCGAGTGCTACCTTCCTTTAGCAGTCCCATACCCCGAGTGCTAAGAGCCGGTTCGTGAGTCCACGGCCGGCGCCACGACGGGACCCCCGAATGTCGACACACCTCCGGCCCCTGTGGGTCGGTCGAGGAGGCCACCGATGAAGCTCGTACCGCTCGAGGATCGCATCGTCGTCCGTACCGCCGAAGCTGAGGAAACCACCATCAGCGGATTGGTGATCCCGGACACGGCGAAGGAGAAGCCCCAGCAGGGTGAAGTGCTGGCCGTCGGTCCGGGTCGTCGGTCCGAGCAGTCCGGTGACATCATCCCGCTCGACATCGCGGCGGGCGACACGGTGGTGTACTCCAAGTACGGCGGCACCGAGATCACGATCGACGGTGAGGATCTCCTGATCCTCGCGGGCCGTGACATCCTCGCCAAGATCGAGAAGGCCGCGGCGCCGGCGAAGAAGAAGAAGTAGCAACCACACTTCTCCTTTCACGCGATTCCTGACGAAGCGGCGTCCTCGGGCGCCGCTTCGTCGCGTCCGTCGCCTGCGCGGTGACGCGCCGGTGACCCGTTCGCGAAATCGGCCGGGCCGCCTGGCGGGATAGGTCGGAATACCCGTACGCTGCCGGACAGAGTGACGTCCGGTCAGCACGGCCGGACGCAGGGGCTGGGTGGAAGGAAAGACCGTGGGCTTGTTGAAGTCCCGGAAAGACGCGAACGAGGAACCGAGCCGTCCCACGGGCGCGGGCCAGTCCGCGCCTTCGGTCGGCTCCGTCGACGAGAACGAACTCGTCAGCCGAGATGGTGTGCGGTCGCAGGTCTCGCTGTCGATCGAGGCGCTCCAGGCACAGGCCGCCGCGAGAAGCGCGCGCTTGTCGGCCGCGCAGGCCGCCGGACCAGGCGGACCCCCGGGGGCGCAGGGTTCGGCGGGTGATCCGGGGGCGATGAGCACGAGGACGCCGGGCCTCGATGGCGAAGAGACGCGGATGTTGGGAGAGATCCTCGTCGCGCACAGTGTGCTGTCGTCCGAGCACCTCGTTGCGGCGCTCGATGCCCATCGCGCCGCCGGTCAACGCCTCGGCGAGTTCCTCGTCGCGAAACGGGTGCTCTCGGAACGTGATCTCGCCGGCCTGTTGGCGGAGCAAGCGAGACTCGGGGTGGTGGATCTTCGCCATCACTTCCCGGACCCCGTCGCCGTCGTCGCCCTCCCTGAAGCCCATGCCCGCGCCTGGGGCGCGTTGGTACTACGCCGGACCGCATCCGGCTTCGATGTCGTGGTCAGCGATCCCAGCGATCCGTCGATCGCGATCCGGTTGCGCGAGGTGCTGCACCAGCCGGTCCAGCTCTTCGTCAGCGGAGTCGGGGAGATCCAACGCGCGATCGACGTCGCCTACCGGACCACCGCAAACGTCGACGAGCACGTGCGGGTTTTCCAGGCCCGGGAGGAGCAGCGGCGCGCCGGTCAAGGCGATCACGGCGCCATTGCGCAGGTGGACGAGAAGGCGCCGATCGTCCAGGTCGTCAACCTCTTGCTCTCCCAAGCCGTGAGCGAACGGGCGTCGGACGTCCACATCGAACCCATGGCGGAACGGGTGCGGATCCGCAACCGCGTCGACGGTGCCCTCCACGAAGTCTTGAACCTCCCCCCGGGCATGGGTCCCGCGCTCATCAGCCGCATCAAGGTCATGGCCAACATGAACATCGTGGAGCGCCGTCGCGCCCAGGACGGTCAGATCGAGATCGAGGTGGACGGGGTTCCGCTGGATGTACGCGTCTCCACCACGTCAACGGTCAACGGCGAGAAGTGCGTGATGCGGATCCTCGACAAGCGGCGCGCGCTGCTCGGTCTGCGTGATCTCGGGATGCCGGCCGAGACCCTCACGATCTTCGAAGGCCTGACCCGTTCGCCCTACGGCATGGTGCTCTGTGCGGGTCCGACGGGTTCGGGCAAAACCACCACCCTCTACGCCACCCTCACCCAGATCAACCGGGAAGAGATCAACGTGATGACGGTGGAGGATCCCGTCGAGTACGTGTTCCCCACCGTCAACCAGATCCAGATCAACGAGCAGGCCGGCATCACGTTCGCCGGTGGTTTGCGGTCGATCCTGCGCCAGGACCCGGACGCGATTCTCGTTGGCGAGATTCGCGACGTCGAGACGGCGCGTATCGCCGTGCAGTCGGCGCTCACCGGTCATCTCGTACTGTCGTCCCTCCACGCCACCGATTCCGTGGCCGCGCTCCATCGCTTCCTCGACATGGGAATCGAGTCGTTCCTCATCTCGTCGTCGGTGCTCGGCGTGGTGGGTCAGCGGCTGGTGCGGCGGCTCTGCTCCGAGTGCACGGTCTCCTACACGCCGAGCCCGGACGAGCTGGCGATGTGGGACAAGGCCGGGTTCGCGCCGAAGCGGGAGTTCTTCCAGGGCGAGGGGTGCGTGTTCTGTTCCGGTACCGGGTACCAGGGTCGGGTCGGGGTCTATGAGTTGCTGCGGGTGAGCGACGACATGAAGCAACTCGTGGTCAACGAGCCGACCTACCAGCAGCTGCGAGACCTCGCGATCTCCGAAGGCATGGTGCCGCTCCAGACCGAGGCGTTGAAGCTCGTCGAACAGGACGTGACCACGCTGGCCGAAGTGCTCCGCACGCTGTACGTGGTCTGACGGGACACCGCACCTGATGCCGGGATTCAAGTATGTCGCCGTCGCGCCGGATGGCTCCAAGGTCCGCGCCAAAGCCGACGCGGTGAACGTCGACAGTCTGCGGAACCAACTCCTCGCGCAGCAGCTCGACGTCAAGCGGATCCGCAAACAGCGCAAGTTCACCGAGATCGAGATCACCCGCCGCCGAGTGCCGCGCACCGATCTCATGCACTTCTCCCGCCAGGTGGCCGCGTTCGTGCGCGCCGGCATCCCACTGGTGGAAGCGCTCGAGATCGTGCGCGAGTCGGCGTCGAACGCGCGACTCCAGGAGATCCTCACCGAGACCATCGAACTCATCCAGGTGGGCGTGCCGTTCTCGGACGCGCTCGATCGGCACCGGGACATCTTCCCGCCGTACTACATCGGGATCCTGCGTTCGGCCGAGATCACCGGTCGCCTGGACTCGGTGCTCGACCAGCTGTCGAACTACATCGAGCGCGACGCCGAAGCGCGCCAGAAGGTGCGGGCCGCGCTCACGTATCCGCTGGTGATCTTCGTCATGTCGCTCGTCACCGTGGTGATCCTCGTCGCGTACGTGCTCCCGAAGTTCACCGAGTTCTTCAAGGAGTTCGACGCCGAACTCCCGACGATCACCACCTTGTTGCTCGAGATCGCCAACTTCTTCGAGACCTGGTGGTGGGCGCTCGCGCTCGCGCTCGCCACGCTGATCGTCTCCGTCGTGCGGATGAACCGCAGCGAGGCGGGCCGGTTCCGGCGGGATCGGCTGATTCTGCGGATGCCGGTGATCGGCGAGGTGGCCCGCTACACGGTGATCGAACGCTTCTGCCGGATCATCGCCGCCATGATGCAGGCGGGCGTGCCGCTGCCCGAAGCGATGCAAGCCGCGATCGAGGGTTCCAACAACGGCGTGTACGCGAACGCGTTGGGTCACGTGCGCGAAGCGATGCTCGAAGGCGAGGGCATGGCCCGTCCGATCGTGGCCACCGGGTTGTTCCCGCCCGCGGCCACCCAGATGATGCGCGTCGGCGAGGAGACCGGCACCCTCGATCTGCAGCTGAACTCCGCCGCGGACTTCTTCGCCAAGGAACTCGATTACAAGCTCGCCCGGCTCACCGCCCTCGCCGAACCCGCGGTGATCATCATCATGGGCGTCATCGTCGGGTTCGTGGCGGTCGCACTGGTCTCCGCGATGTACGGCATCTTTCAGGGCAGCGACACCCTCCGCGGCTAGTAGATCCCGCCGGTTTTGGCGTCCACAGTTGCTGGTGCGCAGCACCTCAGGACGCCAAAAACATAGGTTTGGTGGGTCAGGCGGCGCCCCAGGTCGGGCGCTTGAGTTCGCGGGGATAGAGACTGCGGTCCACTGCGTCGTCGTAGGTGACCACGCCGGCCTCGATGAGCGCGTTCATCGCCGCTTCCATCGTCTGCATACCGTCGCGCATGTTGGTGGCGACGATGTTGCGGAGCTGGTGGGTCTTGCCGTCCCGGATGAGGTTGCGGATCGGGTTGGTGGCCACGATCACTTCGAAGGCCGCGGTCATCCCGCCACCCACGCGTGGGATCAGCCGCTGACTCACCACGCCGGCGAGCGACGCTGCGAGTTGCACCCGGATCTGGGACTGACGGTCGGCGGGGAACACGTCGACGATGCGGTCCAGCGCGGTGGCGGCGTCGTTGGTATGCAACGTGGCGAACACGAGATGGCCGGTCTCCGCAATGGTGAGCGCGAACTGCATTGTCTCCGCGTCCCGCATCTCACCCACCAACATGACGTCGGGGTCTTCCCGCAACGCGCTGCGCAGCGCGCGCTCGAACGAGTCGGTGTCCACGCCGACCTCGCGCTGGTTCACCGCGGACCGGTGGTGGACGTGCACGTATTCGATGGGGTCCTCGATGGTGAGGATGTGACACTCCCGATTGCGGTTGATGAAGTCGATCACCGACGCCTGCGTGGTGGACTTGCCCGACCCGGTGGGTCCGGTGACGAGCAGCAGACCCTGCGGGAGTCCGGCGAAGTACTCCATGATCGGGGGCAGGCCGAGCTCGGTGAAGTTCGGGATGTCGAACGGGATTGCCCGCAGCGCAAGCGCGACGGTTCCTTGTTGACGGAACACGTTGGCGCGGAATCGAATCTCCTCGCGCCACGAGAACGAGAAGTCGATCTCCTTTTCCCGGTGGAAGCGCTCTGCGAGTTCGGGGTCCAACAGGCCAAGGACCAACGCGGCCACTTCGTCGGCGTGCAGCGGCGGTTGATCAAGCGGCGTGAGTTTGCCGTCGATGCGCAGCAGGGGTGGGGCGCCGGCGGTGAGGTGGAGGTCCGTCGCGTTGTGCAGCGCGAGGACGGTGAGGTATTGCTCGATGCCGGCGAGGTCGACCGGAGCGGTGGTCATGCGCCCATTCTCACCCGGTGAGAGGCCCGGGCGACAATGCGCGCGGAGCGTGGTGGTCACGATGGGTCGGGCGGACCAATTCCGCCGTTTCGCCGCATCCGGCCTTCCCAAATCCGGGGCGGCACCGGTAGGTTCGCCACGTTCCGTCCGGTGCTCACCGGATGGCTGGGAAGCGCCCTGGAGCAGCCGGGGCCGAGCGACACAAGGACACCGATATCCGTGCTCAAGCACCTTCGTTCGCGCACCACCGACCAGACGTTGCTCCAGAAGGGCTTCACCCTTGTGGAGCTCCTCGTCGTGATCGTGATCCTCGGCATCCTCGCCGCCGTCGTCGTCTTCGCCGTGGGCGGGACGCAGACCGATGCGAAGAAGAGCGCATGCCGGGCGGAGATGGCCACGGTGGAAACGGCGTACGAGGCCTTCAAGGCAGAGTCCGACGGCAACGTTCCGCCAACAAGCCTCGAACAGCTCCGCGCCGGTGGTTACCTCAAGCGCCTGCCGAGCTACGTGACGACGTTCAACGATGAGGGCGTTGCGTCGGGCTGCGCTAGCTGACCGACTCGACGGCGATCGCCTTGGCCCACGCGTAGTCGGCCTTCCCGTTCGGGCCCCGCTTCACCTCGTCGACGATGACGACGTGACGCGGGGCCTTGAACCGGGACAGGTTCGACCGCACCACCTCGGTGATCTCCTCGGGCGTGGCGGTCTCACCGGGGCGCAGTGACGCCAGCGCGGTGATGGCCTCGCCGAACTTCTCGTCGGGCACGCCCACCACGATCGCGTCGGCCACGGCCGGGTGGAGTTTCACCGCTTCTTCCACCTCTTCGGGGAAGACCTTCTCGCCGCCGGAGTTGATGGACACGCTCCCGCGCCCCAGCAACTCGATGGTGCCGTCGGCCGCAACGGTGGCCCAGTCGCCGGGGATCGAATACCGCTGGCCGTCGAACTCGCGGAAGGTGGCCGCGGTCTTGTCCGGGTCCTTGTAGTAGCCGAGCGGGATGGGACCGCCGAGCGCGAGCAACCCACGCTCGCCGGAGCCGGCCTCGACCGCTCGCCCGTCCTCGGTGAGCACCTTCGCGAACTCGCCGATCTGGAACTTGGCGGTGGTGGCCGTCGCCCCTGGCGCCGAGATCTGCGACGCGAACCCCACGCCCTCGCTCGATCCGAGCGAGTCCAGGCAGAAGAACGAGCCGCGGGCCATGAGGGCTTCCTTCACCTCCGCGGTCCACATGACGCCGGAGCTGATCATCAGGCCGAGCGACCCGAGGTCGTAGGGCGCGTTGTCCAACTCGGCTTCCTCGAGCGCGCGCGCCATCGGCTTGCCGAACGCGTCACCGACGATCGCCATCTGCGTCACGTGTTCGCGCTCGACGGCCTTCCACAGCTCATGCGCGTCGAAGGTGCGGCCTTCGAGGGTGACGATCGCGCCGCCGCTCGTGAGCGCTTGGAGCGAACTCATGAAGCCGGTCCCGTGCATCAACGGCGACGCGGGGAGATGGACCGGCGTCCGTCCGGCCTCGGCGATCGCGGCGGCCACGGACGGCGCGTCGTCGGGACTGTTGCCGCTCTGGCCGAGGAGTCCCCATACCGACGGTACCAAGGTGTTGAACAGATCCTCGTTGCGCCACATGACGCCTTTCGGCATGCCCGTGGTGCCACCGGTGTAGAGGATGTAGAGGTCGTCGCCACTTTTCTCGATGCGCGCCGCGGGGCCGTGATTCGCGACGAGGTCCTCGTAGCGGTGCGCACCCTCCACGAGCGGATGACCGTCGTCCACTTGCACGATGGCCTTGAGGGTGGGGATCTCACGCCAGACCTTCGCCACCTGGTCGCCGAGCACCCCGTGGAACAGGAGAATGTCGGTGTCGGAGTTCTCGAGCAGGTAGCGGAGTTCGCCTTCCATGTACCGGTAGTTCACGTTGACCGGGGCGCTGCGGCACTTCCACGTGGCGAACACGCCCTCCATGTATTCGATGGAGTTGTAGAGGTAGCTGGCCACCTTGCCGCCCGGCGCGAGGCCGAGGTCGGTGAAGGCGGCGGCCAGGCGCGCCGAGCGGTCGTCCCACTCCTGCCACGAACGGTGTCGTTCCCCCTGCGCGAGCGCGAGCTTCTCGGGCTGGGCGTCGGCCAACGCTTCCCAGCAACTCGCGAAATTCCAGTCGGACATCGGTACTCCCGGGTCGGCGGCGGCCGCCATTCTGCCCGTCCGACGGCCGCGGCGGCACCCCAACCCTCGACCTTCGTGCACTTTGCCGGGGCGGGGATCCGCAAAGTGCACAAAAGTCGGAGGTGGGGAACGCCGAGCGGTGTTCGCCGGTCGGCTGCACGCGGTCTGCAACTTGGGCGAAATGCTTGTACCGCGCGGGAAGGGTCGACAGACTCCACGCGGTGAGCGGGCAACCCGCCCGTGGCTAGGGGGGTACATGAGCAACGTATTCAGGCGCGTGCGCGCGCTCGCAGTGGTGGGTGCGCTCGCCGCAACCGGCGTCGTCGCATCCGGAACCGGAGTGGCCCGGGCCGACGGACCCGGCGTCGGCGCGCCGTACGTGGTGTCGGTGGGCGATTCGGCGATCTCGGGCGAAGCCGGTCGTTGGGCGGGAAATACGAACGGCAGCTCGTCGACCATCGATGCCGGCGGTTCCGCCGCGTACTTCGACAACGCCACCCGCACGGCGGAGGCGATCCCCGGTTGTCACCGCTCGACCGCGGCCGAGGTCCACATCGGCGGTGGCATCAACTCCGCCAACATCGCCTGTTCGGGTGCACGCACCTACACCCAGACCCCGGGCTCGGGTGACTTCAAGCCCGGTCTCGACTTCTACAACTCCGGCGGTTACAAGGGTCAGGCGCAGGTCCTGCAGGAGTTCGCCGCCACGCACAACGTGAAGGCCGTCGCGATGTTGATCGGTGCCAACAACTACGGCTTCGCCGACATCGTGCAGCAGTGCGTGACCAACTTCCTGACGTCGCCGTCGTGGTGGAAGAACTACTGCAATGACGACGCGTCGATCGTGTCACGGTTCACCGCGAGTGCAGTGGCCGCACGCACCAACGAAGTGAAGGGCGCGCTCCTGAACATCCGCCAGGCGATGGTCAACGCGGGATACGCCGACTCGCAGTACAAGATCATCGTGCAGACGTACGCGTCGCCGATTCCGATGGGCTCGGGGTTCCGCTACGGCGAGAGTGGCTTCACCCGCCAGAGCACCGGTGGGTGTGGAGTCTGGAACCGGGATGCCGATTGGGCGAACAACACGGCCCTCTTCAACATGAACAAGTCGGCGAAGGACGCGACCGCAGCTGCGGGCCTCTCGAACACGGTGATCCTCGACAACGCAGCCTCGATGAACGGGCGCCGGTTGTGTGAGAACACGGTCGGGCTGCTCGAGGAGCGGGGCGTCGCCAACTGGACCCAGGCGAACGCACCGGACGTGACCGAGTGGCAGAACCAGATCCGAACCCTGTCGACGGTGTTCGGCCCGTACCAGGTGCAGGAGAGCCTGCACCCGAACTACTGGGGTCAGCTCGCACTGCGGAACTGTCTCCGCAAGGCGTACAACGGCGGTGCGATTCGCGGCGGTGTCTGCACCCGCAGCACCGGCAAGAACGCGCAGGGCGAACCGAACATGAACCTGACGTGACGCGGCGCTGATCGTTTGATCACCCCGACGAGGGACGGGCGCCGCGTCTGCGTGGCTCCCGTCCTTCGTCGCGTCCGTCCTTGGCGGGTGGGGCCCATCTCAGACCTGGAAGCCGCTCGAGACGCGTCGTAATCTGTCGGCGGTGGAGGCGACCGAGACCGGCCTGAGCCTGGATTCGGCGCGCGGACGGATCGCGTTGGCGGCCACCGTCGGCGCGAGTGGCATGGCGATGCTCGATGCCACGGTGGTCAACGTGGCGCTTCCCCACATCGGCGCTGACTTCAACGCCGACCTCAGTGCCCTCCAGTGGGTGCTCACTGGTTACTTGCTCGCGCTGGCGTCGCTGATCCTGCTCGGCGGCGCGCTCGGTGATCGGTTCGGGCGTCGCCGCGTCTTCGTCATCGGGACCGCATGGTTCGCGGCGGCGTCGCTCCTGTGTGGAGTGGCGCCGAACATCGAGACGCTCGTCGTCGCGCGCGTGCTCCAAGGGATCGGCGGTGCGCTCCTGACCCCGGGCAGCTTGGCGATTCTCCAGGCCAGCTTTCGGGAACGCGATCGGGCAGCCGCGGTGGGTGCGTGGTCCGGTCTCGGCGGGGTCGCCGGTGCGATCGGTCCGTTCGTGGGCGGCGCGCTCGTGGACGGTCCGGGTTGGCGGTGGGCGTTCCTCATCAACCTCCCGGTGGCCGTCGCGGTGATCGTCTGTGCGCGCGTGGCGGTCCCCGAGACGCGCGACACCCACACCACCGGTGGGCTCGACGTGATCGGTGCGCTCCTCGCCGTTGTCGCCCTCTCCGCGAGCACCTGGGCGCTCACCGAGGCCGGGCCACGCGGTTGGACCGACTCCGGAGTCCTCGGTGCCTTCGCACTCGTCACCCTGACCGTCGGCGCGTTCGTGATGCGCATGCGCCGCGCCCGCAATCCGCTCGTCCCGCCCGCCCTGTTCCGGAACCGCATGTTCAGGATCACGAACCTCGCCACCGTGTTGCTCTACGGCGCGCTCGGGGTGACGTTCTTCCTCATTGCCTACGAACTGCAAGTGGCGAGTGGCTGGTCGGCGCTGCGGTCGGGCATGGCGCTCCTACCGGTGACGGTGCTCATGTTGATCTTCTCGGCGCCCTCGGGCGCGCTCGCGCAACGGATCGGGCCGCGACTCCAGCTCACCGTCGGGCCGATCGTCGCCGGCGTCGGTCTGTTGCTCTTCACCCGTATCGGCCCCAACACATCGTGGGTGACGGATGTGCTCCCCGGCGCTCTGGTGTTCGCCGTCGGACTCGTGACGTTCGTCGCGCCGCTGACCGCCACGGTGATGGCCGCATCCGATCCGGATCACGTGAGCGTCGCGTCGGGCGTGAACAACGCGATTGCCCGCGCGGCCAGTCTCGCCGCGCTCGCCGTCGTCCCGGTGGTGGCCGGCCTCGCGGCCGAATCGGGGCCGCAGGAGGTGACCGCTGCGTTCCGCACCGCCCTCGTCATCGTCGCGATCGTCGCGGCCGCGGCCGGCCCGCTGTGCTTCTTCGGCCTGCGCACCGGTGACCGCGGGTCGCGCTCCGCTCGAAGGGTGATGTGTCCCGTCGACGGTGCGCCGATCCAACCGGACCCACAGCCGTGTCCCGAGCCAGATCGGGTCGGCGTGGTGCACGCGTAGCGGGCGCCCGACCGACGTGGGCGGCGCCAACCCACGCGTGTTTTGCACGCCCAGGCTTGCGTATTTGGTGCGAGTTGCGGGGAGGGGTGGGGGTGGAGGGGGCGCGAGGTGGTCGGTAAGGTCCGGGGGTGGTTGCTCGGGGTGGACGTCAGCACATCCCGCGGCCGCCGGCCGTACGGCCCGGCGGGCTCCCGGAGTGGTCCGGGCTCACCGCCGCCGAGCGGGTGATCGGTCTCGATGCCGCGGTCGAACGATTGCGACGGGCAGGTCCGCCGCGGCCGCCGGCATTCGATGTGGCCGGCGCCCGGGAGGCGGCCGTGCTCGTGGCCCTGTACGAGGACGCGGGCGAGATCCACGTGGTGCTGACGAAGCGGCCCGACACGATGCCGTCGCATCAGGGCGAGATCGCGTTTCCCGGCGGCAAACGCGATCCCGGGGATGTGAGTCTCGCGGCGGCCGCGCTGCGGGAGGCACACGAGGAGGTCGGGCTCGAACCCGCGGCCGTGGACATCGTCGCCGAGCTGGACACGATCGCCACCGTCGCGTCGGCGTTCACCATCAGCCCGTTCGTCGGAGTGCTTCCGGTGCCACCGCAGTTGAAGCCGGATCCGTGGGAGGTCATCGACGCGTTCGGCGTGCCGATCTCGGAACTGCTTCATCCGGACGCGTATCGCGAGGAACTCTGGGACCTCTGGGGTGCGTACCGGCCGATGGCGTTCTTCGAACTCCCCGGCGAGACGGTCTGGGGCGCAACCGCGCGCATGCTCGCGCGGTTGCTCGTGGTGGTCACCGGGAGTGAGCCGGACCCAGGATCCCGGGGAATCTGAACGGCGGCTCGACGGAGACGGGCGCGGACCTCGGACCCGGGGGTGGCGGGGAATCGCCCACTAGGCTGGTCGGTTTGGCGGAGTGAACGACGGGAGCCACCGGGTGGAAGTCGAAATCGGCATCGGGAAGTCGGGACGCCGGGCCTACGGGTTCGACGACATTGCGATCGTGCCGAGCCGGCGCACCCGGGACCCCGAAGACGTCGACATCAGTTGGGACATCGACGCGTTCAAGTTCGAACTCCCCTTGATCGGCTCCGCCATGGACGGGGTCATCTCGCCGAAGACCGCCATCGAGATCGGTCGGCTCGGCGGGCTCGGCTGTCTGAATCTCGAAGGCCTCTGGACTCGCTACGACGACACTGACGCGGTGTTGGACGAGATCGCCGAACTCGATCCCGACAAGGCGACCCGTCGGATGCAAGAGCTCTACCAAGAGCCGATCAAGGACGAGTTGATCGGCCGACGCATCCGCGAGATCAAAGACGGCGGGGTGCGAGCGTGTGCATCGCTCACCCCGCAACGCGTCGAGCAGTTCTCGAAGTTCGTGCTCGAAGCCGAACTCGACCTATTGGTCGTACAAGGAACGGTCGTCTCCGCCGAACACGTCTCCAAGGACCCGGCGCGCCAACCGCTCAACCTCAAGAAGTTCATCCGTGAATACGAGATCCCCGTCATCGTCGGGGGCTGCGCGTCCTACAGCACGGCGTTGCATTTGATGCGCACCGGAGCCGTCGGAATCCTGGTCGGCGTGGGCCCGGGACACGCGTGTACCTCCCGTGGTGTGCTCGGCATCGGCGTTCCGCAGGCGACGGCGATCGCCGACGCGGCGGGGGCTCGTATCCGTCACCTCGACGAGACCGGCGTCTACGTGCAGGTCATCGCCGACGGCGGGATGCGCACCGGCGGCGACATCGCGAAGGCGATCGCCTGTGGTGCAGACGCCGTGATGATCGGCTCGCCGCTCGCCAGCGCGTACGAAGCGCCCGGCCGTGGCTACCACTGGGGCATGGCGACCTTCCACCCGTCCTTGCCGCGCGGCGCGCGGGTCTTCGCGAGCCAGAAGGGCACGATGGAAGAAGTTCTCACCGGCCCCGCGCACGAGAACGACGGAACGCTGAACCTCTTCGGAGCGCTGCGGACGTCGATGGCGACCACCGGCTACGAGACGGTGAAGGAGTTCCAGAAGGCCGAGGTCATGGTGGCGCCCTCGCTGCAGACGGAGGGCAAGTCTCTCCAACGCGCGCAGGGCATCGGCATGGGTCGGTAGTGGAGCACGAGAACTCAGAGCGCGACCTCGTCGTCGTCGTTGACCTGGGAGCCCAGTACGCGCAGCTGATCGCGCGGCGGGTGCGCGAGGCGCACGTATATTCCGAGATCGTCCCGCGCACCACGCCCTTCGCCGAGATCGCGGCGATGGGCCCGACCGCGATCATCCTCTCGGGCGGTCCGGCATCAGTCCACGTGGACGGCGCACCGTCGGTGGATCCGGCGCTGTACGAATCGAACCTCCCGATCTTCGGCATCTGTTACGGCGCGCAGCTGCTCGCTCGTGATCTCGGCGGGACGGTGGCCAAGACCGGGCGCGGCGAGTACGGGCGCACCGATCTCACCGTGGAGCACGTCGGCCCGTTGTTCCGCGAGCAACCGCAGAGCCAGCCGGTGTGGATGAGTCACTTCGACACGATCACCGAGGCGCCCACGGGCGCCACCGTGTTCGCGTCGACCGGAGATACCCCGGCCGCAGCGTTCGGCGATCCCGATCGGCGGATCTACGGGGTGCAGTTCCACCCCGAGGTGGCCCACACCGACCACGGCCAGGACATGTTGAAGGCGTTCCTGTTCGACGTCGCCGAATGTCGGCCCACCTGGACGAACGTCTCGATCATCGAGGAGGCCGTCGCCGAGATCCGGGAACAGGTGGGTACGGCGAGGGTGCTGTGCGGACTCTCGGGCGGAGTGGACTCGGCGGTGGCGGCGGCGCTCGTGCACAAGGCCATCGGCGATCAGCTCACGTGCGTGTTCGTGGATACCGGACTGTCTCGAAAGGGCGAGGCCGAGCAAGTGGAGGAGACCTTCCGCCGCCAGTTCGAGGTGGACCTCGTGCACGTCAAGGCCGGGGACCGTTTCCTCGGCGCGCTCGACGACATCGTGGATCCCGAACGCAAACGCAAGATCATCGGTGAGTTGTTCATCCGGGTGTTCGAGGAGGTCGCGCGCGAGCACGACGCCGCGGGCTTCCTCGTTCAAGGCACGTTGTACCCGGACATCGTGGAGTCCGGTGGTGGCGAGAACGCCGTCATCAAGAGTCACCACAATGTGGGTGGCCTGCCCGACGACATGGAGTTCGAGCTGGTGGAGCCGCTGCGCCACCTCTTCAAGGACGAGGTGCGGGCCGTCGGTGAAGAACTCGGATTGCCCGAGGAGATCGTCTGGCGCCAACCGTTCCCCGGTCCGGGGCTCGGCGTGCGCATCATCGGAGCGATCACGCCCGAGCGGGTGGCGATTCTGCAAGAGGCCGACGCGATCGTGGTGGAAGAGATTCGCCGGGCCGGTCTCTACCGCGAGATCTGGCAGAGCTTCGCGGTCCTGCCCGCGGTGCGTACCGTGGGTGTGCAAGGCGACGACCGCACCTATGCGTATCCGATCGTGCTTCGCGCGGTGACGAGTGATGACGCGATGACCGCCGACTGGGCGCGGATTCCCTACGACGTGCTCGAGCGGATCTCGTCTCGGATCATCAACGAGGTCCCCGGCGTCAACCGCGTCGCCTACGACATCACCTCCAAACCCCCCGGGACCATCGAGTGGGAGTGAGGAAAACCCGAGGCGAAGCCACACGAGTGGGAGTGAGGAAAACCCGAGGCGAGGCCGAGGTGTAGGGCGCCGGTGGCGTTTGCTACGATTGTCCGCTTCTCTGGGATGGGGTGGCTCGTGGGTCGATTGCGGTGGTTGGGTATTGGCCTGGGAGTGATCCTGGCCACGAGTGGGTGCGCCTGGGTCGGCCGAGTCGGGGTCTCGACCGCCGGCACCCAGCCCAACGGTGGGCAGAGCGTGGGAACGGATATCTCGCCGAACGGGCGCTACGTGGTGTTCACGTCCGAAGCGTCGAATCTCGTCGCCGGTGACCTGAACGGCGCGGCCGACGTGTTCTGGCGGGACAACCAGACTGGGGTCACCGAGCGCATGTCGGTCTCGAGCGCAGAAGTCGAAGGCGACCTCGGCGGGTACGGCGGCTTCGTGTCGGCCGACGGCCGGTACGTCGGATTCTCCAGCGACTCCGTGAATTTGATCGCGGCCGACACGAACTTCTCGACGGATGCGTTCCTGCGTGACCGCACCGCCGGGACCACGATTCGCGTGAGCATCCGCAACGGTGGTGGAGAGGGCGACGGTCCGTCGTACCTGCAGTCGATGAGCCCCGACGCGCGATATTTCGTCTTCGCCTCGGATGCGGAGAACCTCATCGGCCTGCTCGATGAGAACTTCAGCACCGACGTGTATCTGCGCGACCGGACTCTCGCCAAGACCGAGCGGGTGAGCGTCGCGACCGACGGCACCGAAGGTGACCTGGATTCGTCAGGTGGCTCCATCAGTGACGACGGCCGCTTTGTCGCGTTCATCTCGAATACCTCGAACTTCGACCCGGGTGATTCGGGCATCTTCGCCGACGTCTTCGTACGTGACCGGAACGCGGCCGCACCGGCGACCACTCGGCTCACGGTGGCCCCGAACGGCGACGAGGCCGACTTCGACTCGTCGAACGCGCTGATCAGCGGCGACGGCAAAGTGGTGGCCTTCGAGACTGACGCCGGCAACCTCATCGATCCGGGCGATGAGAATGTCACCACCGACGTCTATGCGACGACGTTGATCACCGGCGTCATCGAGCGGATCAGTGTGGCGGTGGGCGGCGCCGACGCCTCGGACTTCAGTTTCGTGACCGGACTCAGCGACGACGGCCGGTTCGTGCTGTTCCAGAGCGGTGCCAAGAACCTCATCTCGAGCCCGCTGACCGCGAACGTGAACTCGTTCGTTCGTGATCGTGCCACCGGCACCACCGCAGTGGCGGCGGGGACCCAGGCGCAGGGCCAACCGTCGAATCCCGACCCCGCGCTGGCCGGGTCGTCTCCCAGCGCGATCTCGGGTGACGGCCGGTACGTGCTGTTCTGGTCCAACGCGACGGACGTGATCCAAACCGGCGATTCCAACGGGATCGTCGCTGACATCTTCCTGCGGTCCAACCCGGTGGCCTACCTGTTCGTTGCCTCACCGTCGACTCTCACGCGCGGCGCGACCACCACCATTTCCTTGTTCGGGAGCGGCCTGTACGCCGGCTCGTTGGTCTTGATGGGTGACGGGGTGACCGTGAACAACGTGGTCACGGTGAATCAGGGCCGGCTGGACGTCAATGTCACCGTGGCGGCGAACGCGCCCCTGGGCCCGAGGACGCCGCTCGTGATCGGCACGGGCACCGGTGCCGGCGCCTTCACCGGCGGCATCACCTTCCTGCCCGGCCTGTATTCGGTGGTGTAACCGCCGTCGGGGCTCGGTCGGCGAGGAGCCCGATGGGCGGTGATTGACGGTGGACCCGGACGGCGACCCTTGTGTTTTGCGCCTGACCCGATATCGTCATCGGCCTCGTGGAACGAATCGAGTCTGCACACAGCACCTGGCTCTTCGACACGGAACGCTGTCGATTTCGCCGCCTCCCGCCCGAGGTCGACCCTGACGCGCCCGCACTCGACGCCGATTGGGAGCCGTACTTCTCGCTCGACATCGACGACGACACCGGCGCGTTCACGGTGACGCTCAACGAAGACGGGACTCGGCTCTTGCGCGCGTTCCGCAAGCCCGTCGCCGACGACGTGACCCAGGAGTTGCGGCTCGAGCCGCGCCCGGACGCGGAACTCTGAACCGAACACCTGTACGCTGCCGGTCATGAGCGCGGCGGAGCTCCTCGAAGGTCTCAACCCGGTACAGCGCGATGCGGTCACCGCGCCTGACGGTCCCGTGCTCGTCGTTGCTGGCGCGGGCTCGGGCAAGACGCGCTTGCTCACCCACCGCGTGGCCTATCTCATCGGTGAGCGCCACGTGTCGCCGTTCGAGATCCTGGCGATCACGTTCACGAACAAGGCCGCGGGCGAGATGAAGGAGCGCGTCGCCACGTTGATCGGTCCGGTGGCACGCAAGATGTGGGTGTCGACGTTCCACTCGGCGTGCGCGCGAATCCTGCGCCGTGAGGCCGGTCTGCTCGGGTACCGATCGTCGTTCTCGATCTATGACGAGGCCGACGCAGTTCGCCTGACCGACTACGTGCGGCGTGATCTCAACCTGGACCCGAAGCGGTTTCCGCCGCGCCGCCTGCACCATTCGATCTCGGCGCTGAAGAACGAACTCATCGAGCCGGAGGAGGCGAAGGCCAAGGCGATGACCCCGCCCGATCTCCGGATCGCCGAGGTCTACGCGGAGTATCAGCGGCGGTTGGCGGAAGCGTCGGCGGCGGACTTCGACGACCTGCTGCTGCTGGTGGTGCGGCTGTTCCGGGAACACCCCGACGCGCTGGAGCGGTGGCGGCATCGCTTCCGCCATGTCCTCGTCGACGAGTTCCAGGACACCAACGTCGCCCAGTGGGAGATCGTGCGATTGCTTTCGCGCGAACACCGCAACGTGATGGTCGTCGGCGACGCGGACCAGTGCCTGGTCGCCGGCAGCAAGATCACGATGGCGAACGGATCCTTTCGCGTCATCGAGGACGTGCGCGTGGGTGACCAGGTGCTCTCGAACTACGGCAGCGGTGATATGCGCGCCGCGACCGTCAAGCGTGTTCACCCGGCCCGCCGCGACGAGGGCGTACGAATCACGACTCGCGCCGGCCGCGAGATCGTGTCCACCGACGAACACATGCACTTCGCCGGCTTCGTCGTCGGACAGACCCCGCCGACGTTCGCCGATGACGAACTCGACGACGCGGCGCAAGCGTTCTCGACTGCGGATCGGGTTCACCGACGCGCGTTGACGGTCGTCCTCTGTGGTGACCGGCGCGGTGCGCGCACGCTGCACCGGATTGCTCTGTTCGGCAGCGATGAGGAGGGAAGGCGGACCCTCGAGGCGCTTGGTCTGTCGGTTCGCCCGGCTCGCCGCGGCTCGGCGGGCTGGCGATTCGAGACCGCCAACGTCGACATGGGCAAGATCGCGGCGACCGTCGAACGTATCCAGTCGGTCATGGAGGTCTCGGTGCGTTGTGTCGCGCGCTTGGCCGCCAATCACGGGGAGACCGCAACGACGAACACGCTCCCGTTTATGCCCGCGGCGTCGGTGCGGCCGGGGATGGTCATGATCGATGAGCACGGCGACTTCGACGTCGTCGAGCGCGTCGAGCGCGTGGCACTGGACGGACCAGTGTTCGATCTCGATATCGAGGACACCCACAACTTCGTCGCGAACGGGATTGTCACGCATAACAGCGTGTACAAATTTCGTGGAGCTGATCATCGGAACTTGATGCGGTTCGAGGAGGAGTTCCCCGAATCGTCGATCATCGTGTTGGACCAGAACTATCGGTCGACCCAGACGATCCTCGATGCCGCGAACGCAGTGATCGCGAACAACGCGGCCCGCCGGCCGAAGCACCTCTGGACCGAGCAAGCCGGCGGTGAGCTCATCACCCGATATCACGCGGAGGACGAGCACGACGAGGCGCAGTTCGTCGTGCACGAGATCGACCGACTCATCGACGTCGAACAGATCCGGTACTCCGACGTCGCAGTCTTCTATCGCACCAACGCGCAGAGCCGGGTGATCGAAGAGGCGTTCGTGCGATCGGGAGTTCCGTACCGAATCGTCGGCGGCACGAAGTTCTACGACCGGCGCGAAATCAAGGATGCGCTCGCGTATCTCCGCGCGCTGGCCAACCCCGACGACGAGGTGGGTTGGAAACGGATCGTCAACGTGCCCAAGCGCGGGGTGGGCGACACGTCGGTCCGAAAGGTCGAGGCCTACGCCGAGGGCGC
>JANPMG010000212.1:0-7796 GCA_031422675.1 Acidimicrobiia bacterium | reverse complement strand
GTAGGTGCAGTGAAAGTCCTCGAAGCCGAGCCACGGCGCGTCTCCCGGCACACCCTCCAGGAACGCATCGAGCGGCTCGGCGGCGAGGTCCAGGTTCACGAAGACGAAGGCCGCCCACGTGTCCACCTGCACGGGAATGAGCGGCAGGTCCGCATTCCGCAACGCACCGAAGCCCTTCCGCGACGGCACCTCCTTCAAAGCGCCGTCGAGATCCCAACACCACCGGTGATAGCCACACCGCAGCTCGGAGAGATCCCGGCCCTCGCCGCAGACCAGCGCGTTGCCGCGGTGTCGACAGACATTCTGAAAGGCGCGCAATGTCCCGTCGCCGGCCCGGACGACCACCACGGAGATCCACCCCACCTGGTACTCGAACCAATCGCCGACGTCGGCCACGTGGTCGAGGGTGCCGGCAAGCTGCCAGGTGTGCGGCCACAGGCGCTCGTGCTCCAGTTCGGCCCACTCCGGCGACACGTATCGAGACGCCGGCACCCGGAACGGCTCCGCAACGCGCGTGACGCTCGCAATGGTCGACCCGACGGGCGTGTGCTCGTTCAGTGTGGTCACCAGTCCCCCTTCCGGCCGGGCCAGCGTATTGCGACGGCCGACCGGGTCCTCACCGACCGGGTCCCATCCGACAGAATCACCGGATGACCGACTCCAGCTTCACCGACATCTTGGCGGCCAACTCCCACTACGCCGACACCTTTCGCCTCTCGGGGTTGTCACCCCAGGCGGCGAAGGGACTGGGGGTGGTCACGTGCATCGACAGCCGGATCGAACCGCTCGCCATGCTCGGCCTGGCTCCCGGCGACGCCAAGATCATCCGTAACGCCGGCGCCCGCGTGACCCAGGACGCGTTGCGGTCGCTGGTGCTGGCCGTCCATCTGCTGAACGTTTCTCGCATCGCGGTGGTCCAGCACACCCGCTGTCGGATGACCGAGGCGACGGACGAGGAGATCCGCGTCGAGATCGGTCGCCGTTCCGGAGCGCCGGCCGACGGTTGGGAGTTCCACGCAATCGCCGATCAACACGACACGCTCGTCAAGGATCTCGCGGTGATCCGCGACTGTCCGCTCATCCCGGGCACGGTGGGTCTGGTGGGCATGATCTACGACGTCGATTCGGGTCGGTGCCAGGTCGAGACCACCGCGTGAAGGTCCATTGGTTTCTCCCGACCGGGGGAGACTCTCGTGAGGTCTTACCGACCCGGCCCGGATCGCATCGTCGCAGTCCCGATCATTCGTATCTCGCACAACTCGCGCAGGCATGTGACCGCCTCGGCTACGACGCGATGCTCACGCCGTGCGGCACCGGATGTGAGGACGCGTGGATCAGTACTGCATCGCTCTTGCCGCTCACGCGTCGAATCAAGTTTCTGGTGGCGTTCCGGCCCGCACTCCTCACACCCACGCTCGCCGCCCAGATGGCGTCCACGTACCAACGCATGGCCAACGGACGGTTGCTCGTGAACATCGTCACCGGCGCGGAAGACGCCGAGCTGGCGCGTTTCGGTGTGCACGACGCCAAGGAGACTCGCTACGCGCAAACCGGCGAGTTCATTCAGGTCATGCGGGGCGCGTGGAGTGGTGAGCCCTTCGACTTCGACGGTGAGTTCTTCCACGTGACCGGCGCCACTACCCGTGACGTCCCCGATCCGGTCCCCGAGATCTATTTCGGCGGCGCGTCGAGCGCAGCTGAAACCGTCGCCGCATCGAACGTGGACGTGTACCTGGCGTGGGGTGAACCGCCGGCGATGGTCGCGGACCGCGTCGAGCGCATGCGCACGTTGGCGGGCGCGGCGGGCCGGACCCTCACCCTCGGCATCCGATTCCACGTGATCGCTCGTCCGACAGCCGCCGAAGCGTGGGCCGCGGCCGATGCCCTCGTGGACGCGATGCATCCGGACGACATCGCCGCGGCGCAGACCGACTTTGCGCAGACCAAGTCGGTCGGACAGGCGCGGATGGCCGAACTCCACGGCGGTGATCGTGACCAGTTGTTGCTGCATCCGAACGTGTGGGCCGGCGTCGGTCTCGTACGGGGCGGCGTCGGCACCGCCCTCGTTGGGAGCTTCGCGGAAGTGGCGGAACGCATGCTCGAGTACCAAGCGCTCGGCTTCGACGAGTTCATCCTCTCCGGTTACCCACACCTCGAAGAGGCGTACTGGTTCGGAGAGGGCGTCATGCCCATCCTCCGCGAGGCCGGTCACCTCGCACCGCTCGACGGACCGAGCGCTTCCGTCTTCTCGTTCCGATGAACCGGAGAGGATCCGCGTGCGTCTCGGCCTCCTGATGGCGGGTCACGTCGCCCCCACCAGTACCCATATCGCGGGCGACTACCCCGAGCTCCTCGCTTCACTCTTGGCGCGCGCCGATCTCGAAGTGATCCGATACGACATCGACCAGGAACAGTTTCCATCGTCGATCCGAGAATGCGACGGGTGGTTGATGTCGCCGAGCCGATGCTCGGCGTACGACGCGCATTCGTGGATTGCCGCTGCGGAGGATCTGCTGCGTGAACTGATCGCCACGGAGTACCCGTATGTCGGCATCTGCTTCGGTCATCAACTCGCAGCGCAGGCGATGGGTGCCCGGGTGGAACGCGCGGCCGACGGGTGGCAGGTCGGCGTGCAGGACTACGAGATCGTCACCACCCGGCCGTGGATGGTCCCGATGCAGTCCACCGTCTCACTGATCGCGAGCCACGAAGACCAAGTGATCGAGATTCCGCTCGGCGCGGAGCTGCTGGCGCGCAATCCCGGCTGTCCGGTCGCCGGCCTGCTGATCGGCGACCGGGCCTGGACCCTGCAACCGCACCCAGAGTTCGTGCCCGATCTGGCCGACGATCTTCTGGCCCGGCGGGCCGAGCTCATCGGCGCCGAAAAGGTGGCAACCGCCCGTGCCACGATCGGTCGCCCGCTCAACCGTATGGATGTCGGTCGGTGGATCGTGAACTTCTTCTCGACGATCCCGTGAACCGGAACGAGCCACTATCTTCTGACCGGCGGTACGGACAACGGCGGGGACGGGGAGAGCGATGCGGCGTGGCCTGGCACTGATGTTGGGGCTCGCGTGCCTCGCAATCCCTGCGGGCACCGCGGCTGCCGCCGGCCCGATCCCCGAACCGCGGATTATCGGCGGGACCACCGTCGACGCGGCCACCGTGCCGTGGACCGTCGCCCTGCTCCGGGCGAACATCGCGAATGGTTTCGATGCGCAGTTCTGCGGCGGCACGCTGATTCATTCCCAATGGGTGTTGACCGCGGCGCACTGTGTCAGCGGAACCGCACCCAGCGCGATCAACGTCGCCTGGGGAATCTCGGACCTCAACGCGATTGCCGCCGGTAACCGACGCGCGCTGAGCGAAATCATCGTGCACCCGCAGTACAACGCCGCCGAGTCCACGTCCGATGTCGCGTTGTTGCGGCTGGCGGCGCCGGTTCCCGGCGCGACGACCCTCGCGCTCAACACTGCACCCGCGTTCCCTGCACTCTCGGGCACGCTCGATACCTACGGGTGGGGAAACGTCCTGTATCCGGGCACGTCGTATCCCAACCTCCTCCGCGGGGTTTCACTTCAGGATCTCGGCGGGCCGAGTAGCACGGGAACCTGTGGCCTCTACGGCGGCCAGTACATCGGCGACCACATGGTCTGTTCCGGTGTCGCCGGCGGCGGCAAGGACGCCTGCCAGGGAGACAGCGGCGGACCGCTCGTCGGCACCTCGGGCACCACAAAGGTCTTGGTCGGCGTCACCAGCTGGGGCAACGGCTGCGCACTCGTGAACTACCCGGGACTGTGGTCGCGGGTGTCGTCCTACGCCGACTGGATCAGCCAACAGATCAGCGCGCCGGCGACCCCGCGGGTCCACATCGGCGACGCCACCGTCACCGAGGGCGACACCGGCAACCGGGTGGCCAACTTCACTGTGACGGTGTCACCGGCGCCCCGTAACCCGATGACCGTGGGCTACGTGACCAGCGGAGACACCGCGGTCGCGCCCGCCGACTTCGCAGCCAAGTCGGCTGCGTTGAGCTTCAGTTCGGGCCAGATCGTCAAGACGATCGCGGTGGCGGTGAAGCCCGACCAAGTGGTGGAAGGTACCGAATCGTTCCGAGTCGTGTTGGCGGCGCCGAGCGGCCTCGACGGTGCGACCCTCGTGAATCTCGGGGGGACGGGAACGGTGCTCGACGACGATTCCGTGCCCGGGACCCAACTCACGATCGGCGACGCGACTGCGCGCGAAGGTGACAACGGCACCGGCACCATCACGGTGAAGACCCAGCTCGCACTCACCCAAGCGGCCGGAGCACCGTTCACGGTGACGTACACGACGACGGCCGGAACCGCAGGAACGCGGGACTACGTGGCGAAGTCCGGCACGCTGTCGTTCGCCGCGACCGCCATCGTCAAGCCGATCACGATCGCGCTGAAGCGTGAATGGATCCCCGAAGGCAACGAGACCTTCACCATCACCCTCGGCACCCCCACGCTCGGTTCGGTGGCGGTCACACGGGCCATCGGCACGTTCACCATCGTCAACGACGATTGACCGGCGCCCCGCACCCGGTGCCGGCCCGTTCGTGACCTGCGACAATCGGTCGATGCCCGGTCGCCGCCTCGCTGCCGTCGTCGCATTCGTGGGCCTGATCGCGGCCGCGGCCAGCTCGACTGTGGGGCTGCCCGCCACCGCGCGCAAGCTTGCCGTCGCGCCGGCGGCGGTGCTCGTCGTCGGCGTCGCTCGTTGGTTCGTGGTCGCGACCCGCCGTCCGGAACTGGGTGCTCAAGGCGCCGGTGTTCCGTGAACGACGGCCCGAGGTTCGTCGAGCTCGGACCCGGCGAGTAGCGGAATAGCAACGGCGCAGGAGCAATCGCCGACCCGCTGGCCACGACTGCGGATCGCAGTGAGAGTGGCGGGGTTCTCACCTGGCCGACGGCGCCTAAGGTCGCCGCCGATGTCCGCGCCGATGAGTGATCCCGCCCGGCTCGACGCGGTCCGGCGGTCCGCAATGGTCGGTTCTCCGAGTGAGCCGATCTTCGACGAGCTGACGAAAGCCGCGGCGCGGCTGATGCGCGCGCCCATTGCACTCATCAGCATCATGGGAGATGCGGACTCCTACTGGAAATCGACGTTCGGGCTTCCTGCGTCCATGCGATCCGAGCCGGTCACCGAGTCCTTCTGTCAGTACGTGGTTGATCGGGGCGAGGACCTGCTCACCGACGACGTGCGATCGAACCCGATCACCCAGGACAACCCAACGATCGAGGCCAAGGGATTGCGAGCGTGGGCCGGCACTGCCGTCGAGCTCGACGGGCAGGCACTCGGAACGCTGTGTGTCGTCGACCGCGAAGTCCGCGCGTGGACCGAGGAAGATCACGCCATTCTTCGGTCGCTGGCCGCGATTGCGTCGCACGAGATCCAGCTGCGATCCGAACTGGCGGCCATGACGGACGCGGCGGCCAGCGCCAAGGATGAGTCCGACCGGGTTCGTTCGTTACTCGACACGCTCCGAATCAGCTTGCTGCCGCCGAGATTGCCCGCCATCGCCGAACTCGAGTTGGCGACCTGGTTCGAAGCCGCAGCCGACGGCGACATGCTCCTCGGCGACTTCTACGACGCGTTCCCGTGCGGTGAGGGTCGGTGGGCGGTTGTGGTCGGCGACGTGTGTGGCCACGGCGTCGAAGCCGCGAAGTTGACGTCGCTCGTGCGGTATTCGTTGCGATCGGCCGCACTGCACCACACCGATCCGGCGCAGATCATGGCCGACGTCGATCGCGCGATCCGGCTCGACGAGTTCGACGTCGGCCGATTCGCCACCGTCTGCTACGTCGAGGTCGACGTCCGATCGGGCGTTGCCATCAAGTGGGCGCGCGCCGGCCACCCGTACCCGGTGTTGATCGCCACCGACGGCACCACCAGCGTCCTGTCGGATGCCGAAGGGCCACCGCTCGGAATTGGAATGTCGTCGGGTTGGACCGTCGGAACCATGACCCTCGATGAGGGGCAAACGCTGCTGATGTACACCGACGGACTCAGCGAATCGCGCGTCAAAACAACCGGCGAGCGGCTGGGCGAAGCCGCATTGCTGGACTTGATCTCCGCGGCGTCCGCTCGAGCATCCGGGAACGTCAGGGAACTCACCGTGCAGTTGGGCCATCGTCTGCGAGACGCCTGCATGATCGGTGACGACGACTGTGCCGTCATCGCCGTCACCGGCGCGACGTAACCGGCTCCCCTGCTGCGCGCGACTGGTTCGGCCAGTCGTGCTCGGCGTGCGTGTTTGACACGGGACTTGATGTAGCCACGGTTCCATCGAATGGTCACCCACGCTTCACCACCTGGTCACCGTCGCCACATGTGCTCCGACGCGATTGGTCATAGGCTCCGCTCAGATTCTTTCCCGACGAAGGTGCGACCAATCTCCAATCCGTCTGATTTCCGGTTCGGGGAGAGTTCGAACTCTCCTGATCCGTCGCCAACGAATCGCAGCGCGAGTCTCGAACCGTCGCGCAAACTCCGGGTGGTGCTCGTGGCCGGCGCGGGGCGGAGCGGGAGCACGCTCCTGACGCTGATGCTCGGTTCGCACCCCGACGCGTTCGCCGTGGGAGAGCTCCGCTACCTCTGGGCCCGCGGGATCGTCGAGCGCCGATCATGTGGGTGTGGGCAACCCGTCCCCGAATGCCCGGTCTGGAGCAAGATCCTGGATCGAGCATTCGGCGACCTCTCCGCCACCGAAGTCACGCGTGCGATCGACGCGCTGAACTGGCTTGGTGATCCGTCGAACCTGCCCAAGCTTCTCCGTCGAGGCGAACGCGGACCGTTCCCCGAACTCCACGGTCTTCGGGACCAACTGAGCGACCTTTACCAGTCGACGGCGGACGTCACGGGCGCCACGCTCATCGTCGACAGCTCGAAGCCTCCCACCTACGGATGGTTCGTCGGCACGTTGCCGAACATCGAGCTCTCGGTCATCCACCTCGTGCGCGATCCGCGCGGCGCGGCATTCTCGTGGCTCAACCCGAAGCCGGCCACTGACCGACCGAGCGGCGGACTGATGCCTCGGAAGCCACCTTGGAAGAGCGCGCTGAACTGGGATCTCTGGAACACGGCCACGGAACTTCTGTTTCGCGGTCGTCCCGACCGTGTGCTCCGGATCCGTTACGAGGACCTCGTCGCGGACCCGCATCGCACGCTGAGTTCGGTCCTCGAGTTCCTCGGATATCCCGAGCACGCGCTCGCCTCGATGAGCGGTGACCATTTCACGCGTGGCACGTCCCACACCGTCGCCGGCAATCCGTCCCGGCTCGCCGACGAACCGACGACGCTGAAACTCGACGCAGCCTGGCATTCCGACATGACTCCGTGGTCACGAAGGGTCGTCACCGCCCTGTCGACCCCATTGCTCCACCACTACGGCTACGCAGTCCGCCGTTCGCACCGCGCCGAGGGGGCGGACCGGAAAGACCCGCCGAAGCCGGCCGTCGCGCGGCTCGTCAGCCGTCGTCGTCCATCGACGGATTGGCTCTCGTCGCGTCGATGAACCTGATTCGGCGAGCGAGCGCGTCGGCTAGCGATACCCCAGCTCCCCGAGCAGCGACCCGAGTCCGGGTGTCGACTCGATCGCCAGGCGGACGGCCTCAGGATTTCGCAACGGCCTCTCCATAACGTCCGGCGTCCAGGCCGTCGATCGCTGCGTGGTGTTGACCAGGGGTGACGCCGCGGCGTATGCCTCGGCGGTCGGACTCGGCGGTAGCGCGGCCCACTCGAACAAATCGCGAATCATGTCGACCGGCGCG
>JANPMG010000211.1:0-3282 GCA_031422675.1 Acidimicrobiia bacterium | reverse complement strand
TGCATGGGCGTCGCCCCCGACATCTTCGAGGTGCGGGACGACAACTTCCTGTACGTGCTCCAGGAAGAGCCGGCCGAAGACCGTCGTGGTGACGTCGAAGAAGCGATCCGCACCTGCCCGACCGGAGCGATCTCGGTCGAGGGCTAGGCCGGTCTTTCCTTGGCCTCCACGAACCTGGATCACGTCGTCGTCGTCGGCGCGTCGCTCGCCGGCCTCCGGGCGGTCGAGGTGCTCCGACTCGACGGGTACGCCGGTCGACTCACGTTGGTCGGCGCGGAATCCCACGAGCCGTACGACCGACCTCCGCTGTCGAAGGACTACCTGGGTGGTGTGGCCGACATCACCTCGCTCGCGCTCCGAAAGCAGGGCTACGACGATCTCGACGTGACGCTCCGACTCGGTGCGGCCGCCCACTCGCTCGATATGGGCGCGCGGACTGTCGGCGTCGGCGGCGACACCATCGGGTTCGATGGGATGGTCATCGCCACCGGTGCCCACCCGCGGCGTTTGCCCGATCAGCCCGAGCTCGAGGGAGTGCACACGCTCCGGACGGTGGAGGACTCCGACGCCATCGCGCAACGGATCGATGCCGGCGCACGCGTCTGCGTGGTGGGTGCGGGCTTCATCGGTGCCGAGGTCGCGGCGACGGCACGCAGCCGGGGTCGGGACGTCACGGTGCTCGAGGCGTTACCCCAGCCGATGGTGCGCGGCGTCGGCCCGGTCATCGGATCGGTGCTCGCGTCGCTGCATCGCACGCACGGCGTGGATCTGCGGCTGGGCGTCGGCGTTGATGCGATCGAGGGTGCCGGGCGGGTCGAACGCGTCCGGCTCGCCGATGGCGCGACGGTGGAATGCGACACGGTGCTCGTCGCGATCGGGGCGGTCCCGACGACGGACTGGTTGGTCGGATCGGGACTCAAGGTGGACAACGGTGTCCGGTGCGACGCCGCGCTCCGGTGTGCCCCGGGGATCGTGGCGGCCGGCGACCTCTGCCGGTGGCCGAACGCGGCGTTCGACGACGAAGTCATGCGGATCGAACACTGGACCAACGCGGCTGAGCAGGGTGCCCACGCGGCGCGTTCGTTGCTGGCGGGCGCCGCCGCCGAGCCGTTCGTCACGGTGCCGTTCGTGTGGTCGGATCAGTACGACGTGAAGATCCAGAGCGCGGGTCGCTTCGGGGGCGAGGACCGGATGGAGGTGGTGCACGGCGCCGTCGACCAGTACCGGTTCACCGCGATCTTCGAACGCAACGGGCGGATCAGCGGTGTGCTCGGATTCAACATGGCGCGACGGGTGATCCAGTACCGGCGCATGATCGCCGAGCGCGGATCCTTCGCCGCCGCGCTCGCGTTCGCGTCCGAGAATCCCTGAACGTGGTCTCGTCTCGCACGCGGTTCCTGACCCCTCAGTTCGTCATGGTCACGGCGAGCGGCGCGCTGTACTTCCTCGCGCTCGGTACCGGTATTGCGGTGATCCCGGTGTTTGCGAAGGACGCCTACGGCGCCGGTGATGCCGGGGTGGGCGTGGCGGTGGGCGCGTTCGCCGTTGGTGCGGTGATTCTCCGCCCGTTCGCAGGGCGGATCGGGGACCGGATCGGGCGGCGTCCGCTCATCGTCGGCGGCGCGGCGGTGGTGGCGGTGTCGAACGTCCTGTACCTCGGCGCGACCTCGCTGCCGTTGCTCGTCGGGTATCGCCTGTTCGGAGGGATCGGGGAAGCGGCGTTCTTCGTGGGTGCGGCCACGATGATCACCGATCTCGCCCCCGTCGAGCGCCGGGGTGAGGCGATCTCGTACTGGTCCGTGGCGGTGTACGGAGGACTCGCGTTCGGTCCGATCATCGGGGAGGCCGTGCATTCGGCGTGGGGCTACGACGCAGTGTGGCTCGTGGGTGCGGCGCTCGCGGGGGTGGCGGCGATCCTCGGAACCCTCACGCGCGAGACCCGACCCGACGTGGCCCGCGCGGTGGGCGTTCCGCTGTTGCATCGCGCTGCGCTCGCGCCGGGGGCCATGATGTTCCTCGGCCTCATCCCGTTGGCGGGGTACACGGCATTCCTCAAGCTGTACGGGGAGACCGTGGGACTGAACGACGTCGGTGGGTTCTTCGTGTTGTACGGATGTCTCGTGCTCGCGGTGCGCATCTTCGGTGCACGGCTACCGGACCGGCTCGGTCCGCTACGCGGGGGCACGCTCGCGCTCGCCGGCGCGGCGACGGCGATGATCGTGATCGCGTCCTGGCCGAGTGTGCCGGGCCTGATCGTCGGGACCGTCATCTTCGCGTTCGGGATGTCGCTGATGTACACGAACCTGATGACGCTCGCGCTCGTCGGCGTCGACGAATCACAGCGCGCGGCCGTCGTCGGCACGTTCTCGAGCTTCTTCGATCTGTCCCAAGGTCTTGGCGCGTTGATTGTCGGGGTGGTGGCATCGGCGACGAGCTACCGCGGCGGCTTCATCGCGGGCGCGGTGTTCGCCGTCGCCGGACTCGCGCTGTTGTGGAGCGGTGTGGACCCGCGCGTGCGCGCCGGTGACATCCTGGCGCGCGGCGCCGACCAGATCCCCGAGCCCGAGCCCGGAACATGAGCCCCGGGGACATGAGACGCGCACCATGAGACGCGCAACATGAGATCGGGTCGCCCGTCATGACGTCACTGCTGGTGACCAACGACTTCCCGCCCAAGATCGGCGGTATCCAGTCGTACCTGTGGGAACTCTGGCGGCGGTTCCCGAGCGCGGAGACCACGGTGATGACCACGCCGTACTCGGGCGATCGCGCGTGGGACGCGCGCCAGGGCTTTCGGGTGGTGCGGCGCCGGGAGCCGGTCCTCCTGCCCACACCGGGTCTGGCGCGTGACATCGACGCGTTGGCGCGCGAGGTGGGGGCGGACGTCATCTTCCTGGATCCGGCCTTGCCCCTCGGTGCGCTCGCGTCACGCCTGACTGCCGCTCCGGTGGTGGTGATCGTCCACGGTGCCGAGATCACGGTGCCGGGTCGGCTTCCCACCCGGCCTCTGCTCGGGCGGGTGCTGCGATCGGCCGCGGGAGTGGTGGCGGCCGGCGGCTACCCGCGGGACGAGGCCGCCCGAGCCGCCGGCCGTGACCTGGCGGCGTTGGTGGTGGCGCCGGGCGTCGACACCGAACGGTTTCGTCCGGCCGTGAACCTTGCGGAGCAGCAGGCGGCGCGGGCCGAGTTGGGACTCGATACATTGGGACGCGATTCGTCGGGACGCAATTCGTCGGGACGCGATTCGTCGAGACGCGATTCGTCGGGACGCGGGGCGTTGGG
>JANPMG010000210.1:0-6164 GCA_031422675.1 Acidimicrobiia bacterium | reverse complement strand
CTTGTACCGGGCCACCAACGCGTCGATGTCTGCTTCGCTATAGAGCGCGGGAATCGGGTCGATGCTCGCGTAGCGATAGCCCACCTGCCGAGTGGCCTCCATCTGCCGAGACGCGCGCACTGCGGTGACACCGACGTCGAGGAAGGCCATTCCCCCTTTGCGAACCGCGCGCGGATGTTGCTTCGCCAGGTACCGCTCGGGTCCGACGAGGAAGAGGTGCTGCGGGTTCGGGAGCGGGGCGACGACGGTGGGGACGCGATCGTGGCCGGGTTCGGCGATGAGCGCGGGAACGTCGGGGATACCGCAGTCGGTCTGGATACTGGCGCCGTCGCCGTCGAACGCGGCCGCCGAACCGACCAGCGCGAACACGGATGCGCAGGAGTCCTCGATCGCGCCCCGATGGTTGAACACGTTGGTGTCGAAGAGTCGGACGTCCAGGCGACGACCCGCGATTCCTCCGCGCGAGTTACAGAAGGCGGCGAACGCCTGCATCGCCTGCCAGTTGCCGAGGAACTGGGCCCGGGCTCCGGTGACGTCGGCGATCACCCCGACCGTGATCGCGGTGTCGGAGATGCCCGTCTCGTCCGACGCCACCATCGCGCCCGGACCGCAGGGCTCGACGTCGGGCGCGTCGCGGTTCACCGTGGCCGGTGCGGCGCGCGGCTTCGGCGTCGCGGACGTGCCGCACGCGCTCAGCCCGAGCGTTGCGACCACGGCCACGACAGCGACCACGACGAATGAAGGCGCGTTTCGAGCGCTCATCGGCGTCCGCACCTTCCCTTTCCGCCCCCGTCTCATTGACGTGAGCTCCGCCTGGATTGGCACTCCGAGTGGCATATCCTCTCAGGCGGCGCCGGGATTGGCAAAAAGTACCGATCGCGCGGTATGAGGTGACCACCCAGGGTGGCGCGAGTTCGCGTACCGCTTTCGCCCACCAGGTCCACCGGTCGGACCCCCGCGTTCAGCGGGTGACGACGACGGCCGTGCCGGCGACGAGGTTTGCGTCGGCGGGGGTTGGAAATGCCACCGTTTGAACCGGGCCGCTCACGGTGGCCGACCCGGTGACGAGGCTCGCGCCGGTCGAGTCCGAGAGCGTCGCCTGGATCGTTGCACCCGTACAGGCGGGCTCGAGACCGGAGATCACGGCACCGGCCACTCCCGTTCCCGAAGCCGCTACCGGCTCGATCTGGTACGAGACCGCCAGCCCGTCCGAGTCACAGCTGGTGACCGGAGCGGTCTCGGCCCCGGTGTTGCTCGGGCCGATTCCGCCGAGTCCGGATGCGGCGGCGGGGGTGACCGCGCCGAGCGCAAGGATCACACCGACGAGGGCCCGCCCGCCGAGCCGCCGAGTCCGACGTCGCAGCCGCCCCGGACGCTCTGGGCGTGCCGGTGAGACGTCTGCCGGCGACGATCGGAGAGCGGCCGGGGCGGGCATGACCGAGGATTCGGCCGAAATCGGGCGGACTTGAGCAATTTGGACAGCGCAGATTCTTGGAAAGTCAGCCTGGTGGCCCGGCCCCGTGGGCGGATTGCCGGGCGTCTCGCGCGGGTGTCGGGCGAGTGTTCGACGGGACGATCCGAGCTGCGAGGATGGCAGAGTGACCGGCCACACGACTCCCGAGCTGGCCGCACGTCTGCGTGCGGTGACCGAACTGCTCGAGGCCGTTGCCGTCGATCCGGCGCTGCTGGGCGCGCTGACCGAGGCGGAGCGGATTCGGCTCCGGACCGCAGCCGGCAGCGTGTTCTCGCCCGACGTCGAACTTCGGCGGCAGCGGGTTCGGGCGCGCCAACGACGCGAGCGAGATGAGAAGCGGGCTCGGGACGAAGCCGCGCTCGACCGAACCGGGATCCGATCGTTGCGGGCGAAACCGGTGTTCACGACACCGAACGTGTTTCCACCACCGCTCGTGGAGGGTGGACCCGAGACGGATGGGGAAGCCCCCGATGAGCCCGACCCGGCCGGCCGCCGACGGGTCGGCGAGCCGGTGCACTGTTACGTGTGCAAGGAGCACTACACCGCGGTGCACCATTTCTATGACCAGTTGTGTCCGAGCTGCGCGGCGTTCAACTTCGCCAAGCGTTCCGAGACGGCGGATCTGGCGGGAAGGGTGGCCGTGCTCACCGGCGGCCGCGTCAAGATCGGATATCAGGCGGGCATCAAGCTGTTGCGGGCCGGTGCGGCCCTCGTCGTGACCACGCGATTCCCCCGAGATTCTGCGCTGCGGTATACGCAGGAGCCGGACTTCGAGTCCTGGCGGGACCGGCTCGAGATCTTCGGCCTCGATCTCCGTCACACGCCGAGCGTCGAGGCGTTCTGCACACATCTCGCCGCCACGCGGCCGCGCCTCGATTTCATCGTCAACAACGCGTGCCAGACGGTGCGACGCCCACCGCACTTCTACCGCCACATGATGGAACTCGAACGGGCGTCCCTTGCCACGCTTCCCGACGCGGCTCGCGCGTTGCTCGGGGAGTACGAAGGGCTCCGCGGCGCGGAGCTGGTTGGTGCGCCCGGGTCCGCGCTCGTGGAGCCGGGCGGGATCGCATCGATGGCGGGGTTGACCCACGCGGCGGAGTTGTCCCAGGCCGTCCTCGATGCCGACGACGCAATGGTCGGCCTCGACCTGTTCCCCACGGGCCGGCTGGACCAAGACCTCCAACAAGTGGACCTGCGCGGTCGCAACTCGTGGCGCCTGACACTTGCCGAGGTGTCGACGATCGAGCTGCTCGAGACCCAACTCGTGAACGCAGTGGCGCCGTTCGTCCTGAACGCGCGGTTGAAGCCGTTGATGATGCGCGCGCCCGAACGGGACAAGCACATCGTGAACGTATCTGCCGTAGAGGGTCAGTTCTATCGGCGGTTCAAGACGACGAAGCACCCGCACACGAACATGGCGAAGGCGGCACTCAACATGATGACGCGGACCTCGGCCACCGATTATCACGCCGCCGGGATCCACATGAACAGCGTCGACACCGGTTGGGTGAGCGACGAAGATCCGGTTGCGATCGCGCAGCGCAAGACTGCCGAACATCGCTTCCATCCACCCCTCGACATCGTCGACGGCGCGGCGCGCATCGTCGACCCCATCATCTCGGGGTTCAACACGGGAGAGCACGGGCACGGCCAGTTCCTCAAGGACTATCGGCCGACGGACTGGTGATGGATCGGGCGTCCGGTTCGTTGTAGCGGGAATCCGTCCACGGGGTTCATCCGGTGGGCGGGTCGGCTCCGGATCTTTTCGTGATGAGTTTTGCCAACGCGGTCGACCAGCTGCTCGAGTTTCCGATAGCACCGAGCTTCTCGCGCATCGGCCCGCTGGTGCGGTCCCGGCTCGATCAATGGAGTCACGATTACGACGCGTCGGGCCGGACCGTCGTCATCACCGGCGGCACCTCGGGTCTCGGACTCACCGCAGCCGGCGCGCTCCTCGCCGCCGGCGCCGCAGTCGAGATCGTGGCTCGGAACGAGAAGAAGGCCGTGGCCGCCTGCGATCGGCTCGGAGTGGACGCGCCCGGGCGGATCGGTTTCGTCGTCGCCGACATGGGTGATCTGGCGTCAGTCCGTGCGGCGGCCGCGGAACTCGCCGATCGTCACCCGCGCATCGATGGTCTGATCCACAACGCGGGGGCGCTCGACACCACGTACTCGTCGTCGCCGCAAGGCATGGAACAGACGGTGGCGAGCCAGGTCGTCGGTCCGTTTCTCCTGACCGGGTTGTTGCTCGGGCCGCTGCGCGTCACGGGGACGGCCCGCGTCATATGGGTGGCGTCGGGCGGGATGTACTCCCAACCGCTCGCGGTCGAACAGTTGGAGATGACGCCGGCGAACTACGACGGTCCGACGGCCTACGCGCGCGCCAAGCGTGCGCAGGTGACACTGGCACAGATGTGGGCCGAGCGCCTTCGGGGCGACGGAATCCAGGTCCACGCCATGCATCCGGGCTGGGCCGACACGCCGGGGGTCGAGCGCTCCCTACCGACGTTCCACAAGGTGATGGGTCCGTTGTTGCGGACGCCCGACGAAGGCGCCGACACGCTCGTCTGGCTGGCCGCGACCGACGATCTGCCGTTCACGGCCTCGGGCAGCTTCTGGTTGGACCGTCGACCCCGAGGCCTGCACCGGTTGAAGAAGACCCGGGACGCCGACACGGCTGCGGAACGAGCCGCGCTCTGGGCGTGGTGTGAAACCCGCAGCGGTTGGACCGTCGATGCGGTGACGGACCCAAGGTGAGCGGGCGACTCCCCGTCCCTCTGCGCCACCCCGTCACTCGGCGCGCCATCACGCTGCCGGCGGTGGCGTGCGGAGCGGCCGCGCTCGGGAGCACTGCCGGCGTCTGGGTACCCATCGCCGCCGCGGCGGATCTCGCGAGTTCCGGCGCGCGGTGGCCCCGCCTGCGGCTGGTGTCGTTCGCGTGGGCATGGACCACCCTCGAGACAGTGGGGGTGGCTGCGGCATCGGGACTGTGGCTGATCGGTCGGGGTGGCGATCGTGATGCGCATTACGCATTGCAACGCTGGTGGGCGGCGCGACTCGTCGATTCCCTGCGCGTTTTCGCGAACCTTCGGATCGAGGTCGACGGTCTCGAACGGTTGGCGCCGGGACCGATCGTGATGTGCGCGCGGCACGCGAGTATCGCCGACTCCCTGCTCCCCGCGTGGTTGCTCGGCCGCGTCGGGATGGCGCCGCGGTACGTGTTGGCGGACGACCTGCTCATCGACCCTTGCCTCGATGTGGTGGGGAACCGATTACCGAATCACTTCGTGGACCGCACGCCCGATGACCCGGCGCGTGAGCTGGAGCAACTCGAGCTGCTCGCCCGCGGTATGGGGACCAGAGATGCCGGCGTGATCTTTCCCGAGGGCATGGTGGCGACGGAGGCCCGCCGGCGGCGTGCGGTCGAGCGCATCAACGACAGGGATCCGGCACGCGGCGCACGGGTGCGTCGGCTGCGAACGATGGCGCCGGTGTTTGCAGGCGGGACGGCTGCGCTGCTGGCCGGATCACCCGACGCGGATCTCGTGTTCGTGACTCACACCGGGCTCGAATCCCTCCAAGAGGTGAGAGACGCGACGACCTCGCTCCCGTTGGGCCAGCCACTCCGCGTCAACATCCGGCGGGTGGCGCGCCGTGCGATCCCGACGGGCGATGCCTTTGGGTTGTGGTTGGACGATCAATGGGAGATCGCCGACCGTGAGCTCAGCGATCGGGACGCTCGGCCGGCGGTGATTTGAGAACTGCGGTTGGTGACGGTGTCGGCCCGTGGCGCCGGCTTCCGCCGATCGTGACCGGCACGCCCGATGCGCGCGGCATCGCCGTCAGCGGGTCCACATCGGAGGAGCCGCTGGTGAGCGAACCGGGACTGTGGGCGGCGCGGCCATGGGTGATCGAGACCACCCCCGGCACAATCCGGTCGTCGATGCCGATCGGAACCGTCAGGGCACCATGCCGGCTGATCACGGTGATCGTCTCACCGCCGCCGGTGGTCGCGGGAATCGAGAGGTTCGCGTGAGCCGAGTTGACCCGCGCTGCGAGTTCGGTGCCGGACCCCGCGTAGTGCACGGAGTTGCTCCACCCCATCTCGCGCCGGGGCACCATCACCAGGCCATCGGCGGGCCCGGCCGCATCTCGCAGGCGCTCGAGCATCACCGCCGGCGCGATGTTCCATCGGCCGTTCGGGAGCAGGGTGTCGTGCACCCAGCCGTACTCGTGGGGAACCGCAACGCCACTCGGCCCGGCGGCGAAGATGGACGCGGCAGGCACCGGCGATCGCGCGAGGAGACCGTGGAGGAACAACTCGTCGGTCAGGTCCTCGGGATCGATACCGCCAAGCAGATCGCAGTTCATACTGCGGGCGAGTGACGCCAGGATCCACCACACCGGTTTCCGATCGGCGCCGGGCGCCACGACTGCGGCCGTCGCCTGGATTCCGGATCGCACCGCAGTGAGTTCGGCCAGGGTCAGGTCGGCCCGTTCGAGTTGACCGGTGGCCGGGAGCACGTGCGTCGCGATATCGGTCAACTCGCTCGTGGCCACATCGACGACGGCGAGGACCTCCAGGGTTCGCAGCGCGGCGCGCATGCGGCCGGGTTCGGGACACGCGGTGATCGGATTCCCGCCGGTCACCACGAGGGCGCGGAGGTTGCCCGCTTCGATCTCGTCG
>JANPMG010000209.1:0-20984 GCA_031422675.1 Acidimicrobiia bacterium | reverse complement strand
GGGCGTTCGCGCCGGGTGCGTTGACCGTGGCCTTCCTCATTCCCGCGTTCACCGCGGCGGTCCTCGGCGGCATGACCAGCCTCCCCGGCGCGTTTCTCGGGGGGATCATGGTCGGCGTGGTCGAAGCGGTCGGCACCAGCGCGGCGGTCTTCGACGGCATCCCGGGATCGCCCGGCACACTGCTCGTGTTCGTCGTGCTGCTGGCCGTACTCATCGTCAGACCCCAAGGCCTCCTCGGGCAGAAGGGGCGCTGACGATGGCCATCACCACACCGCCGACCCCCACCGCGGCGACTCCCACCGCGGAGACCAAGGCCTCCCGCGCGGCGCGGCCGTTCCGTCCGTCGTTACCCGGTTGGGTCGCGCGCGGCATCGTCTGGATCGCGCTGGGATGGCTCGTGCTGGTGTTTCCCCTGGGACGCGAGGCGTTCGAGGTCCAGCAGTACTCGGAGGCGGTGATCTTCGGGATCATCGGCCTCTCGCTCAACGTGCTGCTCGGATACGTCGGGCAGATCTCACTCGGCCATCAGGCGTTCGTCGGCATCGGCGCGTTCACCGCCGCCTACGTGGTGTCGGTCCAGACCCAGTCGTTCTGGCTCGGCGTGGCGGCCGCGGTTGCGATCGGAGGTCTCCAAGCCCTCGTACTCGGCGGCGTATCGCTGCGGATCACGGGCCTCTACTTCGCACTCGTCACGCTGTCCTACGGTCTGGTCGCGGAGAAGAACATCTTCCAGATCGAGGAGCTCACCGGCGGCGGCCAGGGTCAGCCCGCACCGAAGCCGGAAGGCTTCGCCACCGATTGGCGGTACTACTACCTCTGCCTGGCGTTCCTCGCCATCGTCCTGTGGATCGACTGGCGCATGATGCGCACGAAGGCCGGCCGCGCCCTCCTCGCGTTGCGTGAGAACCCGAAGGTCGCGGCCACGTTCGGTGTCAACGTGAAGGTCCTGACCTTGTTCGCATTCGTCGTTTCGGGCGCCTTCGCCGGGCTCGGTGGTGCGCTCCTGGCGTTCAACGACACGTTCGTCTCTCCCGAGACGTGGAGTTTCAACCTCGCGCTCGTGTTCGTGATCATGACCGTCGTCGGCGGTCTCCGCAGCCGCGCCGGCGTCGTGATCGGATCCGCGTTCTTCGCGTTGCTCGGGTATCTGCTCGAGAAGTTCTCGTTCCTCCAGGACGGCATCAACGCGATTCCGGGCGCCCCGGATCTCAGCTCCGAGATCGCGCCGCTGGTGATCGGGCCTGTCCTCTTGCTGCTCACCCTCACACTCTTTCCTGGCGGAATCGGACAGCAGATCCGCCCGATCCAGGGTTGGTTGCGCGGCCGACGCTTCGACCGGCACGACCGCGGTCCGAAGGAGGTGCGGATCAGCGATGTCCGTGCTTGAGACCAGAGGCATCAGCGTTCGCTTCGGCGGGGTCTACGCGAACACCGACGTGAACATCGAGGTCGGAGAGTGGGAGATCGTCGGCATCATCGGGCCGAACGGCGCCGGGAAGACCACGGCCTTCAACGTGATCACCGGCTTCTACCGCCCGGACCGCGGCCGGGTGATCTTCAAAGGTCGCGACGTCACCGACCTCTCGGTGCACGAACGCGTGGCGCTCGGGTTGGGTCGTACCTTTCAGAACGTCGGGTTGGTGAAGGGATCGACGGTGCGCGAGAACCTCGTGTCGGCCCAGTACCTCGACGCCGACTATTCGATCCTGGCCGGGATGGCGGGCGCGCCCCGCAGCTTTACGGTCGAGCGCGAACTGAACCGCAAGGCGGAGGCCATCGCCGATCTGATGGGGGTCGCCGACATCCTCGACGAGTATGTGGTCGGACTCCCGTACGGGGTGCTCAAGCGGGTCGAGATCGCGACGGTGCTGGCCACGGACCCGGAGGTGCTGCTGCTCGACGAGCCGTCATCGGGAATGGGACCCGAGGAAGCACATGAGCTCGGCGATTCGCTCCTTCGGTTGCGCGAGGAGTTCGGGCTCTCCATCGCGATGATCGAGCACCATGTCCCGCTCGTCGTGCGGGTCTGTGACTACGTCTACTGTCTGAACTTCGGTCAGCTGCTCGCGGAAGGCCTGCCCGAGGAGGTGCGCAACCACCCCCAGGTGGTGACGGCGTACCTCGGTGAGGACGCCGACGATCCCGCGCTGAGCGGCGTCGAGCATCAGATCGAATCCTTGCTGGACACCGAATGATGGGGACGGGCTTGATGGGGACGGGCTGATGGCACTGCTCGAGGTACGCGACCTGCGGGTCGGCTACGAGAACCCCGTCCTGCTCGGCGTCAGCTTCGACGTCGAGGAGGGCGAGACCGCGGTGCTCTTCGGGCTCAACGGCGCTGGCAAGACCACAACCGTCTCGACGATCGCCGGGTTGCTGAAACCCGACGCAGGCTCGATCAACTTCGAGGGCATGAACATCGCGGGTCAACCTCCGTCGAAGCTCGTTCCTCGAGGCGTGGCACTCGTGCCAGAGGGTCGCCGGGTGTTCCCCGCGCTCAGCGTCGCGAACAACCTGCGTCTCGGTGCGTGGTCGCGCCGCTCGCACCGCCAAGAAGTCGACGCTCGTCGCGACCTCGTCTTCGAGTACTTCCCACGGCTGGAGGAACGCGTCGACCAGGACGCCGGCACGTTGTCGGGCGGCGAGCAGCAGATGCTCTCCATCGGTCGCGCGCTCATGTCGAAACCGAAGCTCCTCCTCATCGACGAAGCGTCGCTCGGTCTGAGCCCGGCGTTGGCAAAGACGGTCTTCCAGGTGGTCAAGCGCATCAACGGCGACGGAGTGACGGTGATCATCGTGGAGCAGAATGTCGGGGTGCTTCCCTACGCTGACCGGGTGCTCATCATGGAGAAGGGGACGATGATTTTCAGCGGCGTCGGCGACGAGATCAAGAACGCGAACCTGCGCGAGAGCTACCTGGGCAAGGCGGCCGACGCGCGTCACGAGGAGGAACGATGAAGATGCGATGGGACAAGCTCGGTGGATTGCTCGGCATCCTGTACTGCCTGGTGGGGGCGGTGCTGATCTTTCTCGGGTGGAACGGCGCCGCGAGCTACGACCGGGTCTCTGCTCAGGTGCCGTACCTCGTCTCCGGTGGGTTCGGTGGGCTCGCCCTGGTGGTGCTCGGCTCCGCGCTGATCGTCACGCAGAGCCACCGCAACGATCGGGCCTCGTTGCAGGCCACGCTCGAGGATCTGCGCGAGACACTGGGGCGCGTGGCCGAGGCGGAGCACGTTGTTGCGTCCGTCCAGACCGCGGAGACGGGTACCGATGTCGTGCTCGGCGGGCCGAACGCGTACCACCGGCCCGACTGCCGGCTGATCGAGGGTCAGTCCGGCATCACGCCGATGAACATCGCCGCGGCTCGGGGGCGGGGGCTGGAAGCGTGCCGGATCTGCGCGCCGTGACGCGCCCGCCGCCGTTCAGTTGGTGAGGGCGCGCGCGTCCGCTTGCCGCAAGCGGAGGAGCCCGTATGGTTGACGTGTCTAGCCAGTTGCATATACGCTATCCCTTGTGATTACTGGTTCCAATCTGCTGCGAGACGCTCGGATCCGGGCAGGTCTTTCTCGTCGCGCGCTGGCAGCCAAAGCCGGTACTCCGACATCGACGGTTTCTCGCATCGAGGACGAGCAGAGTGATCCCACACTGCCGATGCTCGAACGTCTGCTCTCGGCGGCCGGTTGTCGACTGGTGATCGAGGCGCAGCCTCGCGACGATCGCCCGACAATCGCCGAGCTGGCCACGTCCGTTGACCCCGAACCAAGACGGCTGAAGATCGACTGGACCCGACTCCGCGGTTTCGCGGACTGGGCCGCACTGCACCCAGACGAACTTGGCGACGCGATCGACGCTCCGCCACTCCGAACCGGCACCCCGCTTGACGCCATCCTCGCGGCTTTCGCCGAGGAACTCGCCCATCGACATGGCATCCAACGTCCTCGCTGGACCCGCGCGGTTGGTGGGCTTCAGGAGCCATGGTCGCCGCCAGCGACGCCGCGGATGCACGCTGCGGCTGCGATGTCCACGCCAGAGCCGTTCCAGAGGCGCAACCTCGTCCTGGCTGAAACGGCGCTGTTCCGTACGACGGCGCGCAGCTCAGGATGACGCGTGGACTACTGAACGATCGAGACGAGCTCGAAGCGCTCTTCGAAGAGCTGGCAAGAGAGCTCACCGATCTCGGAGCAACTGCTGACGTTGTGATGGTTGGTGGCTCGTGGATGCTCTGGCACTCGCAACGGGCGTCGACTCGCGACGTCGATTCCGCCCGTCGCCTCGATGTTGATCTGAAAGGTGCCATCGACCGCGTTGGATCGCGACACGATCTGCAAGAGGGATGGCTCAACGACGCCGCGACGCCGTTCTGGCCGTCCGGAGCCAGCTATGCCGACTGCCATGTCGTCTTCGAGCGCGGAGCCTTGGTGGTTCGGACGCCGAGCCCGGAAGTCATCTTCGTGATGAAGCTCTACCGTGCAGAACCTCAAGACCGAGAAGACCTCATCAACCTCTGGCCGCTGTGCAGCTTTACCGGACCGGAAGTGACGGTCGACGTCTTCAAGAACGCGTACCCGCACGCGCCCGAAGACGAGTACCTGATCAGTTACATCGCCGATGTGATCCGCGACACCGATCCGTAACATTGGCGCGAGAGTTCGAGGGTCTTTGGGCGATTGTCGGAGCGGAGCCGGGGTCGCGAGATGGACCTCGAGTTCGCGTGCCGACGTTCAGTTGGTGAGGGCGCGCGCGTCCGCCTGCCGCAAGCGGAGTGCGATGCCACGCAGCAGCTTGGCCGCCATCGAAGGCACGGTCTCGAGCAGGCCGCCGAACTCAGCTTGACCCAGCACGAGCAGCTTCATGTTGGTGACGGCGGCCACCGTCGCGGATCGCGGCTCGTTGTCGATGAGCGACAGCTCACCGAACCAGTTGCCGGGTCCCAACGTGGCGACCTTGCGTCCGTTGCGCCGCACGACCGCCTCCCCATCGAGAATGAGGAAGAAGTCGCGTCCGACGCGACCCTCGGTGACCAACTCCTCGCCCCCTGCGACGTCGAGTTCCTCGGCGGCCCGGACCACGGTGTTCAGCTCATCCTCGGTGAGGGCGGAGAACAGGGGGACGGTGGCGAGAAACTCGACCTGCTTGCTTGCTCGTGCCACGGTCCTCAACCCTATTGTCCGAGCGCCGATCAGGCGAGCGCGCGGCTGGAGCTCTACCGGTGTGCCCGCACTTCGACGCCGGCAAGGTCACGGAATGCGGTGCGATCAGCACTGAGGATTGTGCGACCCGCGGCTCTTGCGGTGGCCGCGATGATCAGGTCATGCGCGCCCCGCCGGCTGCCCTGGGCGCGGACCTCGACGAGAAGTTCGGCGTGGGCCTCTGCCACATCGATGTCGTAATCGACTACCGGGATCGTGGCGATGATGTCGTGGATGTACGCGCTTCTCGAGGCTCTCCGCCGACGATCGGCGAGCAGCGATCCGACACGGAGCTCCGCGATGGTCACGGCGGCGATCGCGATGTCGTCGTTGTCATGGATGACCGTGTCAAGGTCGTCCCCGGTTCGCTCCGCGTCGATGAGGAAGGTGGTGTCGAACAGGAGCCGCGTCACGAGCGGTTGTCGATCTCGAGGAGGGCACGGACCTCGTCGAGATCGTTCGCCCACTTCGGATCGGGTCGGTGTCGGCGCAAGAGTGCCTTGACGTCGGTGCCAAGACCGTCGTGCATCGGCTCGAGGTGGGCGATGGCTTTGCCTCGCCGCACGATGGTGAAATGCTCGCCGCGATGCTCGATCGCGTCGAGAAGATCAGCGAAGTTCCGAGCGGCGTCGGTAGCGGTGACATCCGGCATGTGAATCAGATTATCAGATTCCATCTTCCATGTCGTCGATTCCTGCGCCGCCGCACACCAACGATGGATCGAAGCGCTATTCGCCGCCCTCGTACTTGAATGACACCTTGACCTTCGCGCGGTAGGCCCGCACCTCGCCCTCCTCGATCTGGAGGTCGAGCTCGGATACCTCGGCGACGCGCAGGTCCCGGAGCGATGCCGACGCTCGAGCGACCTAGACGACCAACAGGTCTCGGGCGCCGGGTCCGGCGCGATCACGCAGTTTGGTGATCGCCCGTGCCTCGATCTGGCGGATCCGTTCGCGCGTGAGGTTCAAGTGGTTTCCGACTTCTTCGAGCGTGCACGGCTCGGAATGGTCGAGGCCGAATCGCAACGCAAGGATGTGGCGCTCACGCTCGTCGAGCGGTCCCAGTAACCGATCGATCGCCGCCGGCATCAGCGCGCCGGCAGCCTCGTCGAACGGCGAATGGACCGACTGATCCTCGATGAGGTCGCCCAGCTCGGCATCGCTGCCTTCACGCAACGGCTCGGAGAAGGACAACGGCTCAATCGGTACCGCGAGAATCTCCGCGACCTGCTTCTCGCTGAGGTCGACCTCAGCCGCGATCTCGCGGACCGTGGGAACTCGTCCCAGCTTCAGCTCGAGTTCCCAACGAGCACGGCGAACGTTGGTGAGGCGATCCCGGACGTGGACGGGGAGACGGATCGTCCGACCGGTGTTCGTGATCCCGCGAGTGACCGCCTGGCTGATCCAGAGAGTCGCGTAGGTCGAGAACTTGAAACCTTTCCGCCAGTCGAACTTCCGGACCGCATGCATCAACCCGAGGTTGCCCTCTTGGATCAGGTCGAGCAGTGGGAGCCCTGACCGCTGCTGCTTCTTCGCAATTGACACGACGAGCCGCAAGTTCGACTGCACCAGCGTCTGCTCGGCCTGGCGCCCCACGCGATCCAGGCGCACCAGCTCGCGCGACCGCAACGACGTGACGGTGTCGGCCTGGAGCTCTGTTCGAGCGTGGCCGCCGGCTTCGATCTCACGCGCCAACCGCACTTCGTCGTTCCTGGTCAGCAACGGATATCGGCCGATGTCATTGAAGTAGAGCCGGACGAGATCGTCGCCCTCGCGGTCGATTCGTACCTTCGCCAAAGCTGCATCCTCAGTCAACCGCCCGGCCGGTGACGCTCACCGTTGAGCGCCACCGTCTCGGGTTGGTCTGAATCCACAATGCTCGTACCGGGACACGATGTCGTCACTCGTTTGGGTGATATTCGCCGACCGACTGCGGGGCGGGCACTGAGCGTGGTATCCCGAGCGGTTTATGCGATGCGGCGGCGCGCGAAGCCCGGACGGGTTCCAATCTGGACGATCGCTTGCGCCCTCGAGCTGACCGCCGTCTTCTGGAAGATCGCCTTCAGGTGGGTCTTCACCGTGTTCTCGCTGATCCACAACGCCTTCGCGATCTCCCGATTGCTGAGCCCGTCGCCGAGGAGCGCGCAGACCTCGCTCTCGCGCAGCGTCAACCCATACTCCTGACCGGGCCAGGGCAACGTCTTGTCTTTGCCGAATGCGGCGCTGACGAACTGGGCGCCCGCCGCAATCTCGAGGAGCGCGTCGACCAAATCATTCGGAGGTGTCGATTTGGCGATGACCCCGTGTGCGCCGGCAGCAATTGCCGCATCGAGTTGTTCGGCCGTCAAAGTCCAGGTGTAGATGGCGACGCGACCGACATTTGGGTCCCGCGTCAGCGACGCGACCCGGTCGAGGCCGAGCTGGGCGTTCCCGTACGGGTCGAACAATGCGACGTCGACTCGCTGGTCCGGGTTGTGGGCGACATCGAGTTCGACGACGTCGATGCGGTTGCGGTACGGGCGAAGCATCTCGGCGATCCCGTGCAGCACCAACTCGTAGTCGTTCACGAGCGCGATCGTCATACGCCTCGAGTTCGGTTCGTGTCGGTCTGCGCTGGGCACCTGGTCCCCTTCCACCCGATGCCCGAGCGTACGGGCAAACGGCGCCGACACCAGACGGAGCTGCCGCGCCGCCGGGGCACGATCCGTGCGAAACGCCACGATCTCCGCCGCGGACCCGGACTGCGTGGTTGACAAGCCGGGGAGCGAGGTTCACGCTGAGACTGGGTGAGAAACCCGGTGACCTCGCAGGGAGGTTCGATGAAGTCTCACGGCAGTCAGGCAGTTCTCCCGGTTCACACGGTGCGATCACCCGGGGCGCAGTCATGAGCCGTCACCCCGCACGGTTGATCAAGCTGCGGCGGCACCACCTGACGGAAACGGACCTCATCACCCTGGAGGCCCGCAACGAGATGGGCGACATCTCGGGTACGGATGTGCAACGCCTCATTGATGCTGTGCGCTACCTGCATCGCGTCGGACCCGACCCGGGCGACTTCATGAGTTGACCAGGTCCGGCCAGAACTCAGTCAGGGCGCGAGTTGGTAGGTATCCATCAATGCGGATGCCTCGTCCCACACGAACGAGAACCGGCCCGGATCTCCGTGCGGGCGTTGCACCATCTGAAGCGCAAACTCCGCCTGCTTGTCTGTAGTGGCGGTCTTGGCGTGCAGGCGGGTGGCGCCGGCCGAGAAGTCTCGAACGAAGACGTCGAAGATCTGCTCGGTGACGGGTTCGCTGATGTCGTGGAGCTCCACGTTCTCCAGGATCAGTTGCCCGTAGACCACCAACGAGAACAGCTCGCCGAGCGCGAGGAGGAAGTCGATGTCGGCGGCCTGGTCTCCTTCGGGCGCAGCGGCTTCGAGCATGGACCGGAACGTCTCGACCTGATTCCGGAAGATCTCCACGTTCGGGCTGTGGAAGCGGTCGAAGGTCTCCGCCCAGTCGTGGAAACGGATCTTGCCGAGCCCGCGCGTTGGCGCCTGTTCGAAGAGGTACGCGTCGTGGGTGGCGTCCTGGCGGACGGGCACCGGCGCGTACTCCTGAGGCGCGAAGAAGTAGTTCGCCATGAACTTCACGATGAGCGCGATGTTCACGTGCACCGTGCCTTCGAGTTTCGGCAGGGCGCGGATGTGGCGGGCGGCCATCTGGAAGTAGGTGTCGGCCTCGAACCCCTTCGCCGCGATCACGTCCCACAGCGCGTTGATCACGTGCTCGCCTTCGGTGGTGACCTTCATCTTCACCAGCGGGTTGTAGAGCAGGTAACGCCGATCATCGTCCGACGCCGAACGCATGTAGTCGTTGGCGCGCATCGCGAACAGCTTCATGGCGGTGAGCCGCGCGTAGGCGTCGACGAAGAGCTGGCGAACGTGGCCGAAGTCGGTGACGAGTCCGCCGTACAGACTGCGGTGCCCGGCATGGTCGATGGCCTCGTGAAACGCGTGCGTGCAGATGCCGATCGACGCCCAACCGAGGTTGTACTTGCACACGTTGATGGTGTTCAGTGCGACGTTCCACGCCTCGGGGCCTCGCACCAGGATGTCGGCGTCGGTGATCGGGTAGTCGTGCAGCGTGAACGCCGAGACGTACATCGGAGAATGCACCGTGTTCTTCTCGAGTTCGTAGGAGTCGTGCGTGCTCTCGACGACGAAGAACACGTACTTGGTGTCCGCCGCGGGATCGTCGTTCGCAACGCGTCCGAACACCGACACCAGCGCGGCTTCGTTTCCGTTGCCGATGTAGTACTTGCTCCCGTTCGCAACGTACGTTCCGTTGCCCGTCGGCGTCAGGGTCATCTCACTCGAGTAGATGTCGGCACCGTGGTGCTGCTCGGAGAGGCCGAACGCGAAGATGCCGCCCGCGCGCAACAGTGCAGTGGTGCGCGCCTTCACGTCCTCGTTCTCGCCCATCCAGATCGGTCCCAGACCGAGCATCGACACCTGCCAGGCGTACCAATACCCGAGGCTGTAGAAAGCGGTGATCTCGCTGAAGTGACAGTTGCGCCATGTATCCCAGCGCGCGTCGTCGGGCCCGTAACCCTTCGGCGTCATCAGGGTGGCGAAGGCCTCCGACTCACCGAGGAATCGGCAGAAGTCGGCGTACCAGACGCCAGCGTTGTCCTCGCTCGTGATCCGATCTTTGCCGAGCGACTCGAAGTACGCGATCGTCGCCTCCATGAGTCCGCGCGAATCCGCGTCGAGCCCGGGAGCTGCGTACGAATGTGGGTTGAGCAAGATTCCGGGATGGGCCTTGGCTTCCATGGGACTCCCTGTGACGAGGGCCGAAAACCCGGACGTTACGTGAATGCCAGACTCGGGGCTCGGCCGCACAGGCCGAAGCGGTCGGCGGAGAATGGGGGACAGATCGGTGCGTGATCCGGCGGGGGAGGCTTGGGCTCGATGGACCACCGCGTTGGCCGCGCGCTCCGAGCAGCTCATCGGTGAGGGTTGGCCCACCGACGATCGGGGTCGCGCCGAAGGCATCCGCCACTTGGCGCGTCAGGCCAGTCTTGCCCTGACCGGCGAACTCGAGCATTGCGATCCACGTCATCCTCGGCTTCACCGTTACGAGTTGCCGTGGTCGCAGTGGGGCGCGCCGAATCCCGACAACGTCTACGAGCGGTGCGCGATCGATCCGAGCGCGGCGTACGTGTTGCGCGGTCATGGGGCCGGAATGCACGAAGCGTTGTTCTCGCTCGTCGAAGGCGACATGCACCTCGGCGAGAACGACGTATTCGCCGAAGTGGCGCTGACCGATCTCACCCTTGACGGTGACGGAGGTTTCGAGCTCCGCATCGGGCCCGACGCCAGTGGTCCGAACGCGCTGCCCACCGAACCCGGCGTGCGGCTGTTGCTGATCCGGCAGTATCTCTACGACTGGGCGACCGAGCCGATCGGAGGGTTCAGCATCGAACGCACCGACACCGCGGGGACGTTGCCGCCTCCACTCGCGCCGGTGTCGGTGGCTGCGGCGATCGATCGCGCCACGCGCTGGGTGGAACAGTCGATCGACTACTGGGCCGCGTACGTCGGGGCCTCGCGTGACCTACTGGACCACAACACGATCACCCCCCCGAACACACCGCCGGGTGGCGCGCCGAGCATCGCCTACGGCGGCGGATGCTTCGAGCTCGGCGCCGACGAGGCGCTGGTGATCGAGCACGACGAACCCGACGCGCGGTACTGGAACTGGTCGATCCATCACCTCCACTGGTTCGATTCCGGCGCGTGGGATCAGCGGCTCACCAGTTGCAACGGCCGCCAAGCGCACGTAGGTGCCGACGGCAAGGTGCGGCTTGTCGTCGCGCGTGGGGACCCGGGTGTGGCGAACTGGCTCGACCCCGAGGACCAGCCGGTCGGGATGGTCGTCTACCGCTATGTGGGCGCGCGGACGAAGCCGTTGCCATCCGCGACGGTTGTTCCGTTGCGCGAGCTGCGCGGCGCGCTCCCGGAGGCCCATCCCACCATCGACGCGCCCGCCCGCCGACACCAACTCGCCGCCCGCGCCCTTGCGGCGCAGCGCCGGTGGAGTTGAGAGGAGCCGACGGTGTCCTGGACCCGACCTGAGCCGCCGCCGTGGCTCCAACGGTTGAATGCGCACGGCCCCGCCGTCGGTGGCGCCGAGTTCCTCGTCTCGCTCGATCCCAGCGATCTGCTCGACGCCGCGCGCACGAGCACCGGGCTCGAGGCCTTCGGCGGAGAATCGTGGCGGCCCCATTTCCACGTGCTCGTCGACGCGTTGCGGGCCGAAGCCCACCTCACGGTCGCCGGTCGGCTGGTGGCGCGCACCGAGTTGGTGCGGGCGCTGCGCCAACGACTCCTGCTGACCGCGGCGTGGGCGGAGGACCCGACGATCCTCGACGAGGAGATCGCCCGGCCGATCTTCGTCGTCGGGACCGGACGATCGGGGACCTCGATCCTCCACGAGCTACTCGCCCTCGACCCCGCCAACCGGGTGCCGCTCACGTGGGAACTCTTCCATCCGGGTGAGGCGGTGGGCCCGAACGCCCCGATCGCGCGCGAGGCCGGTCATCAGGTGCATTCGTTCTGGGCCGATCTCCAACCCGAGTACGCAACGATGCACCGCAACGACGGTGACGAACCGAACGAGTGCATCTTCGCCACGATGCTCGAGTTCCTCTCCGACCAATGGGGCGGCACGTACGAGGTGCCGAGTTACTCCGCGTACCTCATCAGCGCCGATCACACCGAGGCCTACCGCTACCACCGCAAGGTGCTGCAGACCCTCCAGCGTCGAGCGCGGGCCCAACGGTGGGTGTTGAAGGCGCCGAGCCACCTTTCCCAGCTCCGCACCCTCTTCGCCGTGTACCCCGACGCGCGGGTGATCCAGATTCATCGGGACCCGTTGAAGACGGTGCCGTCGACGATCAGCCTGATGGGCACGATCCGATCGATGCGCGGCGACCGAGTCGACGTCAACTCCATCGCACCATGGGTGTCGCTCGGGTATGCCGCCATGCTCGACGACACCATGGACGCGCGGGCATCCGGTGCGTTGCCCGACGCGGCGTTCGTCGACGTGCGCTACGCCGATCTGATGGTCGATCCTGCACGCACGGTTCGAGATGTGTACGGGCGGCTCGGGATCGACGCGCCGCCCGAACTCGATCTCGCCATCACCGATCACCTCGCGTCACGGCCTTCGGTCGACCGAGGCGTCCATACGTATGCATTGGCCGATACCGGACTCGAACTCGACGCGGAACGCGAACGATTCCACCGCTACCAATCGACGTACGCGGTCCCGGACGAACTCTGAACCCGACGCGTCTCGAGCTCGGCGTCGGTCACAAAGCGGGCAGGATGGTCATCACCCCGTCGCCCTTGTCTCGGAGGATGTCACGGATGTGGCTCACCGCGACGCCCGGCGCCATCACACTGAAACCGCGCTGGCCGTGTTGGCGTTGACGTCTGCGAGGGGGGGTACATTCGGCACGGCGCCACATCGGGGACGGGTTCGATGCTCATCACTATGCCGCAGTTGGGCGAGACGGTTACCGAAGGCACGATCGTCCACTGGTACAAGTGCGTCGGAGACACGGTCGCCGAGGACGAAGCTCTGTTCGAGGTCTCCACCGACAAGGTCGATCTCGCGGGCGGCGCGATCTGGCACTCGCAGTCCGGTGAGTCGATCTTCGCTCACATCCCGGGGCTGCTCGTCGCGTTCCCGTCCCGGGCGCGGGACGCGGCCGGATTGCTTCGTACCGCTTTCCGCTGCGAGGACCCGGTGCTCTTCCTCGAACACAAGCACTTGCTCCGTCAGCCGTACGCGCGTGATCCGTTTCCCCCCGAGGGCTACCTCGTCCCGTTCGGCCGCGGGGCCATCCGTCGAACCGGACGCGATCTGACCATCGTCACGTGGGGCGCGACGGCCCAAAAGTCGCTCGATGCGTCGGACCGAGTGCAGGCGGTTCTCGACCGGGGCGTCGAGGTCATTGATCTCCGCTCCATCGTTCCGTGGGATCGCGACATGATCGCGGAGTCGGTTCGGCGCACGGGTCGGCTGCTCGTGGTGCACGAAGACGTGGTGACCTGCGGCTTCGGGGCGGAGGTCGCCGCCTGGGCGGCCGACCAGCTGTACGCGGAACTCCGCGCACCGATCCGACGCGTCGGCGCGATCGACACGCACGTCGCGTACGAACCGACCCTCGAGGAGGTCATCCTCCCGCAGGTGGCCGACATCACGGCGGCGGCGGGGGCGCTTCTCGCGTACTGAACGTCATCTCCGGTCGGTCGGTCGACGGAAGCCAACAACGTCCTCAGTCCGGCGCGTAGGTCCAGTCCGGAAGCTTGCGGCGCGTCATCGGGTCGAACGTTGCGACGCCATCGACGATGTCGACGATCTTGGGCACGGGGAGGGGTGGTTGAGAATCGTCCTGTTCGATTCCTGCGACGAAGTCCTCGGGGAACTCACGCAGAAGACTGCTGATGATGATCTGTTCCTCCTGGCCGAGATAGCAGCGATTCTGGTCGGTGACGTTGCGGAGCCGACGGCCGATGACGTCCACGTCGGCGACGTCGCCCGTGCCGTCCGCGAGTACGTCGAGATGGCGGGTGATCTCGCCGCATCCCTGCTTACACGCGCGGCACTGCCCACACGATTCGACGTACAAGAACCGAGACATCGTTTGCGCCACCGCGAGCATGCTGCGCGTGTCGTCGTAGACGATGAACCCCGCAGAGCCGAGCCCACCACCGGCCGCGGAGAGCCCTTCGTAGCTGACGGGCGCGCCCAACGCGGCGGCCGTCAGCACCGGGTTCGACACCCCTGACAGCACCGCCTTGATCGTGCGTCCGGGTTGAGGGCCACCGCCGAGGCGATCGATGACGTCGCCGAGCGTCGTCCCCGGTTCGATCTCGCCGACGCCGGCATGGGCAACGTCGCCGACCACCGTGCAGATCAACGGACCGGTCGTCTCCGTGGTGCCGATGTTCCGATACCAATCGGCCCCGCGGGTGAGGATCAACGCAACGTTCGCCAACGTCTCCACGTTCGAGACCAGCGTCGGGTTCGAACCGGTCACGCCGACCTCGTCCGACTGGCCGACCCCGGCGGACCAACCCTCCTGTGGGGTGGTCGCGAACAGGCCGTGCAGATACGGCGGCAGCCAGCGCGGCAACGGATCGTTGCCCTCGATGACCTCGAGGAGTGCCTTCTCCTCCCCGAAGAGATACTCCTCGGGACCACTCACCAGCGTGATCGGCGCGTTCGCGATCAGACCCGCATCGGCCATCTCGCCGAGCGCTCGTTCCAGCGCCGCGATCTCGGCTGTGAAACTCGCCTTGACTGCGATGAATGCTTCGCGCACGCCGACGGTGTGCGCGGCAACGCAGAGTCCCTCGATCACCTGGTACGGGTTGGTCCGCATCAGGGAACGGTCCTTGAACGTGCCGGGTTCGCCTTCGGCGCCGTTGGCGACGACGTAGCGATCCCCGAGCGCGGGACCGCCGGCGATGACAGATCGCCACTTCCTTGCCGCCGGGAACCCGGCACCACCGCGTCCCCGCAGCGCAGCGGTTTCCAACTGATCGAGCACCCAGTCCCCGCCCCGCTGGAGGGCGGCGGGTAACGCCTGGCCACCACCGGCCGCCAGATACTCATCGAGCGACGTGTAGCCGACGGCGGGGAGCAGCAGGTTGGATTCCATGAATCGCTCCGTGGGCCGGGACGGGCCGGAACTCGACCCTACGCCGAACGGTGTCGAGGGCACCGAAGTCACGCGACTCCTTTAGGGTCATCGGCGATGAGCCGAGGCCGGATCGTGATGGGACTGCTGTTCTCCCCGCGCGGCGGCTCCGCGTACGTCGTGCGATACCTGAGCCCGGCGCTGGCCCATGCCGGATGGTCGGTCTCACTCGCCGTCGGATCGTTGGGGGTCCCGGGCGACGAAACCCACGCGCCGACGTTCTTCAACGGACTCGATGTCCACGAACTCGACTTCACCGATGCGGCCAACGTATTCACGGCGGGCGGCGACGCGATTGCGGCCTCCCCGCCCATGCACCCGTCGTATGAGGACCGCGCCGACGTTCCGGACGTGGTGTTCGCGTCGATCCCGCCGGAGTTCACCGACCATCTCTCGAGCGCGTGGGCGGCTCCGCTGCGGAACGCAGGCGCCGATCATGCCGACGTCTTCCACCTCCATCACCTGACGCCACAGCTCGACGCCGTGCACCGAGACTGGCCCGGCGTCCCGTTGGTCGTGCATCTCCACGGCACCGAGCTGAAGATGATCGAGGCAATCGAGCAGCGGACCGCTTTGGCGGCGACCCTCGGCGAGACGCTCGAAACCATGGTCACGAACGCAGCCGGACACGCCGACGCGCCCAACGGCCTCGACGCGGCGCAGACCGAGATGTTGGAGACCACCCGTTGGCCGTCGTGGCGTCACGGTGAGTTCTGGGCCGCGCGGCTGCGCCAGCAGGCTCAGCTCGCCGACCATGTCATCACCGTCTCGTCGCAGAACCGAACGTCGGCGATCGCCACCTTCGGCCTTGATCCCGAGCGGGTGACCGCCATTGCGAACGGAGTGGACATCGAGCGGTTCCGGCCCCGTGCCGACGCACGCCGGGACCGGCGCGCGACGTTCCGACACGCCCTCGTAGAGGATCCGCAAGGTTGGACGGAGTCCGGTCCTCCGGGAGCGTTGCGCTACACCGAGGCCGATCTCGACCGGCTCCTCGGAGCCGACGATGACGCGACGGTGCTGCTCTACGTCGGGCGGTTCCTCGGTTTCAAGCGGGTGCCAACATTGGTCCGCGCGTTCGCGCGGGCTCGAAGCCGATTCACCCGACCCGGATCACTCGTTGTCTGGGGCGGCCACCCCGGCGAGTGGGAAGGCGAGCATCCGGTCACGGTGGCGGAGGCCGAGGGAATCGACGGCATCTACTTCACCGGCTGGCGTGGCCACGACGATCTGCCGAGAGGACTCGCCGCGTGCGACGCGCTGATCGTGCCATCGGTCGACGATCCGTATCCGCAGGTCCCGCTCGAGGCCATGGCCTCGGGGCTTCCGGTCGTCGCCAGTCGCAGTGGTGGACTCCGCTCGATGGTCAACCTCGACCCCGTCCGTCCGACGGGCTGGTTCGTGCCTCCGGATGATCTCGATGCGCTGGCGGACGCGCTCGTCACAGTGGTGAATGACCCCGCCGACCGTGCCACACGCGGCGCCAACGCGTTCGCGCACGCTCGCGCCGAGCTCTCGTGGGACCGACTCGTTCCGCGTTTCGAAGCGGTCTACGCCGCCGCGATCGCGCATCGTCACGACGCGTAAATCGACCGCGAAGGTCTGGCGAACTACACGGGAACGTCGACCGGGTTGGGGTTCACAAGACACCGACCGATCGGGATGCTTCCCTGTTCCCTGCCGTCATCGATGCAGCGTTCGCTGGGGCAACCGCCGGGCGGGATCAGGTCACTTCTGACCATCACGGATTGGTCGGCGGAGAGCTGGACGCCTTCCACGGTCGTGTACTCGGCGCGGACCGTGAACGACACACATTCGGCGTGAAGCGTCAGCAGTCCCACCGAGTCCACCGACGCCAGTGCCGGTTCGTCGACGGACCACACCACCTTCGTGTTGGGTAACACGGCCCGACCGTTGCCTGAACCGAGCTTCGCGACGAATGGTTGACGCTCGAGCTCGCGAACTCCAAGGAAGATCGAGCGCGGACCTTCGATGGTGAGCGTCGGCGACGGTGGTGTCGGAGCCAACGACGACGGAGTCGTGGCGGGCTTCGAGTTCGATGCGGATGCCGTCCCCGACGGCGCGGACTTCGGTGTGGACGGATCGCTCGCGCATGACGCCATCACCACCGCGATGGTGGCGACGCACATGGTCTTTTGGAGCTGTGTCCGCATGATGAGTTCCTTCCGTTCTGGATTCCGGATCGAGAGATCCGCAATGGGTGACAAGCACCGGCGGGGAGGCCCGGCCCAGGGGGGCTCAGCCGGACTCCCCGCCGGCGAATCAGTCGTCGTTGACGATCGTGGCGCGCCCGCCGTCGGCGACGATCGACGCTCCGGTCCTCCCGGAGAGGACCAGGGCGAAGTGTTCCGACCGTTCGACCGTGCGGTCGCCGTGCACCTTCACCGTGACGAACCGAGTGGTGGTTCCGGCCGGGAAATGCAGCGTCCCCGACGCGGCCCGATAGTCGCGTCCGGCCACTGCGGTGCCGTCGGCGGTGCGGTACTGCACGGTCAGATCCCGACGAGCCGGCGCCGACACCGTCACCGCGATGTGCAGTGTCCGCTGACCGGTGTGGCCTTCGACCACCGACGTCGTGCCGGCCGCGATCCGTAACCCTCGGACGTTGTCGTCGTCGTGGATCCGGACCGCTCCGGTCGCTCGCCCGAGCGTGACGCCAACCGCGGGTTCGAGTTTGACGGAGAAGCGTTCGTTGGATTCGCGCCGGGTGTCACCAGAGATGGTGATCTGCACATAACTCGACGTCGACCCCCTGGGAATGGTGATCTCGCCGCGCCGGGCCACGAAGTCCGAACCGGCCGTCGCCGAACCGCCGACGGTTCGGTAGGTGAGGGTGACGGGCGCGCGCGCCGGCTCGGAGAGGGTGACCGGCACTCGCACTCGGCGCGTCTCCCGGTTCCCCTCGATCAGGGTCGCGTTCCCGATGGACAACTCGATCGGCAAGTCCTCATGGTCCGAGGGCAGGACGCACCGTTGGCTGGTTCCGTTGGCGACGGACGCGGTGTTGTAGCTGACCTGGGTTCCGATCTGACCGGTCGGGTCCTCCATGCCGACGGTTGCCGACGCGCCGCCGTCGAACTGGGAATCACCGAAGTCGACGTCTTGGTATTGAAAGGTGACCGCGTTGGTCCGCTCGTCGACGACGAGCTCGACGCTGACGGTTCCCGTACCGCCGAAATGGGGAACGGCGATCCAGCCGACGACGAAGCGCCGGTTCGGTGCCGCGCCCACGGTGGTGGTCCACAGCCCGCCACTCTGTTCCGGGTTCAGATCATCCCAGAGTGGAGCGAGGATGCCATTGGGATCGCCGACCGACGGAATGGCAACGTTCGCGAAGCTCGTAGCTGAGCCCCCATCGAAACGAGCGAACCCGTTTGCCGAGATCTGGAGTGATGAGACCCCGGCTTCGTAGAGCGTGACATCGAACGGCATGGCCACGGTGACCTCATCGTCGTCGGCGACCGGATGCTGCGTGCCGGAGATGGTCGGGTCGATCCAGTCGTACTGCGTGGCGGTGCATTCGTAGGTCCGGTCCGTGGTTGCCGTTGCGACGTTGGACCATGGAGTCACGCTTCCACCGGAATAGCCGTTCGTCGCGCGGACGCGGAAGCAGTAGGAGGAGCCGCCGTCGAGTTGATCGATCGTGGTGCCGGCGCTGTCGGCGTTCGCGTAGCGGGTGTCGGCGAACGCACCGCAGATCCCGCGGTTCGACGGTGCCGTCTCGACGTCGAACCCGTCCTCATTACTCGATCGGTCCTGCCACGCGAGTTGCACGCGGTTGACGCCGTTCGTTGTTGCTGTGAGACCGTGCGGAGTCCCGTCGACCGGCGCGGTGGCAGTGTGGCACCGTGAGGTCATGGCGTTCGCGTCCAGTCGGGCACCGGTGACGGTGATTCCCGCCAACGACGGGGTCGCGGTTGCGGACCGGAGTACTGCTGACTTTCGGTCGCGGGCGGTGGTCGCCGGATCGAAGGCCGCACAGAGCGCAATCGCGCCGGTCACATGGGGCGCCGCCATCGAAGTGCCGCTGAAGTACGCGTACTGGTTGCCCGGAACCGTCGAGACGATTTCCTCGCCGGGTGCGCCGAGGTCCACCGTGCGCGCCCCGTAGTTCGAGAAGCCGGCGCGCTCGCCACTGGAGTTGATCGCGGCGACCGAAATCACGCAGTCGAAACCGCCCGCGATGCATTCGTAGCCCGCGGGATAGACGGGAGCCGCATCCGTATCCGATGCCCAGTTCCCGGCGGCCGCGACGAACAGGATCCCGGCTCGACCGCCCCGCTCGATCGCGTCCTTCAGGCCCCGGCTGAAGTCACCGCCGCCCCACGAGTTGTTCGACGCGACCACGTTGACCCCGTGGCGAATCGACAGGTCGGTGAGGTAGTCCAGCGCGGCGATGGCATCGCTGGTGTTTCCGCCGTCGGGGCCGAGGAACTTCGCGGGAATCAGCGTCGTGTTCCAACTGACTCCGGCGACGCCCTCACCGTTGCCGCCCACGCCGGCGACCGTTCCGGCGACATGAGTGCCGTGGCTGTCCCCGCCCTCGCCGTCGTACACGGTGTTGTTGTCGCCGTGGAAGTCCCAGCCGTTGATGTCGTCGATGTATCCGTTCCCGTCGTTATCGAGCCCGTCGAGGGGATCGAACGGATTCGTCCAGATGTTGGCGGCAAGATCCGGGTGGTTGATGTCGATGCCTTCGTCCACGATGCCGACCACGACGTCGCGGCTGCCCGTGACTCCGGCACCCCACGCGTCGACGGCGTGACTGCCGTACTGGTTCGTGGGCGAGGACTGCCCGCCGGCCATTCCCCAGAGACTGCCGTCAGTGAGGTAGGGATCGTTCGCAACCGCGGCGGTGCGGACGATGTAGTCGGGCTCGGCGTAGAGGACGCCGGGCTGGCGCGCCAATGTCCTGACCGCATCCTCCACTTTGGTGCCGGGTTGAATGCGGATCTTGTCGATGTTGGCCGCCGGCGCCGAGATGCGCTGCACGTTCACGGTGGGCACCGATTTCTGTGCCGCAATGCGGTCACTCGGCGCCGCTGACGGCGCGTACCGCACGAGCACGACACCGGGTGCGTACTCGTGGGGAACCGGAGCCTCTGATTTGGGGTCAGGGTCTGGTGCCGCCGAGGCCGGGCTCGGTAGTGCAACGGTGAGAGCGATGACGACGGCGACCAACGCCGCGATCAATGTCCGACCGATTGCACTACCGAGCCGTGCGCTCGGCACCCAAGCCTCGTGACCGAGGCGCCCTGTCCTGGGTGATCTCTTGTTCGTCGTGCGTTTCATCACTGCCCTCCTGGTTGTGGACGTGTTTGATCAAGGTTGAGAATCTCTGCGGTGAAAATGGGGCGCGCTCGGCGCCGTGGTGCGGGGTGGCGCCGCCGTCAGTCGTCGTCGAGAATGGTCACCGTGCCGGCGACGCGAGAGACCGGCGCGCCGATCGCCGACACGATCTGGATCCCGAAGCGCTCATTGGATTCGGCGGCCGTGTCCCCTCGTATGGGAATCGCGATGTAGGCAATCGTCGCCGTACGGCCCGTGGTCGATGATGGTGCGAACACCAACGTCTTGGTGGCACCTCCGAAGGCATCGAAGTCGGACGGCGAGATTGCGGTTCCATCACGGAGTCGGTAGCGCACGGTCACGCGCTGAGTCGCAGCAGTTGAGAGCGTGATCGGGACCCGGACGACGCGCGTCTCGGCGGAACCCTCCGTCACCTGCACGTCCCCCATGCCGAGGCCGTTTCGAGCGGGGTCGTCATTGATGATCGCCACGGTCCCTCGCGAGCGCGTGATGGCATAGTCGTTGGAAGCCGAGACGAGCTCGACGATGAACTGTTCGTTCGCCTCGATCACCGAGTCGCCGTGGATACCGACGCTGATGTACGCAGTCGTCGTCGTGTGGCCAGTCGTTGGCGACAGCGCGAGCGAAAGCGTCTGAAGCGCACCGTCACGGGCATCGAAGTCACTGGGAGATTTCGCGGTTGCGGCGCGCAGGCGGTACT
>JANPMG010000208.1:0-22640 GCA_031422675.1 Acidimicrobiia bacterium | reverse complement strand
GCGAACATGACCACTACCTGCGCCCCGCACGAGAGAACATGATCATGAACTCGGAGGAGGCGTGAGTTGTTGCGGTTGGTGCTGATCTCGGTGGGACTCCTGGTGGTGTCCTGGACGGTGCTCGTGTTGCTGGCGGCGCGGCTACCGGAGGGCAGCCTCAAAGAGTTGGCCGGCTTCCTGCCCGACTGCGTCACGACGGTGCGTCGGTTGCGGCGCGATCCCCGGGTCCCGAGGCGAGCGAAGGTGGCCGTCGCCATCGCCGGCCTGTGGGTGATCTCGCCGATCGACCTGATCCCGGAGTTCCTTCCGGTGATCGGCCCCCTCGATGACGTGGTCGTCGTCGCGCTGGCCTTCCGCTATGCCGCACGACAGATTCCGGTCGAGGTGCTCTACGAGGCGTGGCCCGGCCGCCGATCGGTGCTCGAGCGGGTACTCGGCCAGAAGCGCGCGTCAACGGAAGACGATCTCGGGTTGACCGATTTACCCCCTCAACCACCGGACGAGCCGAGGCGATAGAGCAGCATGATGAACTCAGTGCGCAGAATCGCAACCGTCAGTGTCGGACTCCTGGCCGTCGTCTCCCTCGCTGCGTGCAGCAGCACTGAGACCAAGGCGAAGAGCGATGTCAAGCGGGTCGACCGCAGCCTCCACTCGGACGTGGTCAAGGCCTATGACGACGCCAAGTCCGGCCTCGAGAAGGCCGGCGACAAGATCGGCGACACCAGCCGGTCCGCCTACGACAAGTCCAAGCGGGACCTCGAGTCCTTCGGCGGTGACCTCGAGGATGCGTCCTCGAAGGTCGGTGACGATGCCAAGCGGGCCTACCGCGACATCGACCATCATCTCGAGCGTCTCGGACGTGACCTGGACCGGCACATGCACAACGCCGGGAAGGACTTCACCGCGGGCGAGTCCGACGCATGGAGTGACGTCAAGGACGGCTACCACCACGTCAGCGATTCGATCCACCACGTGATCGACAAGCTCTGAACGATTCGTTCGACGAATGCGGCCGGGCGACCGGCCGCTTCGTCGTCGCTCATCGCCACGGAGCGTCACCGGCTCGCCGGTCGCGGTTGCGAGCGTCCAATCGTCCTCGCGCGAAACTGGTCGGCCACCCGTAGACGACCGAGGAGTTTCCTGTGAGCGGTTTGTTCGACAAGGCGAAGAATTTGCTCGGAGCGCATGCGGACAAGGTGGAGGGCGCCGTGGACAAGTTGGCCGAGGTAGTGGACGAGAAGACCGGCGGCAAGCACACGGAGAAGATCGAGAAGGGCGTCGATCAGGCGAAGAACGCGATTAAAGGTCTCGCCGACGGCACGAACCCGTAGCGCTCATGCGCCGGAGGGCGCGGTGATCGGCCGCCGTCTCGCGCGGAGCCGCATCAGCCCGTCGACCACGGTGGCCACGAGCGCGCCGATCAGGATCGGATCCACGAGAAATCGGAACCGGGTGTTCTCGCCGTACTCCGTGGCGATCGACACCGCGGTGACGAACGCCACCGTGAACCCGAGGTAGACCCACGTGAGGTCGCCGGTACGGGCGCGGCGGCGCAGCAACCGCTCGGCACTGAACGCGGCTCGCGCGAGCACGAGCCCGGTGGCGAGCATCAATGTGACCGAGAGGTTGATGGCGGGCGAGCGGTCGTTGGGAATCAGCCGGTTGGTCCAGTCCCGGTCGTTGACCGCAACCGTGACCGGAAGCATCGGCACGTCGTAGATGTCCTTCAGGCTGCGCAGGACCGAGTTGTCGGCGAAGGGCTGGAGTCCGGGCCCGAGCTCGAACGAGAAGTGGGCCGCCGCGGCGGCCCGGCGTCCCGCGAGATACGCAGCGGGCCGCTCGCGGATCGCTGCGAACGCGTTGCGTTGGCCGTCGCGGTAGACGGCGAGGAAGCACACCGCGTTGAAGTTGCTCTGGCCGTTGCGCTTCCTGAGCGCGCGCAGTACCGGCTCGCGGCGATCGGTCTCACACGGGCCGACGGTGGGCGCGTACGCGGCGTACGGAGAGAACGCGGGGATGCGCGCGGCGGGCGACACCGTGTCCGCCCGGATGAGCTCGGTGATGTCCTGCTTCGGCATCGGCGCGATCACGCCGCGCGCCAGGTTCATGCCGAGCCAACTGCTGAGGTTCGGCTCGCCGAACTCCACCCGGTTCTTCACCGCCCACCCACCCACGAGCACGACCGGTATGGCGATGATCGCCGCGATCCGGACCGCTCCGATCCGGGGCCGGACGCCGACCACCACGAGGGCGACCATCAGCGCCAACCAGATCGGATGGAGCAGTGCCCGCGTCATGACGATCGCGGTCATGACTGCGACGAGGGCCACCAGAGTTCGCGCGCGCGGGGTGCGGGCGTACCGCGCGCAGAGCAACCCGGAGACGACGAGCGCCGCGGTGACCGGCAACTCGTAGGTGATCGCGTTCTCGTAACTCAGGAGGGCCGGGTTGGCGGCCACGACGACCGCGCCCGCGGTGGCGGCGACGGCGGTGAACCCGAGTTCGAGCAGCAACGCGCGCAACGCGACCACGAGGATGAGGGAGAGCGCGAAGTACACGATCTGGAAGGTGAGCGCGATCGAGAGTGGGCTCCAGCGCAGAACCGATCCCACGAAGAGGTTGAACAGAGGCGGCTGGGTGTGGAGCAGCGCAACACTCTGGAACGGGTGGGCGGTGAGTTGGTCGAGGTCGATGAGTTGCCATGAATCCGCCAACGCGGTGGTGGAGAAGCCGCCGCCGGCGGCCCAGTACGCAATCCGCACGGCGAGGAACGCGCCGACCACAACTGCAACGCCGATCGGGATGGGATTTGACCGGGGCGCGGCTCCGGGGTCGAGTTGAGCGAGCCGGCTCACCGAACGAGCTTCGGCCCGAGCCACTGGGCGACGTCGGCCGTGCCCTCCACACTCAGGTGCGCGCCGTCCGGTCGGTACTCGCGATCGAGTTCACCGCCGGGCCGGCTCCGGCCGTACCCGGCGAAGTCCACCATCGACGCATTCGGTATCGACGCCAACACGTCCGCCACCAACGCATTCAACTGGTCGATGCGGACCGGCTCGTTCTCGACGAACGGTGGAGTGCCGGTGCCGCCGGCGTTGTAGGGGATGTCCACGTGGGGGAACGTCGCCCACTGCAGCCGCGCGCCGGTGGCGGTGAGGGTGCGGGCCATCGTCCGCACCCGCTGCTTCAACCGGGCGTCGAACGCGGGCTCCCCGATATTGCGAAAGGTTCCGTCGGGGAAGCGGCGGGGCGCGATGTCGGCGAGGCCCACGACCACGAGCACCACATCCGGGTCGAACTCGCGGACGGCGGTCCCCATGAGGCGCTGCCAGTCCGCACAGTCGGGAAACGTCGGACGGATGAGCCCGAGATAGTTGAGGGTGCCGGGCCCACCCACGCCGCACCCCAGCGCGGTGTACCGACCGACCTGCACGTTGTTCTTCTCGCCCCACTCGGCCAGGCCGACCGACACCGACCAGCCCATCGAGTCACCGACGAGCAGCACGCGCGTGTCACCCGCCACGGCGGGTGCCTTGACGAGCGCGTCGAGCTGGCCCGCAACTGGGCCGGCGGAGTTGAGATCGATCGACTGGGCGTTCGAGTTGGGCATCGCCACGGCCAGGCCGAGGACCGCGGCGGTGCCGAGCGCTATCGCCACGTAGAAGCTCGCCCCCTTGAGCATGCGACCGGATCGGACCGGGTTCTCGATGAGCACGTACATCAGCGTGGCGGCGCTGAACGTCACCAGCAGCCGGACGGAGAACGTCGCCAGCAAGCTGAGCCCGAGCCGGTTCGGGGTCAGGATCACGAAGATCGGCCAGTGCAGGAGGTAGATGCCGTAGCTGAGTGATCCGAGTCGGCGAAACGGTTCGAAGGAGAAGAAGCGGGCGATCACGCCGCGCTGGAGTCCGGCCACCATGATCGTGGCGGTGAAGATCCCGTTCAGCAGCGTGGCGCCGCGGAACACGAACGCGTCGTGCAGTCCGACGCTCAACCAGAGGACGACGGTGCCCGCGAGCGCGGCGATGGCGAGGGCGTCGATCGTCGTGCGGGTGGCGCGTGACCGTTCCGGCCGGTCGAAGCGCCTGAGGGCGTAGGCCAACAGCACGCCGAAGAGGATTTCTGCGGCGCGGGTGTCCGTGCCGTAATAGGTACGCGTGAGATCCGACGACAACGCGGCCGCGACCACGAGGCTGCCCAGGGTCATCGCAACGAGCCCACCGACGATGACGGCCGGATTCCGAATGACGCGGTAGAGCGCCCAGAACAACAACGGGAACACCACGTAGTACTGCTCTTCGATGGCGAGCGACCAGAAGTGCTGCACGGGTGAACCCACCGCGAAGATCGCGCCGTAGGCCTGCTTGGTGTAGATCAGCCACCAGTTCTCGCCGTAGGCGAGTCCCGCCACGACGTCACCACGGAGCCGCTCCGGTGAGATGTCGCCGAAACTGTCGCGGGCGACGAGGATGAAGAGCAGCGTGAGGATCGCGGCGGGCAGGAGCCGCCGGGCTCGACGGACGTAGAAGGCGCCGATCGCGAGCCGGCCGTTCTTCTGCATCTCCTGGAGCATCAGCCGGGTGATGAGGAATCCGGACAGCGTGAAGAACGTCGAGACGCTGAAGAACCCGCCCGGTAGCCAGCTGTATCCGCCGTGGTAGAGCAGCACCGCGACCAGTGCAACGCCGCGTATGCCGTCGAACGATGGGATGTACTTGCTCGGGCCGCGAGCCGGCGCGGATTCACCGACCGGGGACGCGGGTTCGGTGGCCACCTGCATGCGCCGATCATCGTCTCATACCCGCACACCGGCTCCGGGCCGGCGCACGACGACCCGCTCGACGGACTCGGGTCCACCTGCTCGGGCTCGCCGCGCCCGGTTGGCGGGCCCCGGCGGGTGGGTAGGGAAGAATCACGACGTCGGGGACGAACGAGGGGAACCGGGATGAGATTTCGCAAGAACGCGGGGCTTGACGCCGGTCAGATCGATGACCGTCGAGGCGCGGGAGGTGGGCCGGGCGGCGGGCTCGGCGGCGGGTTGGGTGGTGTGCTCGGCGGTGTGTTGGCCGGTGGCGGCCGCGGCCGGGCGCTGGGAGGCGGCGGTGTCCTCGGCGTTCTGGTCCTCGTCGCGGTGTTGTTCCTCACCAGTCAGGGCGGTGGTGGCGGCGGTGGCGCGGCGCTGACCCCTCGTGGCGCGGGCGACAACACCGATCTGTCGGAGTCGTGCCGGACCGGATCCGATGCCAACCAGCGCCAGGACTGTCGGCTGGTGGCGGTGGTGAACTCCGTGCAGCGGTTTTGGCAGGGCGAGATCCAGGGGTACCGGGACACCCAGACGGTGCTCTTCAGTGGCCAGACCCAGAGTGGGTGCGGGCCCGCGAGCGCCGAGACCGGACCGTTCTTCTGTCCGGCGGACAAGAAGATCTTCATCGACCTCGGCTTCTACGACGACCTCACGAGCCGATTCGGCGCTGCGGGCGGACCGTTCGCGGAGGCGTACGTCATCGCCCACGAGTACGGCCATCACGTGCAGGACCTGCTCGGAACCAACGCACGGGTCGGCAACGATCGGGAGGGCCCGAAGTCTGGGGCGGTCCGCCTCGAACTCCAGGCCGATTGCTACGCCGGGGTGTGGGCGGCCAACGCAGTGGCGACCGGGTTCGTGGAGCAGATCACCGACGACGACATCAAGGCCGGGCTCGATGCCGCCGCGGCCGTGGGTGACGATCGCATCCAGCAGGCGGCGACGGGCGCGATCAACCGGGAGTCCTGGACGCACGGCTCAGCGACCCAGCGCCAGAAATGGTTCTCGATCGGCTATCGCCGGGCCGACCCAAGCCGCTGCGACACCTTTGCACCCGACGCGCTCTAGAACGCGTTCTCGCGCGATGGCGTACAGTCCCGGCGCCGCATCTCGACCAGGGGATTTTCATGTACATCGGCCTCACTCCCGAACTCACCGACCTTCGCGACGAACTCCGCAGCTACTACGCCAACCTGCTGACACCGCAGGTGGAAGACGAGCTGTCGCACAGCGAAGGTGTCGGTCCCGTGGCGCGCCGCATCTGGAAGCAGATGGCGTCGGACGGTTGGGCGGGCATCGGCTGGCCGAAGGAATACGGCGGTCAGGGCCGTTCCGCGATCGAGCAGTTCATCTTCTTCGACGAGTCGATGCGCGCCGGTGCGCCGGTCCCGATGCTGACCATCAACTCCGTCGCGCCGACGATCATGAAGTACGGCACGCAGGAACAGAAGGACTTCTTCCTGCCCAAGATCCTCGAAGGCGAGATCCACTTCGCCATCGGGTACACCGAGCCGGATTCGGGGACCGACCTCGCGTCGCTCCGCACCCGCGCCGAGCGTGACGGCGACGAGTACATCATCAACGGCCAGAAGATCTTCACGAGTCTGGCCACCGACGCGGACTACATCTGGCTCGCGGTCCGTACCGACCAGAACGTGAAGAAGCACAAGGGCATCTCGATGATCATCGTCCCCACGGACGTACCCGGCTTCAAGTGCGAACCGATTTCGAACATGGGTGGCTTCAACACCAACGCCACGTTCTACGAAGACATCCGCGTCCCCGTCACCAATCGCGTCGGCGACGAGAATGCGGGGTGGAGCCTCATCACCAACCAGCTCAACCACGAACGGGTCACACTGTGCGCGAGCGGGATCGTGGAACGCCAGTTGGAGGACGTCATCGACTGGGCCAAGCTCACGACGCGCGCGGACGGCAGCCGAGTCATCGACCAGGAGTGGGTACAGCTCAGCCTGGCTCGGGTCCACGCCCGGCTCGACTACCTGCGCCTCGCCAACTGGAAGATCGCCGACGGCGCGACCCGAGGCGAAGCCCTCGACCCCGCGGCGGCGTCGGCGATCAAGGTGTTCGGCACCGAGTTCTACCTGGAGGCCTTCCGGCTGCTGATGGAGATCTTCGGTCCGGTGGCGCCGGTGAAGGGCAACTCGCCCGAGGCGGTTCTGCGCGGCAGGCTCGAGGCCCGCACGCGCAGCATGCACATCCTCACCTTCGGTGGCGGTACCAACGAGATGCAGCGGGACCTGATCGCGATCTTCGGGCTGGGCATGCCCGGATCCCCGCGCTGAGGACCGCACCGACCACGACTGCACGAAGCGACCGCACGAAGCGACCGCACGAACCGACCGACGGGGAACGACGATGGACTTCACGCTGACCGACGAACAGACCGAGATCCGCGGGCTGGCTCGCCAGATCCTCTCGGACCGGATGAACCTCGGACACTTGCGCGCGCTCGACGACAGTGTCGACTGGTTCGACCGCGAAACGTGGGCGGAGTTGGCCAAGGCCAACCTGCTCGGTATCGCGCTCCCTGAATCGGTGGGCGGGTTGGGGTACGGATTTCTCGAACTGTGCATCCTGCTCGCGGAGCAGGGGCGGGCCGTGGCACCGATGCCGTTGCTCCACACCCTCGTCACCGGCGCCGAAACGATCAACCGGTTCGGCTCGGACGAACAGCGCGCCGGTCTGGCGCCGATCGTGGCCGGCGAGATGATCGTGACCGCGGCCTTGAATGAACTCGGAACTCCGTTCGACGAGCCGATGACCACGGCCGTGGCCCAGGGTTCCGAGTGGCACCTCGACGGCAAGAAGGTCTGCGTGCCGATGGCCCAGGCGTGCGACCGGGTCCTGGTGCCGGCGCGGGTCGGGAGCGACGTCGGGATGTTCCTCGTCGCGGTGGACCAGCCCGGGGTGAAAATCGAACGGCAGGACACCACGAACCACGAACCGCAGTTCGTGATGCATCTCGACGGCGCCACCGTGGAGGACGCGTATCGGATCGGCGAGGTGGTCGAGGGACGCGAGATCCTGCGGTGGGCGCTGCAACGCACGACCGTCGGCATCTGCGCCATCGTCACCGGCGCGTGTCAGGAGGCGCTGCGAATCACGGCGCAGTACTCCACCGAGCGCAAGCAGTTCGACCGTGCCATCGCCACTTTTCAGGCGGTGGGGCAACGTCTCGCCGACGCGTACATCGACACCCAGGCGATCGAACTCACGATGCTCCAAGCCGCCACGAAACTCAGCGCCGGCGAGGACGCGGCGATGGAAGTGGCGACCGCGAAGTACTGGGCGTCGGAGGCCGGTAGCCGAGTGGTGCACGCGGCGTTGCACGTGCACGGCGGCATCTGCATCGACCTGGACTACCCGATCCACCGCTACTTCAACTGGGTGAAGCAGTACGAGTTCACGCTCGGCTCCGAGACCACGCAGCTCCGCGACCTGGGCCGCCTGATCGCCGCTTCGTAACCGGTTCCACCCGGACCTCACCCGTCCAGCGTGTCGGGCGGCGCCGGGCCGTTGTCGTGGGATTTGGTGCCCGTCGACTGGTTGCGCTTCCGATCGACGAGTGCACCGACCGAGACCGATGCCGCGATGAGCATGGCGACATCAGCGGGAATGCGAAGCCGAGTGTTGCCGTAGCTGATCACGACCGCGATCGCCACCGCGACCACGGGAGCGAGGATCGGAACGGTCGAGACGTGGCGGCGGCGCAGCAGAATCAGGCCGTGGATTCCGAAGCCCACGGACAGCCACCACACGGCGAGGCCTGCGTAGGAGATGGGCTGCTCCCGCTTTTCGAGGAAGTGGTCGATGTCCACCTGCTGGGGAGCATTGAAGAACCCGAACGTGCGGCCGAGTCGCGCGAACCCGACTGCCGGGAGACGGTCGAGATGCTCGCGCGCGTAGCGGAGACCGATCGTGCGCGCTCGCGCGAACTCGACGCTCTGGTCGGGGTCGTTCCGGAGCTTGGTCCCACACCTGATGTCGTTGACACCGATCAGCGGTCCTGAGTACGTCGACGGACAGTTGGCGCCGATCATGGTGATGTCCCACCCGTCCGAGAGCACGACAAGACGTTCGAAGGTCGTGAGGTTGCGCACTACCCACGGGGCCATCACGAGGGCCGCCAGCACCAACCCGATAGCTACGAACTCGGCGCGTTGGCGGGCCGAGCCGACCGCTCGGCGCAGCGCGATCGCGCCGAGCACGATGGGGACGAGAATCACCAACTCGGCACGGGCGAGGGCCGCGAGTCCGGCGGCAACGCCGAACCATGCAAACGCGGCACGGCTCGGGTACCGAAGCGCGCGGGCGGCCAGCCAGATGCTCAACGCAACCAAGGGGGCGGTGATGCTCTCGGACATGACGAGTCCGTCAGTCATGACCAGCAGCGGCGAGACTGCGACGAACGCGCCGGCGATGAGCGCCACTCTCTCGCCCGCCAGTGTGCGCGCCGCCGCGATCGTGGCGAGCACGGTGGCGACGCCGAGGAATGCGCTCCAAAGTCGGAGCCCGGTGAGGCCGCGGATCCCTAGCACCTGCGCGGCCGAGAGGTACAGCGTGTACAGCGGCGGGTGTTCCGCAGACCAGACCCTGCGACCGAAGTAGAAGTCACTCGGGGCCACGAAGCCGTGACCGTCCGCCAGCGCTTGGGACTGAAGGCGGTAGAAGAGCGCGTCGCCGATGACCGGTTGGTCGCCCTTCCATAGTGCGTACGCCACCCGCAGTCCGAGCGCAACGATGACGATGATCGTGACTCGAGCCGCGAAGGACGGACGGCGAATCACTGGATCAGCCTAGAGGCGCACGGTCGCGTCGGGATGGCCGACCGCGGCGGTGGCTTGTTCAACCGCAGCCGGTTCGCCGCACACGATGACGTACTCGGTGTTGCGGAGGTGCGACACGGTGCCGACGCGCCGCCCGGCCGGGTTGTAACCGCCGATCTGGGCACCCACGTACCGCTTCGAGTCGAACGCGAGCACTTCCACGCCGTCGCGCGGTCGGCACATGTCGACGAGCTCGCTGAGTTCGACCCACGACTCGTCGTTGTAGGAGACCACGAGCAGTCGGGCGTCGACGCCGCTGATGCATTCACTCAGCGCACCGGGCATCTGGCGTCGCCGGTTGAACGCGCTGGTCCGAGCGCGGTCGCTCAACTCCATGCGCTTGCGGGCGACGCCGTAGGGCTCCGGATCGTCCCACGCCACCAACGTCTCCCACACGTGGTAGTTCGCTTCGTACCGATGTTGGTTGTACGGCGGGTCCAGATACGCGAAGTCGAACGCGCCGAGGGTCGGGAGCAGTTCCACGGCGTCGCCGCGGATCGCCGTCCCGGGGCCCGCGAGGAGATCCGGCGTGCGCAACGTGAGGCGGCCGTGGGCGCGCGGTGCCCACTGCTTCAGGTACGCCATCTGTACGCCGGTGGTGGAGTCCACCCGATCGGCGGCTTCGATGAGGCTCGTCAACCAGATCGGAAAGTGCGGATGGTCCCGGCGCGGCTCGATCGCGTTGCGGATCGCGTCGATCCGGGCGCCGTTCTCGGGGCGGAAGAAGCGCGCGTCCTCGCAGAAGGTGCGGGTCACGTAGCCCGGCTCGGGCGCAAGCGCATCGAGCGCCGCGAGTTCACTGGTGAGCTGTTCGTGGTCGACGGTGCGGGCGTCGGTGGCGATTGCACTCCGGGCGAAGAGGTGCGCGTAGCGGGCGCGGTCCACTGCGGTGACGATGCCGCCACGCGTCTTCAACTCCTGGGCGACGCGGGTGGTGCCGGTGAAGAGGTCCAGCGCCCGGCCACCACCGCTCGCGGTGAACAGCGCGCCGAGCACGCCGACGAGGCGTCGTTTGGAACCCAGATACTTGATCGGCACGCGTGGCCGACCGTAGTCCGCGCTCGGGTCGCGGCCGCGTGTTGCGGATGTCTAGCGTGAGCCCATGCCCGAACCGTTTCGTGATCCGAGTCAGTGGTGGGTCGGCCAGGTCCTGTACCAGGTCTACCCCCGGTCGTTCATGGACACCGACGGCGATGGTGTGGGAGACCTGCGCGGGGTGATCGAACGGCTCGACCACCTGGAATGGCTCGGCATCCGGGCCGTGTGGCTGAGCCCGATCACCGTGTCGCCGAACGCGGACTTCGGTTACGACGTCGCCGACTACTACGACATCGACCCCACCCTCGGCACGCTGGCCGATCTTGATGCGTTGGTGGTCGCGGCGGATCGCCGGGGCATCGGCGTGATCATGGACCTGGTGCCGAACCACACGAGCATCGAGCACCAATGGTTCGAGGCGTCGCGGTCATCGCGGGACAACCCGAAGCGGGACTGGTACGTGTGGGCGGACCCCGCGCCCGATGGTGGTCCGCCGAACAATTGGGTGAGCATCTTCGGCGGGAGCGCGTGGACACTCGACGAACGCAGCGGCCAGTACTACCTGCACAACTTCCTCGACATGCAGCCCGACCTCAACTGGTGGAACGACGAGGTGCGGGACCAGTTCGATCGGATTCTTCGGTATTGGTTCGACGCCGGAGTAGCGGGATTCCGCATCGACGTGGCCCACATGGTCATCAAGGATCGTGAGCTACGGAACAACCCGCTCGCCACCGACGCGGACTCGTTCATGGAACAGTTCCGCGGCCAGCGCCAGGAGTTCAACTCGAACCGGCCCGAGGTGCACGAGATCCATCGGCGGTGGCGTGAGATCGCGGACTCGTACGACCCGCCGAAGCTGTTGATCGGCGAGACCTTCGTGGAACGGCTCGAGGATCTCTTTCCGTTCTTCGGTGACGGCGGCGACGAGCTCCACCTCGATTTCAACATCCCCTTCGCACACTCGCGCTTCGACGCGGCGTCGCTCGGCGGGATGATCGGAGCGACCGAAGCGGCGATGCCCGCGTCCGGCACGCCGGTGTGGACCGGGAGCAATCACGACATCTCCCGCTTTCCCTCTCGGTGGGCCGGTGGCGATCCGGCGCGCGCACGGTGCGCGCTCATGATGTTGCTGACGCTGCGGGGGACCACCGTGCTGTATCAGGGCGACGAGATCGCCATGGTGGACACCGACGTGCCGCGCGAGGAGCTGCTCGATCCGGTGGGCGTGCGATTCCACCCGCATGCGGGGCGAGATCCGGTCCGCACGCCGATGCAGTGGGACTCCACGCCGGGTGGCGGGTTCACCACTCCGGACGCGCCGCCCTGGCTCCGCTTCGGTGACCTCGTCACCAACGTGGCCGATCAGCGCGACGACCCGAGTTCGCAGCTCCGCCTGACGCGCGACCTGATCGCGCTGCGGACCACGAACCCGGATCTGGCGACCGGGGCGTGGAGCGCAGTCGCCGCGCCGGCCGGGGTGCTCGCCTACCGCCGGGGCGCGACCACACGCGTGTACCTCAACCTCGGCGAGGAGCCGGCGGCGATCGGCGATGACGGCACTATTACCGTCGGCACCGATCGCGGCCGTGACGGTGAAGCTGTGCGCGGATTGTTCACGCTCGCCGCGAGCGAAGGCGTCGTGATCACCTGACCGAGGCGGCTCCGGCAGGCGGAGTCCTCGTGGGCCGAGATCTCAGGCCGCGTGGGCGGCGGTCCAGGCGAGGAGATCGTCGACCGGCCAGGCGTTGACGATGCGGTCCGGCTGGATCGCGGTGTCGGCCACGCGCGCGCAACCGTACCCGTGCCAGGCGAGTTGGCCCCGCGCGTGGGCGTCGGTGTCGATCGCGATCTTCACGCCCATGTCGTCCACCATCGCGAGCATGCGTCGCGGTGGGTCGAGACGCTCGGGCCGGCAGTTGACCTCGACGGCCTTGTCGAGCTCACGGCACGCCGCGAACACGAGCTCCGCGTCGAACTCGCTCTCCGGCCTCCCGCGGCCTTTGATGAGCCGGCCGGTGCAGTGGCCGAGCACGTCCATGTGTGGGTTGGCGATGGCCGTCACCATGCGCGTGGTCATCGCACGGGATTCCATGCGCAACGCGGAGTGCACGCTCGCCACCACCACGTCGAGGCGGGCGAGGAGGTCCTCGTCTTGGTCGAGGGAACCGTCGTCGAGGATGTCGGTCTCGATGCCGGTGAGGACGCGGAACGGCGCGAACTCCTCGTTGAGCCGATCGATGACGTCGAGTTGCTCACGCAGCCGCTCGGGTTCGAGGCCGCGCGCGATCGACAGGTGCGGTGAGTGGTCCGTGATCGCGAGGTACTCGTGGCCGAGTTCGATGGCGGTGCGGACCATCATCTCGATCTCTGCGCCACCGTCTGACCACTTGGTGTGGAGATGCAGGTCGCCGCGCAGCCACCCGCGCACGTCGTCGCCGGCCTGGAGATCGTCTGCGGCCGCGGTGTCCAGCTCGAGTCGTTCGAGGTAGCTGGGCACGCCCCCGGCGAGGGCCTCGGTGATCACCCGGGCGCTGGTGTCACCGATCCCGGCAAGGGATTTGAGGCCGCCCGAACCGGCGAGCGCGGCGATCTCGGCCCCGGGGGTGGTGGCCACGACATCGGCAGCCTTGCGGAAGGCCTCCACCTTGTATCGCGGATCGCCCCTGAGTTCCAGGAGGTACGCGATGCGTTCGAGCGCGAGCAGCGGTTCCATCACCCGCGACGGTACCGCCCGCCCCCGGTCCGAACCGAGGCGCTGCCACTCGGCAAGGGGTGATGATGCCGGGCCGGCCGCTACCGTGGGTCCATGCCGGAGAATCCAGACGTCGTATCGGTCGAGCGGGTCATTCCCGCCCTCGCAGAGCGGATCTTTCCGCTCATCTCGGACCCCGGTCGCCATCGCGAAATCGACGGATCGGGCACGGTCCGGGACGCCAAGGACGGACCGTCGGAACCGTTGCACCTCGGGTCCCGGTTCGGGATGCACATGAAGGCGGGGATCCCGTACTCGATGGAGAGCACGGTGATCGAGTACGAGGAGAACCGCAAGATCGCGTGGCAGACCCGACCCCCCGGGATCTTCGCCAAGGTGGGCGGCGGACGAATCTGGCGCTACGAGCTCGAACCGACCGACGGCGGAACGCTCGTGCGCGAGACGTGGGACATATCGGAGGAGAAGGTCAAGGCGCTGGTACGACCGCTGGCCGGGCGCACGCGTGACGCAATGGAAAAGACGTTGGCGCGCATCGAGGAGATCGTCACCGCCTGAGGACGGCCGCCACCGAGCAGTGGTCGAGCGCGCGCCGTGAGGCGGTGCCGAGGAGGAACGTGCGCCGGACATACGCCTGTCTGCTGGAGTTGGCGGATCCTGCCGGGCGGGATCCGCTGACCGCGCGGGCCCTGACCAAACGGTGGATCGGATCCGCGTACGGCGGGTGGCCGACGGACGGGTCCGAACACTGGGACCCGGCGCCGCACGCCCGAGTCGGGTGGCGCGTGGTGGAACACCAGGGCGACGTTGCGTTCGAGCTCACCTGGACGCGGCCGCACGACACGGATGCAACGCTCTGGCGGCGGACCGTGGTTCAGATCGTGACCACGGCCGACGGTGACGGCCGGATCGTGGTGGGCGAAGGACTCGAGTCCCAGGACCGCAAGGTCCGGGGCCACCCGCCGGACGAGCCGGGTGCGCCCGCGTTGGTGCACGAGTTGGTGGACGCAGTGCAGTGCGTCGACGGTGGGTGGGTGCTGCGATCGAGCCCCCATCGCGTCGATGTGGCTCGCGCCGTCGAACTCGACGCGTTCGTGCGTGGTGGACGCCGGCTGCCGGTGCTCCTGGCGGCGCCGGACCGCAGCGGACGGCTCCGCGCCGATGCCGCGGGGATGGCGAAGGCGCTGGCGGGGTTGGCGCACGTGGTCGTCCTCACGAGCGAGGCCGCGGTGGCCGCCGTCGGACGGGAGTTGGGATCTGCCCGCAGCGTGCAGCCGGGGGGTGTGCGGCTGCTGTGGCCGGATTGGCGCTCGGCGGATCCGGTGGATCGGCACCCGCACTGGCGCGAGGAGGAGGTGACCGGACCCGACGGGCCGCGCGCCCGGGTGGGTGACGCGGTGCGCCGGATGGTGGTGGACGCCGCGGTGTTGCGGATCGACGACGACCCCGCCGTCGCGAAGTTGGCGCGCGCCGGAAATGCCGCCGAGCTCACCCAACGCCGGGCCGAGTTGGCGCGGTTGCGAAACGACGTCACCGCCGATCGTGCCGCGGCGCATGAGTTGGTGGACGAGTATCAGAGCGAGCTGCTGCTCGCGGACGATGCGGTGTACCGGCTCGAGCATGCGCTCGAACGCGAGCACGAACTGCGGGTGCGCGCGGAGAACGCGTACCTCCAACTCGCCACCCGGCCGGAGGACGCCCCGACTGGCTCGCCCGAGGTCCGGACCCTGACCGAAGCGGTGCGGTGGGCGAAATCGAGACTCCCCCACCTCGTGGTCCTGCCCGAGGCCGAGCGCTCAGCGCGCGCGTGGCACTACGACCGCGCCGACCTCGCGTGGGCGGATTTCATGCGGCTCGAGGCCGTTGCCGCCGATTGGGCCGACGACGCGCTGGCGGGGGATTTCTCGGCCGAGGCGCGCCGACGCGGGCTCGACTGGGCGCGCGACATCTCCGAGGACGCCAAGCAGAAGTTCGCCTCCGAGTATCAGCGGCGCTACGACGGACAGGTCGTCATGTTGGGTCCGCACATTCGCCGCGCCGGTCGTCAGATCCTCCGGATCTACTGCTATCTGGATGCGAAGCACCGCCGGGTGGTGATCGGTCACATCGGCGGCCATCTCGGCGATCGAACCGTGTGAGCCGGCGAGCTGCCGGGTCCGGCCGGGTCGGGACTGCCGGTCACGGTCCGTATACTTCCGAGCCACTCGGAGGGATGACTGAGTGGCCGAAAGTGCTCGCCTGCTAAGCGAGTAGGGGGTGTTAGCCCCCTCGAGGGTTCAAATCCCTCTCCCTCCGCCATCAGCGAGCAGGTACCGACCACCGAAGGATCGATTCATATGCCCACGCACGCGGAGACCAGAAACTGGTTGCGCGACTTTGGGTCGGCCACGTTGGGTGAGTCCGGGGCGCGCATCATGGCCCCTCGCATCGCCCCGGCGTGGCCCGGCGCCCGCGTGGCGGCGCCGGCCTTCCCCGTTCGCTGTACCTCGGGCGACAACCTCGCAGTGCACGTGGCCGCAGCCGAGGCGCCGGCGGGGAGTGTGCTCGTCGTCGATGTGGGTGAATTGTCGGACTTCGGATACTGGGGCGAGATCCTCACCACCGGCGCGCAGTCCCGTGGCATCGGCGGGCTCGTGATCGACGGCGGGGTGCGGGACATCCTCGCCATCGAGACGCTCGGCTTCCCCGTCTTCGCGTCGACGATCGCGTTGCGCGGCGCAACGAAGGACCAGCCCGGCGCGGTGAACATTCCGATCCGTTGCGGTGGCGCGGCGGCGGTGCGCGGCGATTGGGTGGTCGGCGATGCCGACGGTGTGGTGATCGTGCCCGGCGAACATCTCGAGACCGTGATGGCGCAAGCGGCGGAGCGGGTGAAGGGCGAGACCGCGATGCTCGAAGCGTTGCGTAGCGGGAAGAGCACCGTGAAGCTGCTGAAGCTCGATACGACCGCGATTCGTTTCGGCGAGGCCGGCTGACCAACCGTGAGGAGTTTCGCGTCCGACAACGCTTCGGGAGTTCACCCGGCGATCATGGACGCGATCGTCGCGGCGAACGCCGATCACGCGTTGGCCTACGGGTCCGATGCGTGGACCGAGCGCGCGACCGCCGCCTTTCGCCAACTCTTCGACGCGCCGGTTGAGGTGTGTTTCGTTTGGGGCGGTACCGGGGCGAACGTCGTCGGGCTCCAGTCGCTGGTGCAACCCTGGGACGGCATCGTGTGTGGTGACCACGCGCACATCGCAGTCGACGAATGCGGCGCGCCGGAGCGCTTCACCGGATCCAAACTGCTCACCGTCCCCACTCCCGACGGCAAGCTCGTGCCCGCGGACGTCGAGCGCAGCCGGCTCGGCATCGGGGACGAGCACCACGTGCAGGCCGCGGTCGTATCGGTGACCCAGTCCACCGAGTGGGGAACGCTGTACTCCGTCGACGAACTCCACGCGCTGTGTGACGCCGCGCACGACCACGGAATGCGCGTACACCTCGACGGCGCGCGCATAGCGAACGCGGTGAGCGCACTCGGGTGCGACGTGCGGGCGCTCACGATCGATGCCGGTGTGGATGTCATGAGTTTCGGCGGTACCAAGAACGGGATGATGTACGGCGAGGCAGTCGTGTTCTTCGACCCGGCCCTCGGCGCCAACGCGAAGTTCATTCGCAAGCAGGCGACCCAGTTGCCGTCCAAGATGCGGTTCGTCTCGGCCCAGTTCGAGGTGCTGCTGACCGACGGGCTCTGGCTGAGCAATGCCGCGCATGCAAACACGATGGCGGTTCGGCTGGCCGATGCGGTGCGCGATCTCCCGGGGGTGGTACTCACGCGCGAACCCGAGGTCAACAGCGTGTTCGCCACGGTTCCGGCCGCGGTGATCGAACGGATCCAGGCACGCTCGTTCTTCTGGACCTGGGACGAGACCGCGAACGAGGTTCGGTGGATGACCGCCTTCGACACCACGCCGACGGACATCGACGCGTTCGCAGCCATCGTGGCCGAAGAACTGGATCGCGCCGGCTGAGGCGCGCCGCGCCGCCGCTCAGGTGAGCGCGTTCGACGGAACTCGTCCGGCGAGGACGTCGGTCACACCCTGCGCGGCGAGCCGGCTCATGCGGGTGCGGGTCCCGACGGTGGCGGATCCGATGTGGGGGAGCAGCACCGCGCGCGGTGCGGCGAGCAGCGCCGGGTGCACTTCCGGTTCGCGTTCGAACACGTCGATCCCGGCGGCGAAGATCGTGCCGTCGGCGAGCGCGGCGGCGAGCGCGGCTTCGTCGACGACCGGCCCGCGCGCGGTGTTCACGAGTACCGCACTCGGCTTCATCGCGGCGAGTTCGGCGGGTCCGATGAGCTGCGTCGTCTCGGGGGTGAGCGGAACGTGGACGGAGACGACGTCGGCGGCGCGCAGAAGCTCGTGCAGGCGAGCGACCCATCCCGGTTCGCCGGTGTCCGAGCGAGTGTGATGGACCACGTTCATGCCGAAGCCCGTCGCCCGTCGGGCCACCGCTTGACCGATGCGGCCGTAGCCGACGAGACCCAACGTTGCGCCGTTGACGTCGTGACCGAGGTACTGGTTCATCGCCCAGCCAACCCACCGACCGGTGCGGAGATCGGCCTCGGCGTCGGAGGCGAGCCGGCTGGCGGCGAGGATCAACAGGAACGCCAGGTCGGCGGTCGTCTCGTCGAGCACACCCGGCGTGTTGCATACCGTGATGCCACGCGCTCGCGCGGACGCGACATCGATGTTGTTGTACCCGACCGCCACGTTTGCGATGACCCGAAGCGCCGGCGCGGCCTCGATCGTGGCCGCGTCGAGCACGTCGGTGAGCACACACACGATCGCGTCGACATCTCGGATGGCGGTGCTGAGTTCGGCGGGTGTGAAGGGGGTGTCGTCGCGGCGCGTCACGATGTCGTGGCCGGCCCCGACGAGCGGATCGAGCCCACCGTCAGGAAGCTGACGGGTGACGAGGACACGCGCCACTAGTGATTGGTGTAGTCGACGGCCGCGGCGTCGGCCACGCCGACTGCGAAACAGAAGCAGTGGATCGGCGCATGGGTGCTGACCGGACGCAAGCTGTGCACCGTGTCCGGTGGGATGTGGACGAGATCGCCCTGGCCGATCTCCCGAGATTCGTCGGCAATCGTCATCACGCCCCGCCCCGCGGTGACGTAATAGAACTCGTGGGTCGGGTGGGAATGCGGGTCCACGAAGCCGTCGCCGGCAACCTCGAACTCACTCACGAGTTCCAAGTGGCCGCCGGCAGTGATGTCATACATCTCGCGGGGACTCACGAGCCACCAGACGGGCACGGTGCCGTTGTGCTCGACGACCGGCGCAACGTCCTCGATCGATCGAACGTCCATGGGCGCTCCCGGGTGAAAAGCTTGATGGTTTCGGGCCGTAGACTCTCGCCCTTCCGGGCAGCGTAGATCAGGGAATAGTGAGCGACGCGTGGGGGCTGTGATGCGGGAGGTGGTGGCGGTTCGCCTCTCGCCGGAGGCCTTCCTGCCCTTCGGTTGGCTCCCCGTCGCGGACACCGATCCGGCCGACGAGAGCGTGCGGTTCGAGTTCGCATGGAACGACGCGCACGTGAACGTGATCTGCCACACCGCGGCCGAGGTTGATCACACCGAGCGCGGCGTCGTGTGTGATCGGTTCTACCGTCACGACACCCACACGCAAACGTTGCTCGCGCTCGACGTCGATTCCGTGGTGGCGGTGGCGCCTGCGGGCACCACGTTCCAGAACCCCGCGGATCTCGGCGCCGTGCGCGCCTTCGTTGTCGCCCCGCTCGAGGGCTTCGCACTGGCGCGGGGAACGTGGCATTGGGGTCCGTTTCCGCTCGGTGACGCGCCGGCCCATTTCTGGAACGTGCAGGGCAAGCGATACGCGGAGGACAACGCGTGCGTCGAACTCGATACGGTGCTCGACATCACGTTCGAGCGCTCGGGGTATGCATGACCGCAATCACTTCTCGGTCGGTCGGCGCGCGCAGTTTCCGGCGGTTCATGACGATCCCGATGCTCGCCGCGGTGATCCTCGTGCTCGCCGCCGGCCCGGTCCTCGCGGATCCGATGCTCGCCGTCCGCCACATCGCAGACGTCGGTCTCGGCGTGGGTCAGGCGATCGTGCTCGGACTCGTGGAAGGCATCACCGAGTATCTCCCCGTGTCATCGACCGGTCACCTCCTCGTGGCTTCTCGCATCCTCGGACTGCCGCACTCGGGACCGGCCGGCGACACCTTGAAGTCCTACGAGATCGCGATCCAGGCCGGGGCGATCGTCGCGGTGCTCGGGCTGTACCGGCATCGGTTCGTGACCATGATCGAAGGCGTCACCAAGCGCAGTGAAGCGGGGCGCCAACTCCTGCTCGCACTCGCGGTGGCGTTCGTACCGGCCGCGGTGATCGGTGTCATCGGCGAGAAGTTCATCAAGCAGTCTCTCTTCGGTGTCGGACCGGTGATCGGCGCGTGGGCGCTCGGCGGGATCGCGATCCTCGTGCTCGTGCGGCGCGGCGTGATCAACCGGCCCGGCGGCCGCGCGCTCGAGGCGTTGACGACCCGAGACGCGCTGATCATCGGTGTGGCGCAGGTGCTCTCGATGTGGCCCGGAACCAGCCGGAGTCTCGTCACAATCGTGGCCGCACTGTTTCTCGGTTTCTCGATGGTTGCGGCGATCGAGTTCTCGTTCCTCTTGGGTGTCCTCACACTCGGCGCCGCCACGGCCTATTCGGTGATCAAGGACGGGTCCGTCATGGTGGACACGTTCGGACTGCTGACCCCGGTGGTCGGACTCGTGGTCGCATTCATCGCGGCCGTGGTCTCGGTGCGCTGGATGGTGACGTACCTGGAACGGCACACCCTTGCCGTTTTCGGCTGGTACCGAATCGCGATCGCCGCCGTCGCGCTCGTCCTGGTGGTCACCAACGCGATCTGACTTCTCTACACTCCGCCGATGGAGCGCGTCGACGCGATCATCGCGGGGGTGAACAAGGCGGGAACCACGTCGCTGTATGTGTCGCTCGCGGAGCATCCCGACGTCGTCGCGTCGGCGATCAAGGAGACGCGGTACTTCTTGCCGGCGCGCTACGGACACGCGCTGAAGCCGGTGTCGGTGTGGGACGGATACTTCTCCGGCGCGGACCGCCCGGTGCGGCTCGAAGCCACTCCTTCATACTTCTACGGCGGCGCCGCAGTGGCCCACGCGATCCGTTCGACGGTGGTGAATCCGAAGATCGTGATCGTGCTGCGCGAGCCGGTAAGCCGGGCGCTCTCGTTCTTCGAGTACCAGAAGGTGCGGCTGCGAATACCGCGTGACTTGCCCCTCGAGGACTACCTCGCCCGCGCCGACGCGCTCACCGATCGTGATTTCGAGGACCCCGCGAACGAGAAGTACATGGCGGTTCGGGGCGGTCGGTACGCCGACTGGTTGGCCGAGTGGTGGGACGTGCTCGGGCCCGATGCCGTGAAGGTGGTCTACTTCGAGGAGCTCACGTCCGAGGGGGCACCGGTCTTGGCCGCGGTGTCGGCGTTTCTCGGTCTCGATCCCGAACGGCTCGGACGGGCCGGCCTCCGGTCGGAGAACCGGACCACGTCGTTCAAGTTCGCCCGGCTCCAATCCGTCGCGTTGCGGACCAACGACGGTCTCGAGCGATTGCTGCGCCGGGTGCCGGGGGTGAAGCGTCGGTTGCGGTCCATGTACTTCGCCGTCAACGGACGACCGATGGGGTCCCCCGACGTGTCGGACGAGTTGACCGCGAGTTTGCAGGCCCGTTTCGACGAGCCGAACCGCCAGCTCGGCGAGTTGCTCGACACCGCGGGAGTGGCCCGGCCGGCGTGGTTACTGGCGGGCTGATCGCCCGCCGGGGTTTTTCGGCGCGCGCGTTCGCGATGGTCAGACGTCGAGCGCGGCATCCGGGTCGGCGGCCAAATCTGGCGGCGATGGGAGTGACCGCAACCGCCGCCGGATCGTGCGGAGCGCGCCGACGTAGAGGCCGCCGCCAACGAGTCCGACGAGCGCGAGGAACAGCAACGCCTCGCCGCGACCTGTGGGTTCGACCCGCTGGTGGACGAGCCATGCTGCGAGTGCCAAGACCCCGGCGATGAGCGCCGTGCGCGGCAACGCGCTCGGAAAGATCGGATGACCGAGGCGTCTTCGTAACGCGACGCCCATCGCCACGGCGGCGAGCGTGTACGCGACGGTGTGGCCGATGCCGAGCGCGCCGACCCGCGCGTCACCGTGGACGAAACCACCGACGACGAACATCGTGGCGGCACCGATCACCGCCGTGATCAACGCGATGATCGCCGGCGTCTTGGCATCACCGAGCGCGTAGGACGCGCGGGCGAAGAGTAGGAACGCGCTGTACGGGAAGAGTCCGAGTCCGAGCGACGCGAGCGCGGCGGCGAGCAGTCCCGCGCCGCCCGTGCTCGCGCCGAACGCGGCGACGTGCATTGCCGGGAGCGCGAGGGCCACGATCGCCGCCGACACGGGGATGACGAGCACGGCCATGTTGTCGAGCGCCCATCGGAGTTGAGTGGCGAACCGCGCGAGGTTGCCGCGATCAGCATCGTTGCTGAGCTCCGGGAGGATCGTGGTCTGCACTGGTTGGGCGAGGATCGCGTACGGCGCCATAATCGCCACGAACGCGAACTGATACGCAACCACGCCTCCCCCACCGGTCACCTGGTTGCCCATGGCGATCGCCGCGCCCAGGAGGATGCCGATGCCGCCGTGTTGCAGGACGGCCCACGTGGAGAGTCTGAGCAGTCGGGCCAACACGGCGTCCGGTCGGGCAAGGCGAGGACGAAGGCGGAATCCGGTACGCGCGAGTGCCACCGCGGGGACACCGACGAAGCCGATGACTCCGAGCATCCCGCCCAGCGCCAACGTCAGCTTCTCGGGTCCGGAGAGCACAAGTCCCGGATTTGGTCCGGCCATCGTTCGGAACACGATGAGCGCGCCGACGACCGCAACCGTGTTGGCGATCGGCGCCATGGCCGTCGCGACGAACCGTCGTTTCGCATAGAGGACCGCGGTGGCGACGGTGCCGACCGCGTAGAGCAGCACCTGGAAGACGAAGAACCGGGTGAAGAACGTAGCGAGCGCCGCCTTGTCCGCGCGCGTCGCCGTGTTCTCGGCGCCGCTTGCGATCACCCGCCCGATCTGCGGCGCTAAGACGACGCCGACCAGCGCAACCACCGCGAGCACCGCTCGCGCAAGGCCGAGCACGGTGGATGCGAG
>JANPMG010000207.1:0-47009 GCA_031422675.1 Acidimicrobiia bacterium | reverse complement strand
GCGACGCGATCCGCGAGATCGACCGCACGACCGGCGTACTGCGCCGCACCATCGCGCAGAGCACCTTCAATGCGGTGCGCCAGCTCGGAGGGAGCAACACCGCCGGTTCGGCGCGTACCGAAGACCTCGAAGCGATCGCGTACGACGCGAACGCCGACGTCATGTACGCGTTCTCCGGGAGCACGGGCGCGACGCCCACCGTCTTCCGTCTGGTGCGCAACTCGTCGAACCAGTTAGCGCTCGACGCCTGGCAACCACTGGCGTCAGAGTGGACCGGAGCCGGTTGGCGGCTCGCGGACGGCAAGCTCTACGCCGTGATCGGCTCGACATTGCGGACCTACGACTTCGCTTCGAACTCCTTTGGCACCGCGTTCTCGATCTCGGGACTGACCAACATGTTCGGTATCGACTTCGACGACGCCACCGGCGACCTCGTCGCGGTGAACAACGCGCAGAAGGTGTTCCGGGCCTCCATGACCACCCGGACGCTGCTCCCCGGTTGGGGCGGCATCGACCTGACCGGGTTCGGGATTCGTGATTCGCGTGCCGTCGAGGTGATCGGCGATCAACTCTTCGTGACCGACGGCCTCGACACGCGGTCGTCCTCGGACCCGATGAACCACGCGGTCTTCGTGCTCGACGTCACCGGTCCGACGAGCACACCCGCGCCCATTGCTGCGTTCACGGCCACTCCCACGAGCGGCACCGCCCCGGTCTCGGTGGGCTTCACCGACACGAGCACGGGTGCGCCCACGAGTTGGGCGTGGACCTTCGGCGACGGTGGGACATCCACGAGCCAGAACCCATCGCACACCTACACCACCGCTGGTACCTTCACGGCGACGCTGACCGCCTCGAACGGCGGCGGCTCCACCTCTGCGTCGCGCACGATCTCGGTGACCGCCGCGCCGGTCGCGCCGACCGCCGCATTCACCGCCACGCCGACGACCGGTACCGCGCCGCTCGCGGTGAGTTTCACGGACACGAGCACGGGTGCACCCACGAGCTGGTCGTGGGCGTTCGGTGACGGAGCCACGTCGACCGCGCAGAACCCCACGCACACCTACGGCGCCAATGGGGGCTATTCCGCGACGCTGACCGCCACCAACGCGCAGGGCTCGACGACGGCGTCGAGGACGATCACAGTGTCGGACGCGCCCCCGCCGCCCACGACCGTCGCGCTCGACGCTGACTCGTACTTCAACACCTCGAGTCCCACCAAGAATTACGGCGCGTACACGGTGATGAAGCTCCACAGCCCGACCACCGCGGAGTACCGGCCGATCGTGAAGTTCACCCTCAGCGGCCTTGCCGGCGCCCCGACCTCGGTGAAGCTCCGCCTGTTCGTCACCGACGCGAGCAGCAACGGCGGCAGTTGGTACAAGGTCGACAACGGCTGGACTGAAACCGGTGTCAACTGGGACAACAAGCCGGTCGTGAGCGGGAGTCCTGCCGCCGTCGTCGGCTCGTCGCCCCTCGGCACGTGGATCGAAGTCGACGTGACGAGCGCGATCACCGGGAACGGCACCTACTCGTTCGAAGCGACATCGCCGTCGACCGACACCGCGGCGTTCTCGAGTCGGGAAGGCACGAACCCGCCGCAGGTCGTCATCGCTCCGTAGGCGGCGGCGCTCGTCGGCTTCGCGCTGGCGGCGTCGTCGACCGCTCTTCGGCGGGGTTCGAACAGCCCCTCGAACTCGAGTTTGCCGTGGGTCACGCGTCCGTAGAGGAGCTAGTCGCTCGCGCGGTGCTCACGCGCTCGCGACTGCAAGGGGAATACCGTTGAGCATGGTGATCACGAACGCTGACGATGCCCGGGACTGGGTCGAGGCGAATGTCCCGGGCCCATGGCGGGAAGCCGCGGCCCAGAGCCGGTCGATCCGCGAGGTCCGGTCTTTCGCGGAGTACGAAGCGTGGTACCCGGCCTTCGCCGCGGCCGGCCTCGTCGCGCCCACCTGGCCGAGTGAGTACGGCGGTCTCGACCTCGCCGTCGACGCGGCGCGGGCGATCGAGGCGGTCCTAGCGCCGTACAACCTCGGCCGACTCAACCCGCTGGGTCTGAACCTCTGCGCGCCCGCGCTCTTCGCCCACGGGACGGAAGCGCAGCGGCTGCGCTACCTCCCGCGCATCGTCGACAACACCGAGAAGTGGTGCCAGCTCTTCAGCGAACCGGGCGCCGGCTCGGACCTCGCGTCCTTAGCGATGCGAGCCGAGCGTGACGGCGACGAGTGGGTGCTGACCGGTCAGAAGGTGTGGACCACGTGGGCCCACGTGTCGGACTGGGCGGTCTGTCTGGCTCGGACCGACCCCGACGTTCCCAAGCGCAGTGGCATCACCTACTTCCTGGTGAACATCCACGCGCCGGGTGTGGAGGTTCGTCCGCTGCGCCACATCACGGGCGAGGTCGATTTCAACGAGGTGTTCCTCGACGGCGTGCGAGTCCCCGACTCGCAACGGGTCGGGGTCGAGGGCGACGGTTGGAAGGTGGCCGGCGCCACGCTCTCTGGCGAGCGTCAGATGGTGTCGGGTTCGGGGTCGGGTGGCGTCGACCGCATCGGCGGATCGGGTGCCGATGCCCTGATCAAGCAGACGGCCGACGGACCGGTGTTGCGTGACCGTCTGATCCGGCTTTGGTCCGAGGAGAGGATCCGCGGTTGGACCAACCGTCGGCTGCGGGGCGGACCGCTCACCTCACTCGGGAAGGTGCACCAAGGCGATCTCAACCAACGGATCCAACTCGCCGCCGTGGATCTCCTCGGCGCGCACGCCATGGCGTGGGAAGGCGACGGCCTGGATCGCACCGTGAAGGGGATGCTGCGCAGCCGCGCGAACACGATCGAGGGCGGCACGACCGAAGTGAACAAGAACGTCATCGCCGAACGCATCCTGGGCTTGCCGCGCGAACCGGACCCGTACGCGAAAGCCGCCTGGAAGGACGTCCCGAGGTCGTGAGCTCCGACCACCGGAGCCGAGGTCCGAGCTGTGCCCCTACTCGGCCGGCTCGAACAGTCCCTCGAACTCGAGCTTGCCGTTCGTGACCCGTCCGTAAAGGAGCCAGTCACCGCGGAACATTCCGTGCTCGTACGGCGAACACGCGATGTGCGTGCGGGGGCCGCCGGTGCTGCTCGGCATGAACCGGATCGACTCCAGCCCGGCCTTCACTCCCGGTCCCGAGAGGATCGGCGCGCGGAAGAGGCCCTCGACGAGCACGCGTGCGGTGTCGTAAGCGAGCACGGGGATGGCGTTCGGCCACATCGGTGGATCCTCACCGTGCGCGGCGACGAACCGTTCGTGGAATCCCTGGACGAGTGGGTTCGACGGGTCGAACTGGTCGATGCCGACCCAACCCTCGAAGTAGTCGAAGCCGGCGAGGTACCACATGAACGCGGTGCTCATGATGCGCGGCGGGTCCCATGCGAGTTCGTCGAGCGCACGCCGCAAGAGTCCCTTGGCGGCGAGCATGCCGTAGCCCATGTAGACGAGCGCGTCGGCCTCGACCGCCCTGAGGCTCGTCAGGTTTTCGGCGAGGTTCGCGGGTGATTGGGACACGGTCTCGACCGCCGCGATGCTCAACCCGTAGCGCCGACATTCTTGACGGAAGTAACGGAAGTACTCCTCGCCGTTCGGTGCGATCTCGCTCAACACCGCGACGCGGGTATGGCCTTGGCGCTTGAGCCATGCAACCACCAGCGCGGCGTCACCACCGCAATCGCCGTTGCCGAGCCGGAAGCAGTATTCGCCCTGGAGCCGGTCGGTCCCGCACCAGCTGATGAGTGGCACGTGCAGTTCGTTGGCGAGGGGGCCGACGGTGATCGCGTTGTCGGAGCTGTACGCACCCGCGACCGCAATGCAGCCCTCGTCGACGAGATACCGGAATCCGTCGGTCGCGTTCTTGGCCGAGCCGTGGGGCAGTCCGTGCTCACCGTGGAGGACGAACTCGACCGGGCGGTCGAGCAGTCCGGCTTCGGTGGCTTCGTCGAACGCGAGGCGGTGGATCTTGTCGTAGCCGCCGCCCGGTCCGTCGAGGGCCGAGCCGAGCCAGCCGATCTTGATCGGTTCCATGCGAGTGCTCTTTCGTCAGTTGTTACGCGGAGAAACGGGGCGGCCGAGCAAGAAGGTGGCGGAGAGATCCTCGCCCCAACTACAGAAGTCGGGGACGGTCGGCAGGCCGAGCGAGCGGAGCTCGTCGGCGATCTGGCCTGCTCCCAACTCGACGTGAACGTCATTCGGATCAACGACGCCGCGTCCCAGTTCGATGTCGAGTGGCGTGCCGTAGGGAACGCCATCGAGGTAGGAGTAACTCACTGCCTCCATGCGCGTGCGCGGACCGGTTGGTTGCACGTGGGGCACCGCGACGGTGAGCGCGATGGTGTCGCCCTGCCAGAGTTCCGCACGCACGGCATTGGCTTCGTAGCTCACGTCGATTCGTTCGACGGTCTTCGGGAATCCCATGACGGCGTTCCCAGCCGCACACGTGAATGCCTGGTCCACCGGCATTCGATAGACGAAGGAGCCGATCACGTCTGCGGGCGCCCCGATCGGGCGAGCCAGGAATCCGAGGTTGACTTCGTTGTAGTCGCCCCAGGGGTTGTCTCGGTAGTCGCAGATGCTCACGATGAGCTGCACAATGCCGTCACCGACTTCGACGAGCTCGAAGGCGTCGCCGGGAAGGAGCGGTGATGCGGCGGACGCGGCGACGCTGAATCCCATTGTGATGGCGTTGAAGGCGCGGACCTCCATCGGGAAAGTGATCGAGCGTCCTTCGATCTGGCCCCACTCAACTGCTGTGTCCACTGCGTTCTCCTCGTGCCCGGGCCGGTGGGTGTCGCCGACGGCGATCGTGACCGACCCCAACTGCGAGCCGCCATATTCGCGCCGGGGCCTCAGGCTACGAAGCAATACTCGACGGGAATGGGCTCCGGTCGCAGGTCGAGCGGGGGTCGGAGTGACGTTGTATCGGCCCCCCACGCGTCGAGCAAGTGGTGAGCGAAACGTTGCTCGACGAGGGTGAGCGCCTGAGCGCCGAAGACGATCTGCGACGCGAGTTCGGGTTCGTCCTCCACCATGCTGGTGACCATCTCGTCGAGCGCGATGCGCTCATGGACCGCGTCGGCTTCCACGTGCACGTCGTAGAACGCCCGAGCCCGGCCGGGAGCGCCGAAGCGTCGCAGCGCATCCGAGTATCGGCCCATCGGACCGACCGATGTCATCTCGAACAGTGCAAGGTGACCCACACACGCACCGCGCAACGCGCGATGCAGGCCGAACATCGAGACCAGGTTGTCCGTCGCCAGGGTCGGGCCGGGGAGCAGGTCGGTGTAGGCGCCGACGCTCGGATCGAGATTGAAGTGCACCATCGTCGTGGCGAAGAGTTCCGCATGCATCGCGGCGGCGACTCCGGCGCCGTACTCGTCATGTTGGATCGCTACCACTGCGGCCTTCGCCCGCCCTCGAAGTCGGGGAATCATCCAGGTGTGGGGATCAGCCTCTTTGCGTTGGTAGGCCGATCGGTGAATCAGGAACTCCCGGAGTTGGTCTTCGGTGCCGCATTCCGCGATGTAGCGGGAGAGCGACGGGCCGTCGGCTCGAGTCAGTGCCAGCAACTGGTCGCGCACGGCGGCCGGCGTGGCGGTGGGGGTGCCGACGACGTCCAGGAGCCTCGTGAAGAAGTGCCATTCGAGATCACGACGCACCCTGAGGAGTTCCGGATCCCATTCGAGGCTCGGGTCCACATGCGCGAACGAGTCGTAGTGCAGGGCGTAGCAGCACCAGAGCGCGAGCTGGAGATCATCGTCGACGAGCGGATCGTCGAGCGTCCGATCGGGAAGTGATCCCGCGTGCGACCGGCCCGCCAAGCGGTCGATCACTGCGGCGCTGAAGGGCCCTCGGGCAATGGGAAGAAGCGGGCTCGAAGCCATGGGTATCGATCTACCCGTCCGGACGCCGTTTGAATCCGCCCCGCCGGCAGTGCGTGGCCGTGCTTGTCGTCTTGGGTACGGCGGCGACGTCTGCCGCACCAAAGCGTGGGTGGCTCGGGTGCGCGGCGGCCGCGCTTGGTGTCGCAGCGGTCATGACCGGACGAGTTTGATGACCGGGGCGAAGGCGCCGGCCTGGCGGACGCTGTAGTACGAGATCTGCCAACGTTCGCGGCACGCGTGGAGATGCGTGGCGATCTCTTCCGGAGAGCCGATCGCGAGGAACGGCGTCGAAAGGATGTCCGCTGGCGTTGATGCGAGTCCTCGTTCCGAGAGGCTGCGAGCCACGCGCTCGCGATCATCGGTGATGATCACCTGCTGCACGAGCACGTGGAGTTCGGGGTCGCGCTCGGCGGCGCGTGCCGTGCTCTGGATCTGATCGATCGTGGCATCGATTCGCGGCGCATCCCACTGGGTTTCATGGTGTTGACCGTCGGGCAGCGTGCGCCCGAGCATGGTGAGACCGACGACGTCGGCGTGTCGGACTGCGTGCTGCAGCGCCGCCTCACCGTTGACGCCCACGAGGATCCGTGGTCGCTCGGGCTCGATCGGACCGAGGTCGAGATCGGTCAGCTGGTAGTGCCGGCCGCGATAGGTGAGTGGCCCGCCGTCGAAGATTCGGTCGAGGATCTCGACGGCCTCGCGCAGGCGCGCTTTGCGCGTGGCGGCATCGTCGAACGGCACTCCCAATGCCTCGTATTCGGTGAACGAATGGCCGGCACCGATTCCGAGTTCCAGGCGTCCGCCGCTCAATCGATTGAGCGCGAGGGCGTCACGAGCAAGGAGCGCCGGATGCTGAAAGTCGTTGTTGACCACGAGCGAACCGATCCCGATCCGACTCGTCGCGTCGGCAATCGCAGCCAACGGCAGGAGCGGCCCGGCCAACGACGGACCGACGTGATCCGGCATCTGCACGATGTCGAACCCGGCCGCCTCGGCTTTCTTGGCCGCTTCGACGAATCGATCCGTCGCAGCATCGAGCTGGAGTCCGAAACGAAACGGTCGCATGGCTTGAAACTATTGCGCAATGGCTACCGCAGCGGATGGACCGCCCGACGCCAGACGAGGCGCCGACGGCGGTCACCGAATCAGCGGTTGCGGTACTGACAGGTCTTCGCTTGCGTAGAGCGAGCGAAGCGCCATCGGGTCGTCCGATGCGCACGTGGCAGCCGCCGTGTCGATGAGTGCGTCGTACTCGGGACCGGTCTCGCCCTTGTAGGAAGCATCCATGCGTCCCCACTCGTCCCACGGGAGCATCTCGACCTTGTTGAGCGCGGCCAAGTCGCGTATCGCATTCCCGCGGATTTCGCCGATTCCCCACGCGTGGTCCACGCCGTGCACGCCGAAGTTCACCGGATCAGCACCGCCCGCTCGACACAACGTCCACGCTTCGCCACCGGTCAGAAACTCTCCCGGCGCCAGGTTCTCCGGATTTCCCACGATCGGAACTCCGAGCCACTCGACGTCGATCCGTATCCACCGGTGGGTGGCCAGGTCTCGAACCTCGACGATCCAATGGTCGACGTACTTGCCCGGCACGAAGTAGCCGGCGAAACCGCAGCGGGCCCGGGCGGCAATGCCGCGGTAGCGGAGCAGTGCACACCCCAAGACGGCGAAGTGTCGGCAGGTGCCGACGACACGGTCCTCCGGTGCGCGTCGCACGATCACGGGTGCCGGCTCGAGCGCGACGAGGGTTGCGAGGATCTGGCTCGCATCGCGGATTTCTCGTTCGGCGTGGCGAGCTTCGGGAAGTTTCAATGCGGTCGCGCCGTCGGGAGATAGCAGCAGCGACTGTACGACCCGACAGATCTCCACCGCGTCGACCGGTAGGTCGGCGAGAAGCGGAAGCAGCTCCGAGCCGATCGACGTCAACTCACCCGCCGTGTCGTATGCGATTCCCGGCTCCACGCGTACATCGTGCCCGACTGGGAGGGGACTTCGCACCTGATCTGCTCGCATGAGCTTCGACCTCGGTGCGCTTGTTGTCCTGGGCACCCCGGCGATGGCTGAGGCAACAAACGCGTGTGGTGGGACGGGCGCGGACGGTGCGTCGTGACGCGCGCGATCGCCGGCTCCGTTGGGGCGACGTGCTCGATCGGTGGAGATGCCGCGCCCCGCAATCAGGCCTCTGGGCGGCCGATCATGCCTGAGATGATGGCGAGCGCGCTGCGCGCCAGGTCGGTGTCACCGGTGATCGTTAGCACCGAGGCGACGTCGTCCCTCGCGATACCACGCGAGAGAACGCCGACGACCGAATCCGGCTGGACCGCGATCTGCGCCTCGGTCGCTTGAGAACCCGCGTTCTCGATGACGATCCAGCGATCGACGGTGCGCTCCCACAACCACGAACCACCCGCCGCGAGGTCGATACCGAGCGTCGTGCCGACGGCGGGCGTGTCATCGCGCATCCACGCGGCCAAGAGGTGCACATGCACCAATGCTGCGGCTGTCACGAGCTCTCCGTCGAGCGGGACTGCACCGATGGCTCGGCGAATCTGCGACTGATGGATGAACCGTTCGGCGTACTCGCGCGCGATCACCTGCCAGTACGGCGAGGGTTCGGTTTCGGCGAAGAGCTGCACTGGCTCGAGCGATCTCGTGTCCAGGCCGACGTCGCGGTAGAAGGTCTCGCTCCACTCGCCGACTAACCCCAGCAGTTCGATGACCAGGGCGTTGCTGATGAAGGTGGCGGCGTTGACCCACTGGTCGTTGAAGCCGTCGAGAAGGGCGCGAAAAGACACCCCGGGGTGGTCCATCGCGAACAGCGTGAGGCTGTCCGTCGATGCATCTCGCTGCCGAGTGAGCAGCGAGAGATCGTCGCCGAGAATGTGGAGCGCGATGCCCTTGACCGTCCACGCGGGACACTCCGTGGGGCGTTCCCAATCCGCCGCCGACAGGCCTCGCAGCAGATCGATGAACGCGGCTCGTTCGAGGCCGAGCATGGGGACCAGATCGATCGGTGCCGGGTCGTGAGACATGGGGAACGATACCGACGCATCATGGTGCGGCGCCTTGATGAAAGACTCGAACCATGGCTGCGGTCGAGATCGGGTTCTCCGTTTCGACGTGGCGACAGCTGATGCCGCCAGAGCCGGGTCCTGTGCGAGGGCAGGTGCTTGATCGAGTCATCGAGATGATCGAGGCTCTCGGTGATCGGCGGCTGAGAGTTGCGATCGACGGATTGACCGCAGCCGGCAAGACGAGTCTCGGACACGAACTCGCGCGGGTTCTTGCCCGACGGGGGCGCCCGGTGCTGCGCGCATCGCTCGACGACTTCAAGCGACCGTGGAACGAGCGCCATCTCTACGACCGCGAGTCGGGCGAGGGGTACTACCGAAACGCGTTCGACCACGATGCGGCGTGTCGTCTCTTGCTCGAGCCGTCGGGGCCCGCCGGTGACGGTCTCGTCTCCCTGTGCAGCATCGATCCGATCACTCAGATCGAGCACTCGGCGGTGAAGACGCCGATGCCGTCCAACGGCGTGCTCATCGTCGACGGCGTGTTTGCATTCCGACCGGAGATCGATTCGTTCTGGGATCTCCGAGTGTGGCTCGAGATCGATGCCGAGTTGTCGGTCCGCCGGGGCACGGAGCGCGACGCGGAGATGGAGGGGAGTACGGCGGCTGCCGAGCGCCTTCACCGTGATCGCTACCGAGCGGGGGAGCAGCTCTACATCCGCGAGGTCGATCCCCGGTCACTCGTCGATGTCATCATCGACAATACCGATTTCGAGCAACCGCGTCTGCTGCGACCGACAAGCTGACCGCAGCACCGTTGGTGCGTTTGTTGTCCTGGGCACCTCGGCGACGGTTGAGACAACCAAACGCGGGGGCGAGGACGAGCGCGGACGGTGCGTCGTGACGCGGTGACGACGTCAGCGGGTCGGGCAGCCGCGGACGCGGTAGGCGAAGAACTCTTCGCTACCGACGATCGTGTCGGTGACGCTTGCGACGGGGATGTACTGCGGGTCGTGCTGACGAACAGTGGTGATGAGCAGCATCGGGCGGTCGAGGGACCGACACCGCTCGCGCGCAAGACGCGCAACGATGGCATCGTCGGTCCGGTAGCGCTTCGAGTACCACGCCTGATCGCGGGCCGGGCCGCGCAGCTCGGCGAAGTAGCCGGGCCGATCGAGCTCCGCGATGAGCGCCACGGTCCGGGGCCCCCGCCACAACATCAGGTCGGCGCGGTCGTACCCCGTCCGGCGCAACTCTTCGGCCATCGTGGACGCGCCCGAGAACGGATGGGTCACGTCGGCACTCACGGGGACCACAACGGCAACCAGGTGGACCACGATGAGCGCGCCGAGCGCCATGGACGCCAAAGACGCCGAGCGCGCCGACGGAACGCCCATCCGAAGCGGCCCGATCCGCAGTCGATCGCCGGGCCAGGGCGCGCAGGCGGGGGCCAGCCAACATGCGGCCACGAACAGCAGATAAAAGTGGCCGGCGTGATGGGTGTAGCCCTGGTAGCCCAGCAGGCTGAATCCAACCAGGACAGTCGCGCCGACGAGCCAGAACCAGAGCGCGCCGAGACGATGTCGGAGCGTCCACGCGAGGAACACGAGCAGCGCCCCGCCCACCAGCACGCGCGGCCAACCCGGCACGAAGCCGTCCACGATGCTCGTCCCCCAGAACCGAGTGGACACTGCCGGGACCGGAATCAGTCCGGCGAAGGGCGCCAGCGCGCCTCGGACCCGATCTTCATAGATGGCCGTGGTGAATCCGTCGGCGGCGCGTGAGTTGAGCGCGGGGAGATACTGCGCCGCGGCCGCGATTCCACCGACGACGAGACCACCGACGGCGACGGTGAACGAGCGCCACGGCGGCGGCTCGCGGTACCAGCGCCAGCGCGCCCAGTCGTCGGCCACGACCGCAGTCCCGAGCGCCGCGCCGAGCAGCAGCGCGTATGCACTCGTCGAGGCCATGAGGACGATGACTCCGGCGAGCAAGACGTAGGGACGGGGCCGCCGACTGGCGAGGATGCACGCAACGAACAGCAACAACATCCCGAGCGCGTAGTTGCGAGCGATGACCCCGTACTCGTAGAGCGGGAAGTATCCGAAGATGAAGATCACGCGCTGCCAGCGTGCGAATGGTGCGCGCCAGAGAACGCAGGCCGCGGCGGCGATCGCGATCGCGAGGTGGACGACCTGGAGTGCCACGAGGCTGCGGGTCAGGCGCGCCGGCAACCAGAGCAGGACGAACCAAAGGAGGGGATGGCCTTCGCTACGCGAGTTGTGGACCAGCGCGCCCAGCGTGTCGCTGTTGCGCGCGATGAGCCACGCCTGCACCTCGTCCCGCCACGGCTCGTGGGTGAGCGCGAGTGCCGCGCTCACGATCGCGAACACCGCCAGTGCGACCCATCGCACCCGTCGCTCAGACCCTGGCGCACCGGACGCGGGCGGACCGGACGCGGACGCGGCGGACTCGGACGCGGCGGCAACCGGGTTTCGCGCCACCTCCGTCGATCGCCCCGGGTCAGGCCTGGTCGGGCTCGAGCCCGACCACGGCATCCTGCTGGGCGAGGGTCGGGCCCGGCTTGGCACGCGAAACCATGCCGACCGCGTCGCCGAAGATCGAGCATCCGTTGCTCAAGAACGCGAAGGGAATCGCGAGCCAGAAGCGGGCGTCGGCCCGACGTTCCCGAATGGCCTGGAGTACCCGGCGGGGAACGACCGAGATCAGTAGCAGCGGAGCCATCGCCACCGAGGTGAGGCGGTGGCCGAGGCTGTAGTCGAGATACTGCGCCCACGAGGCGGTGTTTCGACGCGCGGGTCCCGCCTGCGCGGGCATCAGCTCGCGCCAGCTGGGCGGCGTGCCGCGCCGGACACACATTTCGGGATCGAAGAGCACGGGCCGTGCTCCGAGTCCGGACAGCCGGAGCAAGAGCCCGCCTTCCGGTCCGAAGCCGCCGACGGCGCGTGCGGCACGTGTGTCGATGACCGCGTTGTGCGCGGGGTGGTACGCGAGCCAGTGCTGATGCAGCGACGACCGCCAGGGCCAAAGCCGGGCGAGATGGATCGCCCGATCCTTGATTTGGTTTCCGCCCGGCTCGAACGAGCCACCGACCATCACGAACCGCAACGCGGCGGCGGCGCGAACACGGTCGAGCCAGCCGTCATCGGGGATGTAGACGCCTTCGATGATGGCGAGGGCCTGACCGCACGCCGCCTCGAGCGCGGCCTGCGACCCTTTCGAACGAGTGGCGCCGGGGGAAACCGGCACGAAGCGGGCGGTCGTGGGCTCGGGGGGCGGGATCGAGTTGACCAGGAGGACCTCGCAGTCCCTCACCGCTCGGAGGGCGGTGAGCGCCGGGGGCTCCGGGATGTCGCCGCCGAGGATCGCGATCGTCAGTGCGGGTCGAGCGGGGTCGAGCGGCTCGAGCTCCAGGTGCAAGCGATTGCGGAGCGAATGACGGTTGTGACGCAAGCCGTAGAGGACGACTCCGACGAGCGCGCCGATGCTCGCGTAGATGTAGACGAAGAAGAGCAGCGCCGCGGAGCGCAATGCGCCGCCGATGCTCCACACCTGGCGGACGCGGATGAGAAACGGCGCGTTCAGGATCAGCCACACCACGCTGAACGCGACCGCGGCGAGCGCGAATCGCCCGTCGGCGAAGACGGTGGCGAGGATCGCGGCGAGGATGAGCCACGTGACCGATCCGGACAGCATCGACGATGCGTGCAGGTTCAAATCGGCCTTGAACGTACGGAGCGCGAGCATTGCCCGGGTCCAGGGGATGGCACGATGCCAGAAGTCCGACGCGACGAGCTCTCGGAAGCTGTATCGCTTGAGGTGCTGTACCTGGAGGGTGGGATCCAGGACGATCCGGTAGCCCTGCGCGGCGAGGCGATAGCCGAGGTGGATGTCCTCGACGTCCGCACTCGAAGTCACCGCCGGATCGAACCCGTCGACGGCCATGAACGCATCCCGACGGATGGCACCGAAGCCCGACCAGAAGGTGGATGCCTCCGGCGAGCTCGTCTGATGGGTGTAATGGTGGATCACGTTCTTGAACGTGGTGGGCGTGTTCCGGACTTCGGCGGGGGGGAGCGGGGTGTAGGAACCGAAGGCCGCGTCGGCGCCGTCGTCGATGACGCGAAGGAGCCCGGCGACGGCCTCCGGCGTGACCAGGACGTCGGAATCGATGAAGACGAGCACGTCGCCGCGTGCGTGCCGAGCGCCATCGTTGCGGGCGCGCGCGGCGCCGCCTTGGCAGGGTCGACGCACGATCTGATCTGCGAACGGCTCGGCGAGGCGCGCCGAGTCGTCAAGGGATGCGTCGTCGACCACGATGATCTCCGCGTCGGGTCCGGCCGCGGCGCGGATGGCCTGCAGAACCCCCGTGATGCACCGATCTGCGTTAAAGACCGGGATCACGAACGATCTGGCAGGGACACGCTCGGGCCGCCCGGCCACCCCTCCGGCTGCGCTGATGGTCTCGTCCTTTTCTACCGACCCGGCGGTGCGCCGTGGGCCGATAACTTACCCGTCCCTGTGCAGACCGGTGTCCTTCGCCCATTGATGGCCAACTTTGGCGAACCCGCAATCGGCGGGCTTCGGTGAGGACGGCGTTCGTCGGGCTGGGCGCCGCGGCGCGCGACCTCCATCTCCCGGCGGCCCGCCGCGTCGATGGCGTCGAGATCGTCGGCGGTGCCGACCCCTCGGCGGCGGCGGGCCAGGCGTGGACGGCCGAGACCGGTGGGCCGGTGTTCACCGAGGTGGGCGAGTTGCTCTCGGCCACCCGCCCGGACCTCGTGGTGGTGGCCACACCGCCGGACACCCACGCCGTCAACGCGATGCTCGCGCTCGACGCCGGCGCGCACGTGCTGTGCGAGAAGCCCTTCGTGGAGACCGTGGCCGACGCCGACGCCGTCCTCGCCGCCGCGGCCCGAGCCGATCGCCAGGTCATGGTCAACCATCAGTACCGGTTCATGCCGATCTTCGCCCGGGTCGCGCCGCTGCTCGGGGCCGCGGGGATCGGGCGGCCGCTGCTCCTCCAGGCCACGCAGCTGATGCACCTTCCCCCGTGGGACGAGCCGGTCCCGTGGCGGGCCGCGATGTCCCAACGCACACTCTTCGAGGGTGGCGTCCACATCGTGGATCTCGTGCACTGGTATTTCGGACGGATGCCCCGCTCGGTGAGTGCCCAGACGTCGGCGGGATTCGATAGCGGTCACGATGCCGACGCAATCCATCTCGTCACCCTCGACTACGGCGACGGTGCGCTCGCGCAGATCACCATCAACCGTCTGGCCCGGACCGGCACGCGCTACATCGATCTTCGGCTCGACTGCGAGGAGGCGTCGATTCGCGCCTCGTACGGCGGCCGGGCGTTCGTTCGGCTGGGACTCAAGCGCGCCGAACGAGCCGGCGTGCGCATCGACTTCGGGCTCGAAGGTCTCACGTGGATCGAGCGGGGGGTCCGTCGGAAAGTTGTTGCCCGCAACGCGCGTGGCGCGACCGCGGGCGCGACCGGCGCGTTGTATCAGGCCACCGTCGATGCCCTCCGCCGCGGTGAACGCCCGCCGACGCACGCGAGCGCGGCCCGCGACACATTGCGCATCATCTCCGCGGCGTACGAATCGGCCGCGACGGGTTCGGCGGTCCGGCTCGACGGCCCCGAACCAGACTGAAATCTCAGGACTGGAAATTCACTGCAACGGCCGCCGGGCGACCGCGATCAAGGTATGGCCCCAGGGGAGGCGGCGGCGCGCACTCCGCAGGTAACGCCGCTCGGCGCCGAGACTGGCGGCGAGTACCGCCCGTCGGAACCCGCGTACCGGCTCCGGGATCCCGATGCCCACGTGGTCATCGGCGCCTTGAGCGTGGTGCTCCACGGGCGCCGCGGGTGCGCGTCGGAACTGCGCCACGCGATTCCGTGCCGTTGCGGCGAGCGCCGCGACGGTGTTCGCGTGGGTGAGCTGCTCCACTTCGAGGCCGGCCGCGGTCAGCTCCGCCCGTAGCCGCGCCGCTCGGTAGAGATGCCAGTCGTCGCGTTCGGCGAGATCGGCGCGCCCGAAAGCCGCGTTGGTTCGCACGAGAAACCGGCCTCCCGGTTTCAACACCCGAGCGACCTCGGCGACGGCGCGCGACGCAACCGTGACCGGAACGTGTTGGAGCACATCCGCCGAAGTGACGAGATCGAAGGTCTCGTCGGGATACGGCAGGTGTTCCACACTCGCGCGGGTCAGGATCTGGCCGGGGTCGGCCTGCCGACAGAAGGCCAGCGCCGAGTCGGCAAAGTCGAACGCAACGACCGGGCCGTTCGTGGCACCGTGCAGCCAGGGGAGTGCGGCACCGCTGCCACATCCCGCGTCCAGAACCCAGGCATCCCGATCGATGGGTCCGACCATCTCGGCCCCGAGCTGGATCATTCCCATCACCCACGGGTGAGTGCGGGCGGCGAGCAGTTGGGAGAAATAGTCCTGGTCGAAGGACGCGTTGGTCGACACCGGGCCTCCTTGCGGGCGGTGAAGGTACCACTCGGGCCATCGTGGCCGATCGGTACGATGACGTCTCGGACGCGCCGACTTCGGCCGCGTTTTCGGCGACAGAGCAGGTGGAGGCGCGTGGAGCCGTTCGACGTAACGGTGGCGGTCACCGTCGTCGTCGCAGTGCGCGCGGAAGATCCAGGTCCCGACGCGTGTCTCCGCGCGATCGAGGACCAGCGGTTCCCGGGGGTCGAGGTCGTGGTGGTCTCGGACTCGGTCACGGACTCGGCCGCGTCGCCGGTGCGCGGCGCGGCCCGCACGGTGGAACTGCCGGGGGCGTTGGTACCGCAGCTCTGGGCGGCGGGCATTGCCGCGGCGCGCGGGCGGATCGTTGCGCTGACCGCCGGAAGCTTGGTCCCCGATCCGGGCTGGATCGCCGGACTGGCCGATGCGCTCGCCGTGCCCGGACGGGTTGGGGTGGGGGGCGCGATCGAGCCCGGCGCGGCGTTGTCGGTCTCGGACTGGGCGCGGTACTTCTGTCGGTACGCGCCGTACCTGCGGCCGTTCGCCCGGGGGGTCGCGGTCGAACTCCCGGCCGATTGCGCGGCCTATGACCGGGCCGCGCTGCTGCGCCATCACGACCGATGGGTCGACGGCTTTTGGGAACCGTTCGTCCATCGCGCGTTGCGTGAGGACGGTGAGCTCGTGATGGACGAACGCGTGGCGGTGCGGCTGATGGGCGGACACTCCGCGGCGCGGTTTGCCCGCGCCCGGTTCCGCCACGGTCGGGAGCACGGGCGGCGGCGCGCTCAGAACGTGGCCGTGCCGCGGGTGCTCGCGGCCGCCCTCACCTTCCCGGCCGTCCCACCCTTGATGACGTACCGCGCCGGTCGGGCCGTCTGGCGGTGCCGCAAGCACCGGATCCGGTTTCTCGTCGCGGCACCGATCGTGCTCTGGTTCTACAGCTGGTGGGCGGTGGGCGAGTGCGGCGGCCGGCTCGAGGTCATGGTCGGTCGATGACGTATTCGCTCGCAGTCGTGGTCGCCGATGCCGCGTCCGGCCCGTTCGAATCTGGCGCCAAGACGCCGACTGTCGCCGCGCTCCGGCGCGAACTTGGCGCCGACGATCAGGTGGTGTGGGTGCACCGAGGTGCGCCCGGAACTCGTCTCGATCTGGGGCCGGCGCGCGTGGACCAGTTCGGCGCACCGCCGGACTCGGGTCGAGGCGAGCTCTACGGCGTGGGGCTGGAACAGGTCGACGCCGCGATCGTGGCGTTCACCGATGCGAACACCGTCGCGTTGCCCGGATGGCGCGCCGCAATCATGCGTGCGTTCGAATCGGATGCCGTGCGCGTGATCGGCGGACCCGTGCTCCCGCCGGCGCAGCTTGGTCCCGTGGGTCGGGCCGGGTTCCTGCTCGAATACGGGCCGCATTCGGTGCCGCCGTTTCGGAGTGCGGCGGGCGACCTGGCGGCGAACAATCTTGCGTATCGTGCTGAGGACGTGCGGTCCGGTACGGACGGCGCAGTATGGAAGACAGTGGTGAATCACACGTTGAAACAACGCGGAGTGGAGCTCGTGGTGGTGCCGGGGATGCGGGTCGAGGTCACCGATCACTACGACCTGCCCTGGCTCGTGACTGCTCGCGCGCAGGCCGGCCGGCTCTACGGCAGTCATATCGCAGTTCGGCGCGGACCCGGGATGCGCGCGATCCGCGCCGTCGGACGGGTCGCACTTCCGGTGGTGATGGTGCGCCGGACGGTGCGCGTCGCGCGGCAGAGCGAAGCGGGACGAGGTGGACTCGGAGCGGCGCTGCCCGCGCTCGTACTGGCATCGGCGGCGTGGAGCGCCGGCGAAGCCGTCGGCATCCTCACCGCGCGCCCGTCGCGCCGCGGGGTGATGTAGGTGTCCGAGGACCCGCGCCGAGTACCCCACCAGGAAGCTTCCGCGTCCGCACCCGAGCTCTCGGTCGTGATCGCATCGGTGAACGGTCTGCCGTACCCGATCGAATGCCTCCGCTCGCTCGAAGCGCAAGGTGGCGGTGACGGGTGCGAGGTGATCGTCGCCGACTGCTCGGGTCCGGCCACGGTGGCCGCGATTCGCGAGCTGTTCCCGTGGGTGCGAGTGCTCGCGTTCAGCGAGCCGCGCAGCATCCCCTTCCTTCGTTCGCGTGGGATAGAGATGGCCCGGGCGCGTCTGGTTGCGGTGACCGAGGATCACTGCGTGCCCGCACCCACGTGGGTGCGCGCGATGGTCGATGCCGTCGCGCGTACCGGGTGGGCGGCGGTCGGCGGGGGTGTCACCAACGGCTCGCCGAACCGCGTGGTGGACTGGGCGGTGTACTTCTGCGAGTACAGCGGATTGATCGATCCCGTCCCGGCCGGTCCGAGCGAACAGCTGCCCGGCATGAACACCGTCTATGACATGGACCAGATCGCGTCGGTGCGCCACGTCTTTCACGAAGACCGGTGGGAGAATGTGATCCACGACCGGCTTCGGGAGCGCGGGTACCCGCTCGGGCTCGCGCCCGAGATCGTGGTCGCCCACTCCAAGCGGTTCACGATTCCGATGTTCGTGTCCGAGCGCTACCACTACTCGCGCGCGTTCGCCGGCCACCGGATCGACGGGCGAGGCGGCGCGGCGCGGCTCGCGTTCGCGGCCGCATCACTGGCACTCCCGCCGGTCCTGATCGCCCGCATCGTCGGCCATGTGCGCCGGCGTGGGCTCCATCGCGGCCGGCTGCTGATGGCGGCGCCGCTCGTGGTGCTCTTCAGCGTCGTCTGGGCGGCCGGCGAGTTCGTCGGCTACCTCGCCGGGCCGGGCGACAGCATCCTGCGGATTCGGTGACGGCGGTGCGCATCGGAATCGACGGATCGTGTTGGATGAACCGGCGCGGCTTCGGGCGTTTCACCCGGGCCTTGCTCGGTGAGATGTTCGATCGCGATGACGGGCATACCTACGTGCTGGTGATCGACGCGGCCGCCGCGGCGCGTACCGAGCTGCCGGGTCGGCCGGAGATCGTTCCGGTTGCGGTTCGGGACTCGCCCGTCGTGGCCGCCGCCGCGTCCGGCAGCCGCGCGCCGAGCGATGTGGTGCGCATGACGCGTGCCGCCTGCCGGGCGCGGTGCGACGTCTTCTTCTTCCCGGCCACGTACAGCTGGTTCCCAGTGCCGGGGACTCCGTCGGTGATCACCGTTCACGATGCGATCGCCGAGATGCGACCGGAGGAGATCTTCGCCGATCGGCGCAGCCGGTTGCTCTGGACGGTGAAGCAACGCGCCGCCCTGCGCACCGCCCGTCGGGTCCTCACCGTTTCGCACGCGGCGCGCCGGGAGATCGAACGTGAACTGCACGTGGATCCGGACCGGATCACGGTGATCCACGAGGCGCCCGACGCGCGCTTCCGGCCCACCGATCCGAGTGACCAGCGTGGCGTTCGAGCGCAGTTCGGCCTTGGTACCACCGATCCGTACGTGCTGTACGTGGGCGGTATCAGTCCCCACAAGAACCTGGAGACCCTGGTGGACGCGTTCGAGCGGGTGGCGCGAGATCACCCGACCGTGCGGCTCGTGTTGGTGGGCGACACCGATGACGATCCGTTCTTGTCGGCCACGGATCAGCTGCGGGCCGTCATCGCCCGGAGCGCGGTTCGAGATCGGATCGGATTCACGGGGTATGTGAGCGACCGCGACCTCGTGCACCTCTACGGCGGCGCGGTCGCGTGCGTGCAGCCATCGCGCGGAGAGGGGTACGGACTCACTGCGGCCGAGGCCGCGGCGTGCGGCACGCCCGTGGTCGCGAGCGCGATCCCCGCACTCCAGGAGTTGTTGGGCGATGCCGCGATGTATGCGCCGCCGGACCGCCCGGACCGCTTCGCCGATGCGATCGGAGTGCTGCTCACGGACCCGGCCGCGCGCGCCGGGCGCAGCCGCGCGGGACTGGAGCGGGCACACGCCTGGTCATGGGCGGCGGCGGCGGCCGCGACGACCACGCTGCTCGAGGACGTGTCCGGTGCCTGACCCGCTCTCGTTCTGTCTCGTCACCACCTTCTTCCCGCCGTACAACTTCGGCGGCGACGGCGTGCACGTGCATCGGTTGGCCGGACTCCTCGCGCGCCAGGGTCACCGCGTGCGGGTGGTGCACGCGCCGGGCGCGTTCGCCGCGCTGGCCGACCACGAGGGCACCGTCGACGAGGCACCGATCCCCGGGGTCGAAGTGATCGCGGTCGCACCCCACCGCGCGCAGGCGGTGGGGACCTACCTCACCGGCCGGCCGATCTCGTACCGACGCGCGCTGGCCGCGGCCCTCGACGGCGCCGACGTCGTCCACTTCCACAACCCGTCACTGATCGGCGGACCGAGCGCGCTGGGGACCGGATCCGGACTTCAGCTCTACACGACCCACGAACACTGGCTGCTCTGTCCGACCCACGTGCTCTTCCGGTACGGGCGGGAGGTGTGCACCGAGCGCACATGCTGGCGGTGCACCCTGACCTACCGCCGGCCGCCGCAGGTCTGGCGCTCCACCGGGTTGCTCGGGCGCGCGCTCGAGCGGCTGGACCTGGTCATGAGTCCGAGCCGGTTCACGACCGCGCTGCATCGCGCCGAGTTCCCTGCGTTGCGGCTCGAGACGGTCACGCCACCGGGACCGGATCCGGCGGCGCTGGACGCGCTCCCGGTGGGTCCGGCGCGCGAGCGTCCGTACTTCCTTTTCTCCGGGCGGCTCGAGCCGATCAAAGGCGCGCGCGAGTTGGTGGCCGAGTTCGGCGCAGTGCGCGGTGACATCGATCTCGTCGTCGCGGGCGACGGCAGCGAGCGCCGCGCGATCGACGATGCCGCTCGGTCCGACCCGCGGGTGATACCGATCGGGCGCCAGTCGCAGCGCGCCGTGTTGACGCTGGCGCGTGACGCGCGCGCGCTGGTCGTGCCGTCGGTGGGCTACGAGACCTTTGGAGGCGCGGCTGCGGAGGCCATGACGCTGGGAACACCGGTGATCGTGCGAGATCTCGGTCCGTTACCGGAACTGGTGGACGCCGGTGGCGGTCTCGTCGCGGCCGGTCCGTCCGGATTGACAGCGGCGATGCAGCAACTCGCCGACGATCCCGCGGCGGCCGCGCGCCTGGGGGACGACGCGCGCGTCATCGCCCAGGCGCGGTTCTCCGAGCGCGCGTTCCTGCGTCGCTACTTCGAACTCATCGCCGATGTTGCGGAGGGCCGCGGCCGCCCGCGCGTCGCCCGCGCCGCGGCCGCGGCCGGGACCGCCGCGTGAACGGCATCCCGATCCTCGCGTTCCACGCAATCGAGGCGGGTCCCGCACCGCTGTGTATCCACCCGGATGCATTTCGTCGCCAGGTCGAGATCCTCGCGGACCACGGCGTGACGGACATCTCGTTGGCGGAGCTGGTGGCCGCGCTCGCCACCGGCGCCCCGTGGCCCGAGCGGCGCGTCGCGTTCACCTTCGATGATGCCTACGCGAGCGTCGCCGACCACGCGCTCCCGATTCTGGCCGCGTCCGGATTTCGGGCCACGGTGTTCGCGGTCACCGGGGTGCTCGGAGCTGCGAACGACTGGGATCCGCCCGCCCCCGGCGGAGGGCTGCGGGTCATGAGTCGCTCCACCCTCGCCGACCTGCGATCGGAGGGTTGGGAGATCGGAAGTCACACCCACTCGCATCGATCACTCGTCGGGCTCGACGACGTCGCGGTGCTCGCCGAGATGGCGACCGCCGACGCCGACCTCGAGGAACTGTTGGGGACACCGATCTCGTGGTTCGCGTATCCCTACGGTCACCACGACGATCGGATCCGCCGCCTCGCGGCCGGTCGCTATCGCGCGGCGGTGGCGACGGGGGCGCGCCTGGTGAAGCCCGGCGCGGACCGCAGCCGCTTGCCGCGGATCGAGGCGTGGTACCTCCGGCGGCCGACGACGCTCGCGCACCTGCACGACCGGACCGGTGCGTCCTACCTCGCGGCCCGGCGGGCGCTGCGCGCGGTTCGTTCGGGGGCGCGCCGTGGGTGAGCGGCCCAGTAAACGGTCGGTTGAGTGGTCGGGTCCGGAGCTGCGGTGCCCGGAGTGTCGCGTCGAGTTGGCCCGCACCGAGTCGGGCGTCACCTGCTCCGTGTGCGAGCGGCGGTACCCGGTGGTGGCCGGGATTCCGGACCTCCGACTCGCCGGTGATCGGTACCTCTCACTCGCCGATGATCGCGCCAAGGCCGAGCGGCTCGCCGCAGTGCGCGGCCGCGCCGCCGATGTTGTGCGGGCCTACTGGGCGATGACGCCGGAGGTGCCGGACTCGCTCGCGCAGCGATACCGGGACCGCGCGTTCGAAGACAAAGCGCGCGCCGCACCCCATCTCAACGCGCTCGCCGCGCTCGGTGCCGATCATGGTTCGTTGGTCGATGTCGGGTGCGGGACCGGTGGCCTGCTCATCGCCGCGGCGCGCCGGGGCATGACGCCGGTCGGCGTGGACCACGCGCTGCGTTGGCTCGTCATTGCTCGACGCGCGTTGGACGACGCGGGGATGGACGCGCCACTCGTTGCCGCCGACGGTGGGTTGCTGCCGTTCGCGCCAGGTTCCTTCGATGCCATGACGTGCATCGAGACGCTCGAGCACGCGGAGGATCAGCGGGGGTTGCTGAACGGATGTCTGCGCGTCGTCCGGGCCGGTGGCGGCCGCTATCTGGTCACCGCGAATCGGTTGAGCATCGCACCCGAGCCGGTGTCCGGTCTCGTCGGCGTGGGCTACCTGCCGCGTGCGTGGGCGCCCGGATACGTCCGACGCCGCACGGGGACGCGATACCAGTTCTTCCGTGCGGTCAGTCCGTCCGAGCTCCGGTCCTGGTGCCCGGCCACCGTCCGGGTGGGTCCGGCGGTTCTGCCGATACCGTCCGCGAGCGCGTCCGACGCGCGGCGCGGACTCCAGCGGGCCTACGAGCGCGTCCGCACATCGCCGGGCGGTCGGTTACTCACGTGGATCACCCCCTACCTCCAGGTGACCGGATGACGGACTCGACCGAGCACGACGTCGCGCGCCTGCACTTGCGCGGTTGGGGTCGGGCGGCCGCGAACCTCGTGGCCGGTGAGGTGGCCGGTTCGGCCCTCCGTCTGGTCGCGATCTTCTGGGTGGCCCAGCAGCTCGGACCGGCGGGGTTCGGGATCGTGAGCCTCGGCGTGGTCATCGGCGGCTACCTCACGGTCCTCGCGAGTTCGGGGCTCGAAGTTGTCGGTACCCGCGAGCTGGCGCGCGAGCCCGAACGCGCCGCGCATCACATCGGCACGATCGTCGGGCTCCGGATCGGGCTCGGGATCATCGGGTACGCAATCGTGCTCGTCGCGGCGGCCGTGCTTCCCGTCGATCGCACCGAAGCGCTGGTCATCCTCGGCTTCGCCCTGTCGATGATCACGCTCGGGACCGATGTGCGCTGGGCGTTCATCGGCGTGCAACGGACGCGGCCGGTGGCCGCGGCCACCGCCGCGTCCGGCCTGGTCTATCTCGGCGGTTGTCTGGTGCTGATCCGCGGGTCCGGTCACGTGACCCGGGTGGCACTCGTGAACGTCGCGGCGGAGCTGGTGCTGGTCACGATCCTGGTGGTCGTCAGCCGGCGCCGGTTCGGCGCGTGGCGCCCGCAATGGCGGCGACCGACGATCCGCCCGCTCCTCCGAGCGGCGTTGCCGCTCACCCTGATGCGCGCCACGCGCACGATCATGCTCACGGTGGACGTGGTCCTGGTGACGATCTTCCTCTCCAAGCGGGACCTCGGCTACTACACCGCGGCATCGCGCGTGATGGCCTCGGGGATCGTCTATCTCGGTCTGTACTACAACGCATTCCTCCCGACGGTGGTCCGGGCGCGTCGTGGCGGGCGGGCCGAGCTCGTGGCTGTCGTTCGGGTCGCGGCGCGGCGCGCGCTGGTACTCGGAGTGCCGATCGCGGCGGTCGGGACCGTGGTCGCTCCGTTCGCGATCCGGGTCGCCTTCGGAGACCGGTACGAGTCCGCGATCGGCCTCTTGCAGGTCATGCTCTGGGCGGCGCCGTTCCTCGCGGTGACCGGTGTGTACTCCCAAGTGTTGGTGGCCGGGCATGCGCAGCGCGCGCTCGCAGTGGCCATCGGCATCGCGATGACGGTGAACCTCATCGCGAACTTCATTCTCCTGCCGACGATCGGTGTGGTCGGTGCATCGATCGCCACGGTGCTCGGCGAGGCCACCTCACTCGCGATCATCTGGCCGATGGCGCGCACGGTGATTCGCGAGACGGCCGAGGCCCGCTCGGATTCCGAGCCATGAGCATCGTGGCGGTGACGGGTGGGACCGGTTTCCTCGGCCGTCAGTTGGTGGCGGGGCTGGCCGAGGCCGGTCATCGCGTGCGGGTGCTCGACCGCGCCGCGCCGCTCAATGGCGCGCCCGGCGTGGAGTACCGGGTGGGCGATGTCACCGATCCCGGTTCGGTCCGAGAGTTGCTGGATGGCGCCGACGCAGTGCTGCACTCCGCCTTCGTGTCGCCCCACGCCGACCGGCACGCGATCGATCGCGTGAATGTTGGGGGCACGCACTTGTTGCTCCGGGCGGCCGCCTACGCAGGTGTGCGTCGGTTCGTTCTGGTCTCGTCCACGATCGTGGGTCGAGCGGTGTCACCCCACCGGCTGCTGCCGGGAGCACCGGCGTCCCGACTCGCCGCCTACCGCTGGAGCCGAGTGCGCGCCGAACTCGCCGTCGAGCGAGCAGCCGGCCCGATGACGACCGCGATCGCGCGACCCAAGACGTTCGTCGGTCCCGGCCAGGTCGGGGGGTACGCGCTGGTGATGGCGGGGGTGGCCGCCTCGGAACCGATCGCGATCTTCGGTCCGGGCACGAACCGCTACCAGCTCGTCGACGTGCGTGATCTGGCCGACGGGTTGGTCCGGCTCGTGGGCTCGGACGCCACCGGGGTGTTCGGTTTCGGCGCCACCGAGTACGGCACCGTGGCCGAGGATCTGGCGGCGTTGATCCAGCACGCGGGGTCGAGGTCCCACGTCGTCTCGTTGCCACCCGCCGCCGGACGGGCCGCCCTCGCGAGTCTTCGCACCCTCTCGTTGCCGCCGCTGGGGGAGTGGCACGAATGCTGCTCCCTGGGGACCGACAGCGTGATGGACACCGGCCGGGCCGTCACCGAGCTGGGCTGGACGCCAACCCGATCGAATGCCACCGCGCTCTGCGATGCGTACGACGGGATGGTGGAATCGGTGGGTGCAGGGGGTTCGTCGACCACCCATCCCGTGCCCGCCACGCACCGGCTCGCTCGGCGGCTGCTGAACACCGGACTTGCCCGGGTGGCCTCGAGCCGGACTGCTTCACCGTAGAACGACTCGCCGGGGGCTGAGTCATCCCGTTCAGGCCGGGCTCACGGGTGCCGGCGCGGGCGGCGCCACATCAAGCGCAACGACGGAGAGGGTGCCGTCGATGATCCCCTGGGCAACGTCGACGAGGCGCAGATTGTGGTTGCGGGCGTGATGGCGCAGCGTGGAGAAAGCCTGTTCCATGGTGAGCTGGGCGCGCTTTGACACCATCCCTTTGGCTTGTTCGATCACGATGCGACTGTGGAGCGCGTGGTTGAGTTCGTCGTTGACGAGCCGGGCCTCGAGCGCGGCGCGATGGGTGAGGATCCCGATCGTTCCCACATCGGCGAGGGCCTGCGCGGCGGCGACATCGGCCGGTCGCATCGCGCCGACGGACTGCAGCACGATCAGGGCCCGTGTGTCGACTGTTTTCGCACGGGTCGATTCGTCGGGAGCGCGAGCCTGACCGACGATGCCAATCGGTGGCCACGATTCGTGGCCGAAGCCACTGCCGCCGGCCTCCAATCCGCGTGGGCGCTCCCGCTCCGGCTACGGGACACCACGATCGGATCCTTGAACCTGCTGCGTGCCGCGCCGGGGATCCTCACCGACGACGACCTCGTCGCGGCCCAAGCGCTCGCCGACGTCGCCACCAACGGCTTGCGGCAGCAGCGCGCCGCGGAGGATGCACGATTCCTCAGCGATCAACTCCAGACTGCGCTGGACAGTCGGGTCGCAATCGAGCAGGCGAAGGGCGTCCTGGCCGAACGCGCCAACCTCTCCATGGGCGATGGTTTCGACGCCCTCCGTGAATACGCACGCAACTCGAACCTGCGGCTGACCGACGTGGAGCGCACAGTCGCAAATCGTGACGTGGAACTCGTCGATCGCATCATTGCGAACACCGATTGAGCCGAGAGGCAGGAATCAGACGCGAACGCCGTGAGCGCCTCTGGTGATCGATCCATTCGTTGAGGGGAGCTCTCCCCCCGGGGCTCCTCTCAACGGCTTTCGTGGTCACCCCGCGGTTGTCCCACGCAGTCCTCAGCGACGCGCGGTGCGCGCGTTCGCTCGGAACCGCAGCGTGCCCGCAATCTGCGCGGCGAGGACGATCGCGGTGGCCGCCACGGTGAGGGTCACCGTGGCGGCACTGCGGTCCAGCACGTACCAGAAGAGCGCAGTGTGGGCCACCGCCGCGATGAGCAAGAGGTAGTTGAACCGTTGGAGTCGCTTCCAGCGGGCTCGGCCGAGCCGGCGCAGGGAGACGTCGTTGGAGAGCACGCCCAGGAGCGCGAGCACGACCGTGGCTGCGAGTCCGACCCAGACCCCGATGCCGAAGGCATCGGTCCGCAACGATTCCGGTCCGAGGCCCTGGTCGACGAAGAAGTAGAGCCGGATCGAGCCGGCGAAGTGATGTTCGATCGCGAGGAACACGTGCGCGATCCCGGTGACCGCAGCCAGGATTCCCGCGTCGCGGCGGAGATCCGCGCTCACCGGATTCGACCGGCCGCGCAGAATGCGCAGCGGTCCGAGGAGCAGCGTGAATCCGATGGCCACGAGGCTGACGTACCCGGTGGCGAGGCTGGCGCGCTGCGTTCCCGGCACGTCCGGCCCGGCGGCGCCGAAAGTCATGAGCACGGCGAGCGCAACCACCGCCGAACCGAGGATGAGCACCGCGGCGTGTTCGAGCCGACGGACACCCCGACGGCGACGGCCCCGAAATGCCGGGTCGCGGGTGGCGAGCGTTTCGCCCGTGTCGGTCTCCACGAGAGCTCGACGATAGCGGCCCTGTAATTTCTCGCGGCGACCGTCGAGGCGTTTGCGAACGAGGGAGGCTCCTGATGTACGAGACCGCGGAAGACCTGGACCGGGTCCGGCGCGTGCTGGACCAGAGCTATGCCGCCTCTGGCGAGCACCTGTTGCGGATCATCACGAGTGAACGGCGCCTGACCGCCGAGCAGCTCTGCGCCGTGCTTACGGGCATGCGGTTGCTGGTGTTGGCCACGAGCACCCGTGACGGGCGGCCGATCGCCGGCCCCGTCGACGGCATCTTCTATCGCGGTGCCTTCCACTTCGGGTCCGCACCGGACTCGGTCCGGTTCCAGCACATCCATGAGCGACCGGCGGTGTCCGCAACCCATCTGCCCGGCGAGGAGTTGGCGGTCACCGTGCACGGTCGGGCCGTTCCCATCGACGTGGCGGCGCCGGAGCACGCGGGTTTTCGACAGGCCTTGCTCGACATCTACCTGCCCCGATACGGGACCGAATGGGAGTCGTTCCTCTCGAGTGGCGTCGCCTACGCACGCATTGATGCGGTGCGGATGTTCACGTTCTGGATGCCCGAGGATTGACACCTCGCCCGAGTTACCGAGGCCGCTGCCACGTCGGTTTTGCAAAGTCGGATGAAAACGGGCGACGCTGGTCGGATGTCCATCGCCGTGACCGAAGACCATCGGGCGCTCATGCAGACCGCCTCCGACTTTCTCGTGAAGTACGGAGCTCGCTCCGCCGCACGAGACCTGCTCGAAGCGGACTCCGAGGCGGTGCCGGATTTCTGGGGTGAGCTCGCGAACCTCGGGTGGCTCGGGCTTCACCTTCCGGAGGAGCACGGTGGCTCGGGCTTCGGGCTCCCCGAACTGGTCGTCGTCGTGGAAGCGCTGGGTCGAGCGGTCGCACCCGGTCCGTTCGTCCCCACCGTCGTCGCGAGCGCGGCGATCGCCGCCGTGGGCTCGTCGGCCACCCACGGGCGGCTGCTGCCCGGCCTCGCCGACGGATCGGTGATCGGCGCCGTCGCCCTCGACGCCGCGATCGAGATTCGGGGCGGTACGGCCCACGGTTCGGCGGGAGTGGTCATCAGCGGGGGTCTCGCGGATGTGCTCTTGGTTGCGATCGGAGACGACGTGGCGATCGTCGATCTCGTCGAGGGAACCGTGGCGGTCGATGCCCCCGCCAATCTCGATCCCACGCGCCGGTCGGCGCGTGTGACCCTCACCGGTGCGCCCGCCGAACTCATCCCCGGTGCCCGCCAGCGGCTGGTCGATTTGGCCCGGCTGCTCTTTGCGGCCGAGTCCACGGGTATCGCTAGCGAGTGCACCGAGATGGCGGCTGAATACGCGAAGGTGCGGGAGCAGTTCGGCCGACCGATCGCGATGTATCAGGCCGTGAAGCATCACTGCGCCAACATGCTGGTGGCCGCCGAGTTGGCGACCGCCGCGGTCTGGGACGCAGCCCGCGCCGCCGAGATCGGTGGCGATCAGCTCTCGTATGCCGCGGCGATCGCCGCCACCCTCGCGATCCCCGCCGCCGATCTCGACGCGAACCTCAACATCCAGGTGCACGGGGGCATCGGGTTCACGTGGGAGCACGACGCGCACCTCTACCTCCGGCGCGCCGCCGTCATCGAGTCCGTCATCAGCGCGGAGGCCGCCGCGATCGACGTGGTCACGCTCACACGTAACGGGGTGCGGCGGGAGCGCTCGGTGGACCTTCCGCCCGAGGCCGACGCGATCCGGGACACGGTGCATGATTTCGCTGCGAGTCTCGCCGGTGCAGACCGAGACGCGATCCGCCACACGCTCGTGGAGTCGGGCTACGCGATGCCGCACTGGCCGGCACCGTGGGGGCGCGACGCCGGTGCCGTCGAGCAGCTCGTGATCGAGCAAGAGTTCGGCGCCGCCGGGATCCAACGCCCCGCGCTCGGCATCACCGGGTGGGTGATCCTCACGCTGATCCAACACGCGTCGGAAGATCAGGTTGCCCGATGGGTCAAGCCGGCCGTGAACCAGGACCTGATCTGGTGTCAGCTGTTCAGCGAGCCGGACGCGGGTTCGGACGCCGCCGGCGTGCGGACGAAGGCAACCCGGGTGGACGGCGGCTGGACGATCACCGGACAGAAGATCTGGACGAGCGGCGCGCACGTGGCGAAATATGGCCTGGCCACCGTGCGTACGAATCTTGACGTCGCGAAGCACAGCGGCATCACCACGATGGTCATCGACATGGAGGCCGAAGGCGTGGAAGTACGGCCGCTGCGGATGGTCACCGGCCAGGCTGAGTTCAACGAGGTGTTCTTCGACGACGTCTTCGTTCCGGACGACGATGTGGTGGGTCCCGTCGACGCGGGATGGACGGTGGCCCGCGCGACGCTCGGCAACGAGAGCGTGAGCATCGGCGGCGGCCAAGGCGGGATGTCGCTCCCCGGCGACGCGCTGATCGCACCGTTCGACGCGCACCCCGAGCGACTCGCTGGCGGCGCGGGCCGCGTGGGGCGCTACATCGCGACATCCGATGCGATGACGCTGCTCAACGTTCGCAGCGCGCAACGCGCGGTGTCCGGCGGGGACGCGAGCGCGACGGGCAACGTCACCAAGCTGGTGCTCTCCGAGATCGGCCACGAGGCCGCCGCGATCCTCGGGGCGCTCGGCGGTCCGGACCTCGCGTTCCTCGATGGTCCCGCCGCGATGTCGGGCTACCTGGTGTTGATGCACCGGGCCATGTCGATTGCGGGCGGAACGTCCGAAATCAAACGGAATCAGATCGGTGAACGCATCCTCGGTCTGCCGCGCGATCCGTTGATCCGCTGACGTGGTCAGGCCACGGACGGGTGGAAAATTACCCAGAAGTCAGTACATGCGCGCAAATGGTGTAGCGAAAATGGCCAGATCGGTTGGAATGAAGGTTGAGGCTCGGTCGACCCGGGCAAGCTTCCTCGACCGGGAACGACACACCCAGCTCCGCGGCAGGACACTGTGAATCTCAAAGAAGCTGCGCACCACCTCGGCGTGCACTATCAGACGGCGTACAAATGGGTGCGCGCCGGCGAACTCGTGGCCGTGCGCGTCGGTGGCCGCTACGAGGTGTCGAAGGCCGCGATCGAACGGTTTGAGGCCACCCGGCGAGCGCTGGCCGCGTCCGAAGATTTTCCCGAGCTTCGAGTCGACCCCGCAACGGCCCCGCTCGATCCGGAAGACCTCGTCGAAGAGCTCGAAGCGCTCATCGTGGACCCGTTCGTCGCCCTCCCGTCGGTGGTTGCTTTCGTCGCCCGGCGCGCCGCCGCCGTCCTCGGAGACATGTGCCTGGTGGCCTCCTGTGAGGAGAACGGGGGGGTGCGGTTCCAGAGCGTGGATCACCAGAAAGCCGAACAAGCTGCGGTCCTGGCTGGTGCGCTCCATCTGACGGACAACCGGCCGGCACCGATCGGTGGCATCGCAGCTGCGGCATTTCTCGAACAGCGCGTGATTCGCATGCCCCATCTTCCTCAAGATTGGTTGCGCCGATCAGTTCGCCCGGAGCTGCTCCAACACCTGGCGCGCGGCCCGGTCCACAGTGTCTTGGCGCTGCCGGTCATCGCCGAAGGTGCGTCGGTCGGCGTGGTGATGTTCACCCGTGACGCTCCGAACCACCCGTACACCGAGATGGACGCGGCCTACGCCCAACGACTCGTGGATCGAGTTGCGCTGCTGTTCCGGAGTGCGGAGGAACTGGAGGTCGCGTGGCAGGTACGAGGCGAACTCGTGAAGCGGCTCACGCGGCATCTTCGTAGTGGCGCGTCCGCGGAATCCGTGTCGAGCGCCTTGCTGGACGATCTGCTTCGGGACACTCCCGGCTCCGCCGATCTGCCAGTCGTGATCTTCGATCACACGGGCCGGGTCTTGGCCACCAACGATCGGGCGCTGCGATTGAGCGGCTATTCGAGTGCGGACGTCGAAGGCAGGATGGTCGAATCTTTCACCCATCCGGCGGATGTCGAACTCGAGCGCACGCACTTCGGTCGTCTCGTGTCGGGCGAACTCGACTATATGGACATCGTCGTGCGACGCGTGCTCGCGGACGAGAGCGAGCCGGCCTTCGTCTCTCATCGCGGTGCGATCCGGGACCTGGACGCCACCCTGCGGTTCGTCGTGTCCGTGTCCCGGCCCGTGCGCACCGCTCCAGACACCGTGGACCACGTCGTCGCTTACTCCGGCGGCATCGGGAACTAGTGCTTGGTGTCCGGGCCGCTACCAGTCGCATCGTCAGCGTTGGCTCGGATCGGACGAGTGCGGCGCCTACGCTGCTCGCTCGATGGATGTCACCACTGCCATGCTCGCCGACTTCGCCCAGGTGCGCGAAGGACTGCTCTTCGTCTCCTCCGGTGGGATCACCCGGTGCTACCGGGAGCAGCTTCCCGCGCCGCTCGGAGTTCACCTCGCCATCGTGTTGGAACTGGACCGGCTCGAAGCCGAACGCGCGCACGAGGTCCGCGTGGTCGTGGTGGACGAAGACGGCGGGGAGCTCGCCGAGATCGCGGGCGAGATCCAACTCGGCGAGACCCAGCTGATGATGGGGGAGAACCTGAACCTGCCCATCACCTTCGACCTGCGCAACGTGCCCGTCGAACGCTTCGGTGCCATCGAAGTGCGGTGTTACGTGGCCGGGGAACATCGCTCCACGCTCCCGCTCTGGGTCCTCCAAACGCCTACCTAATTGCTCGTTCGGTGACTGGGGGTACGGGTCTCGCCGCTCGCTCGGGGCTTTGCGTCACCTGCCGAGCTGATTGCTCGTTCGGTGTCTGCGGGGCGCAAGGCTCGGGGGCCGCGCGGGTGGCTGCGACAGCTGCCGAGCTGCGGTTCAGTACTCCGGGAGTGGTTGGGGTGGTGGGGGGCCGACGTAGAGGGCGCTCGGGCGGATCAAGCGGTTGTCGGCGGCCTGCTCGAGGATGTGGGCGCACCAACCGATGACCCGACTCGACGCGAAGGTGGGCGTGAACATCTCGCGCGGCAGTCCGCACGTGTCCATCACGATCCCGGCGTAGAACTCCACGTTGGTGTAGAGCTTCCGACCGGGCTTGAGTTCGGCCAGAACCTCGATGGCCTTGGCCTCGATCTGTTCTGCGAGCGCGACCTTGGGGCCACCCAAGCGCTCGGCGACGCCGCGCAACATGACCGAACGCGGGTCGTCGGTCTTGTACACCCGGTGACCGAATCCCATGAGCCGATCACCGCGTTCCACCGCGGCGCGCAACCACGGCTCGGCGTTCTCGAAGGTGCCGATGGCATCGAGCATGTCGAGGGCCCGGCTCGGCGCCCCACCGTGCAACGGGCCCGAGAGCGCGCCGATCGCGCCGACCACGGCGGCGGCAAGGTCCGCGCCGGTGGAGGTGATGACCCGCGCGGTGAACGTCGACGCGTTGAAACCGTGATCGATCGTCGAGATCAGATACTGCTCCACCGCCCGTGCGTGTTCGGGCGGCGGAACTTCGCCACTGAGCATGAACAAGTAGTTCGCCGCGTAGGCGAGATCGGGGTTCGGGTCGATTGGCTTGTCACCGCGTTGGATGCGGTGGATCGCGGTCAGCAACGTGGGGACCACGGCGCAGACCCGCATCGCCTGAGCCCGGAGCTCGGTCCCGTCGATGTCGAGCGAGGGCCGGAAGCCCAGATGCGCGCCGAGTAACGACAACGTGGTGCGCAGCATGTCGAGTGGGGGTGCGGCCGGTCCGACGCTGACGATCGCCGGCAGGGCCGTCCGCACCGCAGCCGGGATCTCGCGCAGTGGTGCCACCGACGCGATGAACGCGTCCCGTTCACGAATCGTGGGCAATGCTCCTTCCAGCATCAGGTACCAGACGTCTTCGATCGAGCGCTGTTCCGCGAGGTCGACCGCGCTGTATTGACGGTAGTGGTAGAAGCCTTCGAGCCCGCGCACGTCGCCGATGTCGGTCTCGGCGACCACGACGCCTTCCAGCCCGCGAGGGATCTCGTGCGCCAGACTCTCCGCCGGCTGGATCTGCGCGATGCGCATGAGGTCTCGCATCGACACGATGCCCACCAGCTGCTCGCCGTCGACGACGGGAATGTGCCGGTACCCGTGTTCGGAGAGACTCGCAAACGCGGCGATCACATCGACGTCACGGGCGACGGTGTCCGGTGTGCCGGTCATCCATTCCGCCACGATGGCGGTACCAGCATCGGCGCCGGCGGCGGTGAACCGCACGAGGTCTCTTTCGGTGAGGATCCCGACCGGCGCGGGTCCGTCGACGACGACGACGACGGAGCCGACTTTGCGCTCCCGCATGGTCGCCGCGGCCTCGGCCATCTTGTCGGTCTCGGCCACCGTGACCACCGGGTGGCTCATGATGTCCGCAACGACGCGTGTCTTCGTCTCTGATCCGGCCATCAGTCCTCCGTCATCACCCGATCCAGGCCGTGGGCGATCTTACGGCGACCGTCGACGCGGCCGCGACCAACGCCGCGATGCGCCTCGACCGCCGCTCGTTCGCGTTCCATTCGACGGCGCCGCCGCGCGCCCATCGGGATCGGGGCATCGGTGTCCGAGCTTTCGTCCTCCGATGTTTTCTCATCGGTCCGGCGCGGCCAGTACATCCAGCCGATCGCGACGCCGATGGCCGCGCAACACACCCACGGAACCAGCGCCCAGAACTGAATCCCGGGCAGGGGGACGAGCAGCCGGAACCGGCCGAGAATGTCGGTCGATTTCGGGTACCACGAGTCGGGCGTGGTGCGATTGTCACCCTGCATCAGATAGCCGCCGTGGGACCGACCGATGATGCGGTGGATGACGAGATTCCCGGCCCCGGCGCTGCCGTCGGGGATCCGGTACGCGACGATGTCGCCCTTCCGGTAGGTGTCCTGGGCGCGGATCACCGCGAGGTCACCGGTGTGGAACTTCGGTTCCATCGACGTGCCCTTGATGATGATGTACGACGTGGCGCCGCCGAGGCGGGCCGGCCAGATTGCGAACGCCATCAAGCCGATGACGGCGAGGACCACGACGTCGGCGAGCACGCGTCGTAGCCGGAAGGTTCGCGCCCATCGGCTGGATGTCGGGACCACGGAGTCGGTGACTGCACGCGGCTGAGTCATCAGCGACTCAGGTGGAGGGCGTCGACGCGCGTGATCACTGCGATCGTCGTGGCACCGACGGTTCCCAGGAGCGCGGATCGCGTACATCGGAAGTCTTTCGATTCGGAAAACACAGCGGGTGGTGGGGGGGGGGGGGGGCGGGCCCCCCCCCCCACCACCCGCTCAGGACTAACCGGCGATAACCACCGCAGCCTGGGTGACCAACTTGGCGTTCGCCGCGGTGCTCAGGGTGATGTTCTGCGACGTACCCGTGATGGCCACACCGCTCACGCCGCCGAGCGACGCCGAGGCGCTGGCGAGCGTGATCGCGATGTTCTTGCCGGTGCAGCCGGCGGCCATGCCGCTGACCGTGACCGCCGTGGTCTCGTAGAGACCCGAGGTCGCGTTGTAGGTGTTGGTGTACGCGAGCGTCACACCGTCGGTGTCACAGCTGGTGACGGAGCCGTTGTCGGCACCGAGGGTCGCCGAGGTCAGACCGCCGAGGCTGGCGGCCGACGCGGCTGCGAGTCCGAAGGCACCGAGTCCGAGCAGGACCACCGCACCGCGGCGACGAAGCCGAGGCTGGCGGCGAGGGGATTGAACCGAGTCCATGGAGCATTCCTTTCTCTGACCCAGGACTCTTCCGCCCGGGCGTGAACTCAGAACTTCGGGTTCCACGCACCAAAGGTTGAGTTCTCGAGAAAGATTTGGGGACGAATTAGCAGTATTTCGGGGGGTTCCGAATCCACAACGGGCCGGACGGCCCAGGTTGAGCTCCCGCCCAACGAGCGCTGACGCGCGCGGGGTTACGGGGCCGGCGCGTCGGGGTCGGCGCCGTGGCGACCGGCGCCACCGACGAATCGCTCGACCGCGAGCTCCGGTGATCGCAGTGCCTCGCGCCCGTTCGTCAGTTCGTTCCCGAGCGCGTCGTCGAGTGCGAGCGACCACTGGTCATAGCTCGACGCCCGATCCCGCCGGAGACAGTCCTGGGGGAATCGCGCGATCTCACCGGCCAGCGCGACCGCCGCGGCGAGTGCGGTCCCGGGATCGACGACGCGATTCGCCAGCCCGATCGCGAGGGCCTCGTCGGCGGAGACTTCGCGGCCGGTCAGGATCAGATCGAGGGCGCGCGCGTGACCGATGAGCCGAGGAAGCCGGACCGTTCCACCGTCGATCAGCGGGACCCCCCACCGGCGACAGAACACACCGAAGACGGCGTCCTGAGCCATGACGCGCAGGTCGCACCACAGCGCGAGTTCCAAGCCGCCTGCCACCGCGTATCCCTCGATCGCGGCGATCACCGGTTTGGAGAGGAACATCCGGGTCGGTCCCATGGGGCCGTCGCCGTCGAGACTCACCGAGTTGGCGCGCTCGGTCCCGAACGCCTTGAGGTCCGCGCCCGCGCAGAAGGTGCCGGCGCCGCCGGTGAGGATCGCCACGGCCTGGTCCGGGTCCGCGTCGAAATCTCGGAACGCGTGGGCGAGGCGCTGCGCGGTGGGTCGGTCGACGGCGTTGCGCGCCTCGGGTCGATCGATGGTGACGACGGTGATGGACCCCCGGGTCTCGACGGTCACGGTCATGATCCACCCCGCGTTCCGACGAGATGGGCGGTCTCGTTGATCGTCCCGATCGAGCGAGGGCCGGATCTCGACGCGTGAACCCGGCTGATCGACGTGTAGCCCGGGTCGAACCAGAGGTGGCGGTCGATCCCGAGGACCGACGCGAGGTAGACGTTGATCACGCCGCCGTGGCAGACCGCCGCCACCTTGGCGCCCGGCCGGGCGGCGATGATCCGGTCGATACAGGGCACGATCCGACCGCGGAACTGCTCGGGTGGTTCACCGCCGTAGTCGGCCCAACGGCCGTCGACCATGGCCTGCCACCGCTCGGACTTCTCCGCCCGCATCTCCTCGATCGGGATGTAGATGTCGGCCGCCGCGTCGTACTCACAGAGCTCGTTGACGATCTCGGGGGTGAGTGCCAGCGCGCTCGCGATCGGTGCTGCGGTCTCGGTCGCCCGCCGGAGCGGTGACGTCACGATGTGGTCCACGCCCTCGTGAGCGAGCCACGCCGCGAGCCGGTGGGCTTGGTCCCGCCCGGCCGGGGTCAAGGCGGGGTCGGCGGGCGCCCCACCGGAGTCGGGTGTGGCGATCCGTTCCGGAACCGCATGGCGGATGAGCAGGAGTTCCATCGCTACGCCGTACCGTCGGCCGGGTTGGTGAGGTCGAGCTCGAGGTGGGCGGAGAGTTCGCAGAGCGCGGCGTCGGGATCGACGACCTTGATGGTCGTCATCCCGATGGCGCGCGCCGGTTTGAGATTGACGCCGAGATCGTCGAGGAACACGCACTCGGCGGGCCCGACGGCCAAGCGTTCACAGACCAGGGTGTAGATGCGCGGGTCGGGCTTGCGGATGCCCTCGACGGCCGACTCGACGATCGTGTCGAAGCCGAGCTGATCCGGTCCGGCGGGCGGGGTGCGCGCACCGGTGGCCCAGTTGTTGGTGAGCGCGGCCACGGCCAGGCCCGCGGCGCGAATGCGAGCAATGGCCTCGACCATGGCTTGACGTGGTGCGAATCCGGCGGTGATCGACTGCATCAGCGCGGCGGCGTCGACGGTACCGCCGGCGGCGGCGCACTCGGTCTCGAAGGCCGCACAGAAGGCGGCGAAGTCGATGTCGGAGCGCTCGTACTGAGCCCACGCGCCGGTGTCCGCGCTCCCCGCGACGACCGTTCGGATGAAGCGATCGGGCAGACCGGCGTTGCGTTCGTAGGCATCGAACGCATCGAACGGTGACGGGAAGACCACCCCGCCGAGATCGAAGATGACTGCTCGGAATGTCACGGGGCCGGAGTCAGAGTGCGAGTTCTGCCATGACCTGCAGCGCTTCGGGCTGCTGGGCGCCGATGATCATCGTGGTGATGCCCGACTCCTGCCACGCCCCGAACCGATCGGCGATCCGCGCCTTCGGACCGATGAGCGCGATCTCGTCGACGAGTTCGTCGGGAACCGCGGCGATGGCCTCGGACTTCTTGCCGTCGAGGTAGAGGTCCTGGATCTCTTTGGCCGCCGCCTCGAACCCGTATCGGCACGCGAGGTCGTTGTAGAAGTTCTTCCCGCGTGCTCCCATCCCGCCGATGTAGAGGGCGGCCATCGGCTTGACGAATCCGCGGAGCAGATCGAGGTCGTCGCCGACGATGACAGTCACGGTGGGCGCGACATCGAACTCGGTCAGCGATTTGGCGCCCCCGGCACGCGCAAAGCCCGCGTCGAGCGCCGCGCCGTAGGTGTCCGTGAAGCGGTACGGCGAGAAGAAGATCGGCAACCAACCGTCGGCGATCTCGGCGGTGAGTTCCACGTTCTTCGGACCGATGGCCGCGAGGTAGATCGGGATGTCCGCACGGTTCGGGTGCACGATGATCTTGAGGGCCTTGCCGAGACCGGTGGCGTCGGTGCCCGAGTACGGGATGTCGTAATGCGGTCCGTGATGCTCGAGCGGAGCTTCCCGGCGCAGGATGGTGCGCACGATGTCGATGTATTCGCGCGTCTTACCGAGCGGTTTTCCGTAGGGCTGGCCGTGCCAACCTTCCACGACCTGGGGGCCGGACAGGCCGAGGCCCATGAGGAACCGGTTCCCGCTCATGAGGTCCAGGGTGGCCGCCGTCATGGCCGTCATGGCCGGGGAGCGCGCCGGCATCTGCATGATGGCCGAACCGAAGTTGATCGTGGAGGTCTGGCCCATCATCCACGCGATCGGTGTGATGCAATCGGTGCCGTAGGCCTCGGCGGTCCACACCGAATGGAAACCGAGTCGCTCGGCCTCCTGCGCGGTCGCCACCGCGCGGGCGAGGCCGGTGCCCCAATCCTGATATCCGAGGTTGACGCCGAGTCGCATGCGGGAGTCCTTGTCGAGGGCCGAGAAAACCGGGTCGCCACCCTACGATGCGCCGGGCCGGGCCGTCGCCCGGGTGAAGGAGGACCCATGACCTTGATCACGAATGTCGTGCGCGGCACCGGCGCCGAGCGGCTCCTGTTCCTCCTGCACGGATACGGCGCCGACGAGACGGATCTCGGAGCGTTGCTCACCTATCTGGACCCGGACGGCCTGCTCGCAACGGTCATGCCGCGTGGCCCGCTCGATGCGCCCGGCGCGCCCGGCTACTCCTGGTTTCCGATCGGCGCCGAGGGGCTCGACGTCGCTGCGTTCACCGCCGCCCTCGATGGGCTCGACGCGTTCGTCGACGAGCAGTGCACCGAGTTGGGCTTCGCTCGCGCGGACGCGATCTTCGGTGGTTTCTCCCAGGGCGCGGGGCTCGCGCTGATGTTGGCCATCCGGTCCGGCGCGTCGACGCGGCCGGCGGCCGTTCTCGCGATGAGTCCCTTCGCACCCGCGGGCGACGCGCTCGACATCGACTGGGACGCGGCGCGCGCCATCCCGGTGTTGCTCCAACACGGCACCGAGGATCCGATGATTCCCGTCGCGGCCGCGCGTCATCTCGCGCAGATGCTCACCGAGCATCACGTTCCGCTCGTGTACCGCGAGTATCCGATGGGTCATCAGGTGGCGCTCGAGAGTGTGCAGGACGCGCAGGCGTGGATCGGCGCGGTGAGCGCCGGGGAGATACCGTCGGCCGCGCTGCCGGATCCGCTCGAGCCCGCCGACGAGGGCCCGGTGAAGTCGGTGACCACGGCGAGCTTCACCGCCGAGGTGCTCCAGTCCGATCTCCCGGTCATCGTCGACTTCTGGGCTCCGTGGTGCGGCCCGTGCAAGCAGGTCGGACCGATCGTCGAGCAGATCGCGCAGATGCGCGAAGGTTCGTACAAGGTCGTGAAGGTCAACATCGACGAGGAGCCCGCGCTCGCGCAGCAGTACGAAGTTCAGAGCATTCCGCTCATCGCGTTGTTCCGGAACGGTCGCAAGGAACGAGCGTCACTCGGCGCGAAACCGCGCCCGCAACTCGAAGCCGAACTCGGCATGCTCGTCATCCCTTAGCCCTACTTCCCCCACCCCTTTCCCGTAACTCGCACCAAAAGCGCAAGCCTGGGCTTGCGTTTCACGCGTTGGTTCGGGCCGCAGGTTTTCGGGTCAGCCGACGTCGGGCTGATGCAGGGTTCGGCGCCCGCCGTACCAGAGGGCGCCGCCACCGAGCATGAGCGCGCCGACGCCCGCGAGGGCCACCGCGAGCGTTCCGTCGCCGGTCTCGGGCAGCGTGGGAACGGCCGGTGCCGGGTTCGCCACGGCATTCGCCCCGCCCGGTCGAGTGCGCTGTTCGCCTTGCACCTCGACGGGGACCGCCGGCCTGGTCTCGGTGATCGGCGGGACGAGCTCGACCGGAATCGTGACCGTGGTGGGCGGCGGGCTCTCGACGATGGCCAGACTCAGCGGGTCGAAATCGAAGGAGCGAATACCGTCGAGGCGAGGGTCGTCCACGATGCAGCGCGCGATGAGGTCGTAGGTACCGGCGGGAGCGAGCACCGGCGGCGGGATCGTGACGGAGCCGGACCATGCGCCGCCCGGTGTCACCTCGACGTCGCCGAGCGGAATGGTTCGGTCTCCCGCTTCGAGCGCGAGCTCGACTCGGACACCGTCATAGGCCACCGGATCGCCGATGGCGGCTCCGGTCACTGCGGTTCCGGTCGCGCCCGCTCCGGTCGCGGCCGGCCCGTTCGGTGTTTGCGACGGGACCGACGCGTCCGACCCCGGTGGCGGCGTGGTCGTGCTCGTGGTGGTTGCGACCGGGATCTCGGCCGGCGCGAGCCATTGACACAAGGTGGAGGTGGAGGAGGCCACCTGGATGGCGCTCCCGCCGAGCGCGGAATCCGGACTACGTGACCAACCGGGCGCGGCGCCGGCCGGGCTGACAAACGCACCGAGGGCGATCAGGGTGATACCGAACCCCGCGCCGGCCCCGAGGACTCGTGGGATGGCGATCGTGGACTTCAACCGTTGCGGCACTGCGGTCCTTCCGAGCCGGGCCTCGCCCGCGTCGGCGACGGTAGTGCTGTGGGATTCGGGAAACGGGGATAGTGCGCGCGCTCCGTGGCCGCGGCGCGTTGGTGGCGATCGGCGAACCGGAGTGGGCGAACGGGTGGGGGCGGTGGCCCGAGTTGGTGCCGGCCGGCGCGGACGGTTACTGCAGCGAGATGTGTCCGGTCGGCCCCGAACCGACGGTGCCGACAATTGCCGCCGTCGGCGTCGCCTGCGCTTGCAGCGCGGCGACGAGCTCGTCTGCGGCCCGGGCGGCCACCGCGAAGAGCAGCCCGCCGGACGTCTGCGCGTCGGCCATCAGGTACTGCTCGTCGAGCGGGTGCAGTCCCCAGTCGACGAACTCGGAGACGAACGCATGGTTGCGTTGCGTCCCCCCGGCCACCATGCCGTCGCGCACGAGATCCCGCACGCCGTCGATAATCGGGACGTCGCTCCGTTCGATCGACGCCGACACTCCCGACGCGCGCGTCATCTCGCCGAGGTGCCCGAGAAGTCCGAACCCGGTGACGTCGGTGACCGCGTGGATCGCGGATCCGAGTTCCCGCCCGGCATCACGCGCGCCGGCGTTGAGGGTGGTCATGAGATCGACCGCGGTCTGGACGAGCGCGGCCGGCGCGGCGTCGCGCTTCACCGCGGTCGAGATCACTCCGAGGCCGAGCGGTTTGGTGAGGACGAGGCGGTCGCCCGGTTGCGCACCGGCGTTGCGCCAGACCCGATCCGGTTCCACCGTGCCCACCACCGCAAGCCCGAACTTCGGCTCCGGATCGTCGATGGAATGACCACCGCCCACGATGGCCCCCGCGGCTTGGACGACGGCCGCGCCGCCGTCGATCACTCGCGCCAAGAGCTCGAACGGCAGACCATCACGTGGCCACGCCACGAGGTTCAGCGCGAGCAGCGGTGCGCCACCCATCGCGTACACGTCGGACAGCGCATTGGTGGCGGCGATCCGCCCCCAGTCGTACGCGTCGTCGACGATGGGCGTGAAGAAATCGGTGGTGAGGACGATGGCGAGGTCGTCTCTGACCCGGTACACCGCGGCGTCGTCGGCGGTGTCGAGCCCGACGATCAGATTCGGGTCCGTGGGGGGCGCGAAACCGCGGACCATTCCGAGGACGGTGCGGAGGTCATCGGGGGAGAGCTTGCACGCACAGCCCGCGCCGCGCGAAAAGCGGGTGAGCGCCAGGTCCGGGGAGTCGGGTGACGCGGTTTCGGAACCGGCCACGATGGTTTAGCCGCGGACCCGGCCGTAGCCGGCGGCCTTCGCGTACCGCACGCTCGAGAGTTTCACACCGCTCGACGGGTTGGAAGCCGAGACGACGGCGCCGTTGCCGATGTAGATCTCGACGTGGTTGGAACCACCCGGACCGTAGAAGATCAGGTCACCGGGTTGAAGATCGCCGGGGCCGATGCGCATGGTCTGCTGGTACTGCGCGCCCGAGTAGTGGGCGAGCGTGACGCCGCCCTGCTCCCACGCGGAGGCAGTCAAGCCGGAACAGTCGAACGTGTCCGGACCCGAGGTGGCATACACGTAGCGCTTCCCCACCTGCGCCTTGGCGTAGGCGACGGCTGCGGCTGCACCCGCGTTCGGTGCGGGCACGTTCGGGAAGTTGGGAGGAATCGGTGCACCGGTGCGGCCACCGCCACCATTGCGCGTGGCCGGCTGGGCCGCCTGCCGCTCGGCTGCCCGCTGGGCGGCCGCGGCCCGAGCCTCGGCTTCCCGTTCGAGGATGACGGCGATCTCGCCCTTCACCTGCTGCTCGAGGGCCTTGGCTTGCCGGTTCGCGGCTTCGATCTTGGCCTTGGCGGCGGCGGCCGCGTCGGTCTCGGCCCGTGCGGCGGCGCGCTGGCGTTCCAGGTCGGCCCGGCGCAGGGACAGGTCTTCCTTGGCCTGCTGGAGCTTCGCGACGAGGGAGTCGTCGCGGTCTGCGGCGGCGGCGGCGTAACGCGAGCGGGTGGCGATCTCGCCGAGCGATTTGACGTCCATCTGGGCGAGGGGGCTCGCCGATCCGGCACCCTTGTACATCTGCGCGGCCCGTCGACTCAGCATGCGCCGGAGGTTCCGGCGTTCCGCCTCGGCGATGTCGGTGCGGCGTTGGGCCTCGTCGATCCCGGCCTGGGCCTGATCGTGACGCAACCGGGCGCCGTTCAGCTGCTCGGACAGCATCACGATCTCGTTGTCGTTCGCGTCGATCTGGCGCTGGATCTCGGCGGCTTGGCGACGCTTGTCGTCGACGGGGCTCGCGCCGGATTGCGCCGGAAAGGCCATCGCTGCGGTCGTTGCCGCGGTGAGGATGACGACCGAGACCTTGGTCCGGAGGTTCATCTGGGGACTCCCTTTGGCTTGAGTGTCGGGCCGCCGTCGGTCCTTGCCTGAACACGGTCCTGGGTGGATCGCGATCTGAGCGAAGGGAAAACTGGCCACTCGACGACGCGAAAAAACGGCGACGGTGCGGTCGAGCGGTTGGGGAAAATCCTACGTGAGGGGCTTCACCGGAGTCATTTCAAGGCGTGGAAAGTCCGTTGACCTGGTGCTTCGCGACACCGAGAACCGCCCCGCCGATCGATCCGTGTGATAGGGGAGTTGCATATGTGGCCAGTGTGAACTAGTGAGTCTCGTGATCGACGTTCGCCGAGCTGCTCGCTTCGAATGCCTGGGTCAGACGGCCCAGCCGACCGTCGCAGGCGGGACCGGCACACCCGGCGGCGCGACCTCGGGCACCGTCCACGCCATCGCACTCGCGATCTCGCGCGCGACCTTCTGCCACGCCGTCGCGTCCCAACCTTCTGCCGCGGCGCCGAGGCTCGTGTCCTGGCGGATGTGCACCAGTGCCGGCAGGTGCTCGAGCCCGAGGCTCTTGATCAACGCCCGGTCGGGGTCCACGAATACGAGCGACCGGTCGCCGTCGTCGTTCAGAATCCGCTCGGCGATGGCCGGGGTGCTCGGGATGACGTAGGCAGTGCGCGCATCGCTGTCACCCAGCACGCCGAAGATCCGCCGCGCGATCGGGATCCACTGGGCCGCCTCCGGTCGATCCGGGAGGATGACCAGACAGAGGTGGAACATCGTGGTCCAGTCGTCGATCGTGCGGGTCACGCCCGCGGTGGTCGACAGCTCGATCGTTGGATCCGGGTTCTTCGCCACGGCCGGGAAAGGTAGCGCGCCCGTGCGTCGCGCCTACGCTCCCGGTCCATGTCTCGCCGTGACCAGATCCTCATGACTGCCGACGAAATGCGCGCTTTCCTCGACGCGGGCCGGGACCTGCAGGTCGCGTCGATCAACGCTGATGGCACCCCGCATCTCGTGACGATGTGGTACCTACGCGATGGCGACGACCTCTGCTTCTGGACCTACGCCAAGAGCCAGAAGGTTCTGAACGTCCGCCGCGACCCGCGGACCACGGTGTTGGTCGCCACCGGTGAGGCGTACGAGGAACTCCGGGGTGTCTCGATCAACGGCACCGCGACGGTCGAAGACGACCTCGAAACGGTGCTGACATTCGGTGAGCAGGTCTATGAGAAGTATTGGGGCCCTATCGACAACGACCTGGTCCGTGAGGGTGTGCGCGTCATGGGCGCGAAGCGAGTGATCATTCGGGTCACCCCCGCGAAGACCACCAGCTGGGACCACTCCAAACTCTCCGGCGCCTACTGACCCCTCCCGCATCCCCTCCCGCTTTGCGCGCGCCAAGCGCGCCGAAAACGGCGCGTTTCGCGCGTGGGAAGAGTCACCCGACGGTGACCGTCAGGGTTTGGGCCAGGGTCCGCCCAACTCAAGGCCCCGCCCAGGTTGATCTGGCGCTCGGGCTCCGGGAGTCCGGCGGCGATGACCAACTCGAGGAACGCCGACTCGAGGGTGGTGGTCGGGGGCCGGTAGAGCCCTCGTCGCTCTGCGATGACCTGCCGGAGCGCTGCCGAACCATGCCGCCCGCGCTCGGCCAGGTCCGTCAGCACCTCGTCGAGCGCCGCAACGGTCGTGGCCCGAGCCGCCAGCGCGGCATCCGTTGTTCGGCGCAGCCTCGGCGATCCTCACGCGGGAACCGAGATCGAACAGTGCGCGCGCCACGGTGGCAGTCGGGATCCCGTCGACCACGGTCCGGTGATGCGCGGCGAGCCGGTATGTCTCGTCAACGCCTGCCATCACCCATCGGGGAGGCCGGCGCGCCACCACGGCGTGACCCGGGAGTAGCTGGGCGCCCCGGAGCCCACGCAGCGCGAGTGCCGACGAGCCGCTGGCCACCGCATCGGGTCCGCCGGAGAGGACCATCGACATCAGCCGTTGCCGCTCGGTCTCGGGCGAACCGGCGAGCCGGAATACCTGCTGGTTGACCGGAATCCAAATACCACGCTCGATGCGGCGGGCGATGACCGCACGTTGGTGGCCGGCCTGGCGCGCTTGGCGTCGGGTGAACGCGCCATGCTGGCCTGCGATCAGCTGGTCGAAATCGGATATCACGACCGAACCGCATAAGTCGGGTATGACCATCTCGCTCGGGCGAGCTCGCAGCCCGTTCTCACTCGCGTTTCGCGCGGTTTCCGACGCGCAAGGCGCGCGCAAAGCCGTCAGGGGGTGGGGGCGCGGGTGGGGGCGGGCGGTGCGGGCGGAGGGGGGGGCGGTTAGGAGAGGCCGAGGGCGCGGAGCATGGAGGGGGGCATGCCGTCGTCGCCGGCGCGGAGCATGGCGGCCTTCTCGATGTTGATGGGGTCGCGCTCGGCCCGCTCCAGCCAGGTGTCCCACGGGCCGGGCGGGATCGTGCCGGTCACACAGTGGGTGAGGTAGTCCCGCAATGCCCCCACCGCTGCCGCCCCGCCGATCGGGCCGTGCCCGGGCACGATGACATCCGCCAACTCACCGACGACGTCGAGCACCGCGGCCCACGCGGCCGGGTCGCCTTGGAATGCGAGCGGGGTCACGCCGAAGAAGCAGAGGTCCCCGGCGAAGAGCACGCTGGCATCGTCGATGAGGACCATGAGATCGCCGTCGGTGTGACCGCGGGCCGGCAACACTTCGATGCGCTCGGTCAGCTGAGCGGCTTCGTCGACGATGTGCGAGACCGGGCGCGTGCCGAGCACCGCGAGTTCGTCGAAGCCCTCCTCGAACACGGGCATGAACGCCTTGTACGCGTCGACGGGCATCGTCTGGTCGAGCAGGTCGCTCGTCATCGGTGAGCCGAGGATCATCGCGTTGCGAAACGCGGTCGTACCGCCGACGTGATCGATGTGCGCGTGGGTGAGCACCACGCGCTTCACGGTTCCGCCGAGTTCCTTGACCGCCGCCGCGAACGGTGCCCACTGCGAGCGGACCATCAGGGTGTCGATCACGGTGAGGCCGTCGTCATCCGCGACGACGCCGGCGTTGGACACGCCCGACTCGCCGCCGGGTTGGAGCCAGACCCACACCCGATCGGCGATTTCGTGGAGCGTGAGGGGCGGCGCGGAAATCACCGGCTCACCGTACCGACATCGGCGGGTACCGTGCTCGTCGTGGAGATCGTGCCGGTGCGAACGGTGGACGAGCTGGTCGAGTTCATCGCGCAGTCCGACGGTGCGTTCGACTCGCTCGGCCCCGACGGCGACCCGATCGACATCCTGCAACACGGCCTCCAGTGCGCGCAGGTGCTCGCACGCCAGTCGCCCGACGATCTCGAACTCCAGGTGGCGGGACTGGTTCACGACCTCGGTCACGTGATCGGCGCGAACGACCCGACCGCGCCGGTGGCCCACGGGGAAATCGGCGCCCGCTTCGTGCGGGATCTGCTCGGGGAACGCGTGGCGCGCCTGACGGCGTTGCACGTGCCGGCCAAGCGGTATCTCGTCGCCACCGACGCCGGGTACGGCGCCAGGTTGAGCGACGGCAGCACCGTCAGCCTCGCTTTGCAGGGCGGCGCGATGAGTGCGGCCGAGGTCGAAGCGTTCGAAGCCGATCCACACGGCCCGGACGCCGCTCGCCTGCGCCGGGCCGATGAAGCCGCGAAGGTCGTCGGGCGCGCCGTGCCGGCACTCGAGACGTGGGTCCCGGCGCTCATCGCGGTGGCGGCGACGGCCGCCTCGGATATCTAGTCCTTCGCGAACGCGGGTTTCATCACGGCCGCGTCGAGGTACTCGTCGATGTGGGTGATGCGATCGCCGCGTACCGAGACGACGAGGCACGCAGGCATCGCGAACGGCTTCCCGGTCGCGATCACGGTCGCGTGAAGGACGTGCTGCTGCAGGACACCGCCTTCGATGTCGATCCGGCGCTTGATGTCGTAGTGGCGTTCCGTCGTCTGACCGACGAGCCATCGCAACACCCGCACGGCCGCGTCGAGGTCCTTGCTCTCACCGTCGAAGTTGGCCCACACCACGACCTCCGGCGCGTAACACGCCGTGACGCCGTCGATGTCACCCACTTCGATCGCCGCGATCAGCCGTTCCACGACTTCCAATGCCTCTGACATGTCCCGATCATTGCTCACGCCGGGTTGGGCGCCGTGACGAAGGCCTGCCTAGCCTCTCCGCCCATGTCTGAACGTACGAAGAACCTGCCCCGCCGGTCCTGTCACGCCACCCCGGGATCGAACGAGAAGATGCTCGGTAAGGCTCCCGGCCTCGGCGCCGATCAGGTCTTCCTCGACCTCGAGGATTCGGTCTCGCCGTTGGAGAAGGAAGCGGCGCGCGAGAAGATCGTCAACGCGATCAAGAATCAGGATTGGGGCGAGACCGTCGTCTGCGTGCGGGTGAACGCATGGGACACCGAATGGACCTACCGGGACGTCATCACCATCGTCGAGAACTCGGGGGACCGGCTCGACGAGATCATGCTGCCGAAGGTGGAGAACGCGGCCCAGGTCGTCGCGCTGGACCTGTTGCTGACCCAGATCGAGAAGTCGATCGGGCGCACCAGCCGTGTCGGTATCGAAGCGCAGATCGAAACCGCGCGGGGCCTCATCAACGTCGAAGAGATCTGCGCGGCGAGCGACCGGCTCGAGACGATCATCTTCGGCCCCGCAGACTTTGCGGCGTCCACCGAGATGCCCGTACTCACCGGCGGGGTGCAGATTCCCGAATACCCCGGCGACCACTTCCACTACGTGTTCAGCAAGATCCTCATGGCCGGTCGCGCCAACGGGCTGCAGGTCATCGACGGTCCGTTCCTGAAAATCCGTGAGCTCGACGCGCTGCGGGACTACGCGATGCGGACCCGCATCCTCGGGTTCGACGGCAAGTGGTCGCTGCACCCGGATCAGGTCACTGTTATCAACGAGGTGTACACGCCGACCCAGGAGCAGTTCGACAAGGCGTTCGACATCCTCGAGGCGTACGAGAAGGCGACCACCGAAGGCGAGCGGCGCGGTGCGGTCATGTTCGGCGACGAGATGATCGACGAAGCCTCCCGCAAGATGGCCAACAAGTTCGTCGCCGGTGGCGAGCGCGCCGTAATGGCGCGCAGCGCCGGCTGACCCACGCGCGCACGGGCT
>JANPMG010000206.1:0-2276 GCA_031422675.1 Acidimicrobiia bacterium | reverse complement strand
GGGCGTCACGCGCGAAGAGATGGACGAGTTCGCGGCCCGTTCACAGCAGCGCGCGGTCGAGTCGCAGACGAACGGGTTCTTCGAGCGCGAGATCACCCCGGTCACGCTGCCCGACGGCACCGTCGTCTCGAAGGACGACGGTCCGCGTGACGGCACCACCGCGGAGAAGCTCGCCCAACTCAAGCCGGTCTTCCGCCCCGATGGCTCGGTGACGGCCGGGAACGCCTGCCCGCTGAACGACGGTGCCGCCGCGGTGATCGTCATGAGCGACACCCGCGCGAAAGAACTCGGGATCACACCGCTGGCGCGGGTGGTGTCGAGCGGGGTGTCGGGACTCAACCCCGAGATCATGGGACTCGGCCCGATCGGCGCGTCCCGCCAGGCACTGGCGCGCGCCGGGCTGACCATCGACGACATCGATCTGGTGGAGATCAACGAGGCCTTCGCGGCGCAGGTCATCCCGTCGGCCAAGCACCTGAACATCCCGATGGAGAAGCTGAACATCCACGGCGGTGGCATCGCACTCGGACACCCCTTCGGCATGACCGGCGCTCGCATCATGACCACCCTGCTGAACGGCCTCGAGGACGGCGACGGCCGCTACGGCCTCGAAACCATGTGCGTCGGCGGCGGCCAGGGCATGGCCATGATCGTCGAACGCCTCTCCTAGCGACCCGACGAACGCCCGACCCACCGAACTCGCACCAAAAGCGCAAGCCCTGGGTTGCGTTTCTGGTGCGAGTTGCGGAAATGAGTCGCGGGAACGGTCAGGTGTACTGGGCGCGGAGGGTGCGTTTACGGACCTTGCCCATGGGATCTCGCGGTAATTCGGCGACGAACTCGACCCGGCGCGGCGCTTTGTACCGCACCAACTTCTCGCGCCCGAAGGCGATCACATCATCCGCGTCGAGCGGTGCGGCGACCGTGTCCGAGGCCACCACGACCGCACAGACCATCTCGCCGTACTCGGCGTCGGGGAGACCGATCACCGCCACCTCGGCGATTCCCGGGTGAGCGACCAGCACCGCCTCGACTTCGGCGGGATAGACGTTGGCGCCTCCGGTGATGATCATGTCCTTCCGACGGTCGACGACGAACAGGTAGCCGTCGGCGTCGAGATACCCGAGGTCGCCGAGCGTGGCGAGATTCCCCCGGTAGACGGCTTCGGTGAGCGACGCGTCTCCCGCGTATCGGAATCCGCGGCCCCAATCGGATCCGATGTACACCAGCCCGACTTCACCCGGCGCGAGCTCGCGCCCGTCGTCGTCGTAGATCGCGATCGTGGAACCCGGTGCCGCCCGTCCGACGCTTCCCGGTTTGCGGATCCATTCCTCGGCGGTAATGACCGTGCCCATGGTCTCGGTCCCGCCGTAGGTCTCCCACACCGAGTTCGGAGGGAAGAAGTCCATGACCTCACGCTTGAGCGTGGGCGCGCACGGCGCCGAACCATGCAACAACCGCTTGATGCTCGAAACATCGGCGGTGGCCTTCACCGCATCGGACGCCGCCATCAGCCGGTAGAGGTGAACCGGCGCGCACCACGCGTACGTCGCGCGCTCGGCGGCGACCGCGCGCAGCCACTCGGCGGCTCCGAAGTGATCGAGGATCACCGTGGTGTGACCGAGCAGGAACGCGCTGTGCGGTCCGCTGAAGCCGGCGAGGTGATGGAGCGGTGATGCCGTGATGTTGACTTCGTCGGCCGATTCGAGTCCGTAGTTCACGTAGTGACGGACCAGCCCGTCGGCGGAATCCTCCGGCGACACGGCGGGGCGCAGCACCGCCTTCGGCCGACCGGTCGTGCCCGAGGTGTAGGCGCGCAGCGCCACGTAATCCGCGGCGCGCGCGGGCGCGGTGGCCAACTCGTCGGCGCCGACCGCTCCGACCGCGCCCATAAAGTCGGCGACCGATTCGGTGCTGAGGACGTACCCGACCTCGCCGTCGGTGCAGAAGTAACTGCGTTCGTCGGCGGTTGCACCACTCGGGATCGGAACGCACTCGGCACCGAGCCGGGCCGCGCCGAGCGCGCCCACGAACCACTCAGGGCAGTTCGCCAACGCGATGCCCAGGCGCGCGCCCGGGCCGACACCGTGGCGGTCGAGCACGAGTGCCGCGCGAGACGCGAGATCGTCGAGTTCGGCGTAGCTGATGCGGCGGTCACCGAAGACGATCGCGACCTTGTTCGGTCGGAGCCGAGCGTGAGCCGCGACGCCGAGACGTTCCATTGCCGTCCGTTACGCCCCGTACGCAGGTGTGGGTGCGGGCGCGTCGGCCATCAG
>JANPMG010000205.1:0-26918 GCA_031422675.1 Acidimicrobiia bacterium | reverse complement strand
GCCTCCCGCTCCACGCGGCCGTACGCGTCAATCACGCCGATCTTCGCGTCCACGTCCACATGGGCGCGCCGCACCGCACCGTCGCCGTGCCCGGCCATCGTGGCCGCCCACCGCTGCTCCCGCTCCGTACGTGCGAGATCCGCGTCACTCATGTTTCGACTCTACCGAGAGGGTGTGACCACCGACGACGCCCGGGACATCCCTTGTGCTTGTCGTCTGAACCACGGCGGCGACGACTCAGACACCAAACGCCGTCGAGAAAGTCCGGGCCAACCGAGACGGAGCGAGGCACGAGCGGAGTCGAGCCGCGAGGGAGGGCGCCGCCACCGCCCGCGAAGAATCTCGCCGTGGCGCCCGTACGAGCAATCAGCCAGGAGGGCGCCGCCACCGCCCGCCAAGAATCTCGCCCGGGCGCCCGTACGAGCAATCAAGTAGCCGCAATCAAGCAGTCGTGGCGGGGCCGGTGGCTTCGAGGGCGGCGTGGGCGGCGGCGAGGCGGGCCAACGGCACGCGGTAGGGCGAACAAGACACGTAGTCCAGGCCGACCTCGTGACAGAAGTGCACCGATGCCGGATCGCCACCGTGCTCGCCACAGATCCCCAACTTGAGGTCGGGCCGGACCTCGCGGCCACGGGCCTTCGCCCACTCCACCAGTTTGCCCACCCCCGAACGGTCCAGCTGTTCGAACGGGCTGATCGCGAGCAGCCCCTGTTCGAGGTAGGCGGGCATCATCCGCGTCTCGACGTCGTCCCGAGAGAATCCGAAGGTCATCTGGGTCAGGTCGTTGGTCCCGAAGGAGAAGAACTCCGCGGTCTCGGCGATCTCGTCGGCGACGATCGCGGCGCGCGGCGTCTCGATCATCGTCCCCACCAGGTATTCGACGCGGGTGCCCGATGCGCTGAACACCTTCTCCGCTTCCTCGCGCACCCAACCGTCGAGCAGATCCATCTCGGTCTTGGCGACGGTCAGCGGGATCATGATCTCCACCTGCGGATCACCGCCGGCCTGCTTGCGGGCGACCGCAGCCTCCATGAGCGCGCGGACCTGCATGCGGTAGAGGCCCGGCTTCAGGATGCCGAGGCGACAGCCGCGCGTGCCGAGCATCGGGTTCTGCTCTTCCCACCGCTTGAGCGCGTGCATGAGCCGGTCGGCTTCGGCGTCGTTCACGCCGTTGATGTACGCGTCGACCTGGCGGCCGAGGACCTCGGCGTGGCGAGGGAGGAACTCGTGGAGCGGCGGATCGAGCAGCCGTACCGTCACCGGCAGTCCGTCCATCGCTTCGAGGATGCCGATGAAGTCCGTGCGCTGCTGTTCGAGCAACGCCGCCAGCGCGACGGTCTCTTCCGCTTCGGTCTCGGCGAGGATCATGGCCTGCACGATCGGCAGCCGATCGCCGAGGAACATGTGCTCCGTGCGACACAGACCGATGCCTTCCGCACCGAACTCGCGGGCCTTGATCGCGTCCTCGGGCAGGTCCGCGTTCGTGCGCACCTTCATGGTCCGGTAGCCATCGGCCCAGGCCAGGACGGTTCCGAACGGCCCGGTGGGCTCGGGTGTCACCACCGCAACTTCGCCGACGACCACTTCGCCCGTGCTGCCGTTGATGGAGATCACGTCGCCCTCGTGGACGGTGGTCGTGACCGACTGCACCACGCCGTCGACCTCCCGGTCGGCGGTTACCGAGAACCGACGCCGACCAAGGTCGATGTCCAGCGCGTCAGCGCCACAGATCGCGGGGGTTCCCATACCGCGGGCAACAACGGCGGCGTGGGACACCAAACCGCCGCGCGACGTGAGGATGCCCTCGGCCGCGATCATGCCGTGGAGATCTTCCGGTGAGGTCTCCGGACGCACGAGGATGACCCGCTCCCCCGCCGCCGCGGCTGCCTCGGCGTCGTCGGCGGTGAAGAACACCTTGCCGACGGCCGCGCCGGGCGACGCGTTGAGGCCTTTGGCCAGCACTGCGTAGCTCGCCTTCGGGTCGAACTGGGGGTGCAGCAACTGGTCGAGTTGGTGCGGTTGCACGCGCAACACGGCCTCGCGCTGGTCGATGAGGCCTTCGCCCTCCATGTCGACGGCCATCTGCAACGCCGCCGCGGCGGTCCGCTTGCCGACCCGCGTCTGGAGGATAAACAGCCGACCCTGCTCGATCGTGAACTCGATGTCACACATGTCGCGGTAGTGACCTTCGAGCCGACTCATGATCTCGATCAACTCGCGGTGACACTCGGGGAAGACGCCCGCCATCGCGTCGAGCGGCTCGGTGATCCGGATCCCGGCCACCACGTCCTCGCCCTGCGCGTTCGCGAGGTAGTCGCCGTAGCCGAGGTTCTCCCCCGTCGACGGGTTACGCGTGAAGGCCACGCCGGTGCCGCTGTCTTCGCCCTTGTTGCCGTACACCATCGCCTGGACGTTCACCGCGGTTCCGAGGTCGTCCGCGATACGCTCCATGCGCCGGTAGTCCCGCGCGCGCCGTCCGTTCCACGACTTGAAGACGGCCTCGACCGCGTACTTCAGTTGGTCGGTGGGGTCGTCGGGGAACGGCACGCCGGCCGTCTTCTGCACGATTGCCTTGAACGTGGCGACGAGACCGCGGAGATCGTCGGCCGACAATCCGGTGTCGACGGTGACGCCGCGTTCGGTCATCAGGTCGTGGAGCGCTTCTTCGAAATCTTCGCCGGGGACGTCGAGCACGATCTTGCCGAACATCTGCACGAACCGGCGGTACGAGTCGAACGCGAACCGTTCGTTGTTCGTCTGCTTCGCGAGTCCCGCCACCGAATCGTCGTTGAGGCCGAGGTTGAGGACGGTGTCCATCATCCCCGGCATCGAGAACGCGGCGCCGGAGCGCACCGACACCAACAGCGGATCCGTGTCGTCGCCGAGCCGCTTGCCCATATCGGCTTCGAGGACGTCACGGGCCGCCGCGATCTGATCCATGAGGCCGTCGGGCAAGGTGTCGCCGCCGGCCATGTAGGCCTTGCAGGCATCGGTGGAGATCGTGAACCCCGGCGGAACCGGCAGCCCGAGATTCGTCATCTCGGCCAGGTTCGCCCCCTTGCCCCCGAGCAGGAACTTCTGCTCCTTGGAGCCCTCGCGGAAGGCGTAGACGTACTTCATGAGAGTTCCGATCCTTTGGTTCGACGAGTCGGGGAATCGTACCGAGCGGCCCGCGCGAGCGGAGCGGCCGTTCTGTTGTGGAACGGCACCGCGCCTGGTTGGGAGTGATCAGTCGGCGGCGACGACCACGGTCTTGGCCAGCTTGTCGTGCAAGCCCTGGCGGTTGCGGTCCCGGAAGAACCAGACCACCATGCCCAGCCCGGCGATCGCGCCGATGGACGGGATGAACAGTGCCAGCGCCATCGGGACGACGAAGCGAGCGAACGCGCCGAACCATCCCACCGGGGCGCCGTCGACACGGACCACTCGCACCTTTCGTAACCGCATCCCGAGTGTCTGACCGGTCAACGCGGTCGCCGGGACGACGATCGCGAGCATCACGGCCAGGATGACGGTGTAGAGGACCAAAGCGAATCCCTGGAAGTCCTTACTGATCGTGGTGATCTGGTCCTGGCGCTGGTTGATCTTGCGGTCGAGGGACTTCGACTCGGCTTTGGCGTCGTCGCGCTCCGGCTTCGACAGCTTCGAGTTGTCGGCCCGATCGTCGAAGTTCGACTTCTCCTTGTCGAGCTGCTTGATCTCCTGGTTGATCGCGTCGATACGGTTCGTCTGCGCGGGGTATCGCGAATCGACCAGTCCGGGGATCACGGTGATAAACGCCAGGAAGTAGACGACGAAGAGGACAATGAAGTCGATCAACAACGCGGTACCGCGCTGGCGCGGATCGGCAAACTCCATGCCGTCGGGTAGCTCGAGCGTGGGCGCCAACGGCTCGCGTGCCGGTGGGCGCGGCCGGCGTTCGCCGCGGGCCGGACGATCCTTCCCACCACCGCGCGTCGGCCGCGCGCCGGTCCGGCTACTCGCGCGGGCCGGAACGACCGCGGCATCGTCGTCTGCGTCGGCGTCCGCGTCCTGCGCCGATCCGCTTGCCTCGGAGCCGTCGTAACGGGCGCGCTGCGCCGGGTCCGACAGGACGTTCCACGCCTTGTTCAACTGGGCCCGTTCGCTCTGCGTCGCGCCTTCGAGGCGATCGCGATACGCCGAGCGGACCGCGTCCTTGTCGGCGCCACGCTCGATGCCGAGCAGTTCGTAATAGTCGTTCACGCTCTCCCCTTGTGACTCACAACACTCCTCGATCGCGGATTGCTTCGACCAAACGGTCGAGCGACACCCGCTCCTGGTCCATCGTGTCCCGGTCCCGCACGGTGACCGCCTGGTCGTCCAACGTTTCGAAGTCGATGGTGACGCAGCACGGCGTCCCCACCTCATCCTGACGGCGATACCGACGGCCGATCGATCCCGCCGAATCGACGTCGATCATTGCGTACTTCCGCAGATCCGCGGCCACCCGATCCGCGATGGGGACCAGCTCGGGCTTCTTCGACAACGGCAGGACCGCCACCTTGTTCGGGGCGAGGCGCGCATCCAGCCGCAACACGGTCCGGGTCTCGGTCTTGCCGCCCGCGGTCGAGACCTCTTCCTCGTGGTAGGCCGCCAGCAGAAACGCGAGGGTGGCGCGATCCGCACCTGCGGCCGGCTCGATCACGTACGGCACGTAGCGCGTGTCGGTCTCCTGATCGAAGTACGAGAGGTCCTGGCCGGAGAACTCGGAGTGCTGCTTCAGGTCGTAGTCGGTGCGGTTGGCGATTCCTTCGAGCTCACCCCAGCCCCATGGGTACATGAACTCCACGTCCGAAGTGCCGACGCTGTAATGCGAGAGCTCGTCCGGGTCGTGCGGCCGCAGCCGCAACGACGCTTCGGGAATCCCGAGATCGAGATACCACTCGAACCGCTTCCGACACCAGTACTCGAACCACGTGGGCGCCTCGTCCGGCGGGACGAAGAACTCCATCTCCATCTGCTCGAACTCACGCGTGCGGAAGATGAAGTTCCCGGGGGTGATCTCGTTGCGGAACGTCTTGCCAATCTGGGCGATTCCGAACGGTGGCTTCTTCCGGCTCGTCGTCTGCACATTCGCGTAGTTGACCAGGATCCCCTGCGCGGTCTCGGGGCGGAGATAGGCCACCGACCCCGAGTCCTCCACCGGACCCACGTGGGTCCTGAACATGAGGTTGAAGTTGCGGGCCTCGGTGAACGTGTCCTTGTTCCCACAGTTCGGACAGGCGCCGGATTCGGGGAGTTGATCCGCCCGAAACCGCTCCTTGCAACTCTTGCAGTCCACCAACGGGTCGGTGAACGTGGCGATGTGGCCACTCGCTTCCCACACTCGCGGCGCCATCAAGATCGCGGCGTCCAGACCCACGATGTCGTCACGTTCCTGCACCATGGCGCGCCACCACGCGTCCTTCACGTTGCGCTTGAGCAGCACTCCGAGCGGCCCGTAATCCCAGGTGGATCGGAACCCGCCGTAGATCTCGCTCGACGGGAAGACCAAGCCCCGGCGCTTCGAGAGATTGACGACGCGATCCATCAAGTCAGATTTGGCCATGAGGGTTCCAGGCTAGGTGAATCGACCCACGAAACCGGAGTCGATTCGCTCGACATCCGGCCGGATCACCACCGGATCACAGCAGGGACGCGCTCCGCAGCCGGCGTTCCGAGTGATGTTCCAGGGCGGCGATCCCCAGGCGTTCCACTTCGAGCACGTGGTTCCGGGCCGGTGGCTCGGACATGGCCAACCGCAGCTCACCGCCGACGAGCCGCCCGAGGAACTCCAACGCCTCCGGTGCCACACTCCGTCCGCCGAGTCGCCCACACGCGGCGCACAGCACGCCACCGTCGGCCAGGTCGAACGCCGGGAACGGACCGTCCTCGTCACCGCAGCGCACACAGCCGTCGAGGTGAGGGTGATACCCCTCGAGGGACAGCAGCTTCCAGAAGAACCCGGGGGTCACCACCGGCGACGGCGATTGGTCCATCGTGCGCAGCGCGCCGGTCAGCATGCGGTACAACGCCGGGGCCGGTTCCCGTTCCTGGGCCACCTGGTCGACGGCTTCGAGCATGGACACCGCGTGAGTGAGCGTCGTGTAGTTCTCGCGCAGACGGCGATGAGCTTCGACGGTCTCCACCTGGGTCACCACATCCAGCTCACGGCCGCGGTAGCACTGGAGCATGACGTGACTGGTGGGTTCGAGCCGCGCGCCGAACCGACTGCCGCTCTTGCGCACACCCTTCGCCACGGCCCGCACCTTGCCGTTGCCCTGGGTCATGAAACTGACGATGCGATCCGCTTCGCCCAGCTTGATCGTCCGCAGCACCACTCCGTGATCGCGGTACAAGCCGGGCATGGACCGAGTGTACGGACCGCATCGACCCACCCTCGGGACCGCCCGATTTCCCGCTCGGGCGCCGCTCGGGCGCAGCCCGGCCCGGTGCCGAGACCCAACCCACGCGCAAAACGCAAGCCCCGGCTTGCGCTTTTGGTGCGAGTTGCGGATTTAGGTGCCGTCGAGGCCCCGAAGCGGCGATCCCGGCGCCACCATTGCCGGCTCGCCGCTCAGTCACGTGTCCGAGTCTGACTCCAGACCTCCGAAGCGGCGATCCCGGCGCTGAAACTCGCGGACGGCGTCGTAGAGGTTCTCGGCGCGGAAGTCGGGCCAGAGGACGTCGGTGAACACGAACTCGGAGTACGCGCTCTCCCACAGCAAGTAGTTCGAGACTCGGAACTCCCCCGAGGTCCGGACCATCAGGTCCGGGTCCGGCATGTCCGGCGCGTAGAGGTGACGCCCCAACGTCTTCTCGTCGATCGCATCCGCCCGCAGCCGCCGCGCCGCCACCTCGCGCGCGATCGAGCGCACCGCGTCCGTGAGTTCGGCTCGGCCGCCGTAGTTGAACGCGAAGGTCAGCGTCATGCGGCGGTTCTTGGCCGTGAGCGCTTCGGTGTCCTCGATGTGGCGGACCACCCGCTTCGGGACCCGCCCGCCCCGCCGGCCGATGAACCGCACCCGTACCCCACGCTCGTTGAGGTCGTCGCGGCGGCGCAGCAGCAACGACTCGTTGAAGCGCATCAGGAATCGCACCTCGTCGAGGGGGCGGCGCCAGTTCTCGGTGGAGAAGGCGTAGACCGTCATCCACGCAAGACCGAGCGCGAGTCCGCCCTCCACCGTGTCGAAGAGCGCTTCTTCGCCGGCCGCGTGGCCGTCGGTCCGTTTGAGGCCCCGTTGCTGGGCCCACCGGCCATTGCCGTCCATCACGAGTGCCACATGACGGGGCACGCGTTGGGGATCGATGCCGGGAATCACCGCTCGCAACCTAGTGGTGGCTCACGTGACGGAGAGGGTTCCCTCCATACCTTGGGACCGGTGGCCCGCGAGGTCGCAGTAGAAGGTGTACTCGCCCTTGGAGAGCTTCACCTTGCCGGCGCTCGAGTTGCCGCTCGTGGCTTCCACCAGGAATCCGGTCAGGCCTTCGATCACGAAGTTGTGGAGCCCCTGCGCGCTGGTGAGGTCGATCTGGATCACCCCGGCGGGCGACGTCAGCGCGTCCGGATCGAACGAGAAGTTGTCCGCCGACACGTTCAGTGTCTTCACCGGCGGTCCGGCCGGTGGCACGTAGGCGTTCGATCCGTTGTCACTCGAACAGCCCGCCACCGCCACCGTGGCGGCCAGCGCAACGCCGATGAGCACCCGATTCGCCACGGTCAGTTGCCCGTCGAGTCGCCGGACTGCGCAGCCGGATCTTCTTCGGTCTGACCGGACGGCACCGTGGTCACCGTCGAGCCCGCGAGGGTGGTGGTGGGCGTCTCGGTCCCGGCGATCGGGGCACCCCCGGCCGCACCGACCGTGATCGTGCCTTCCATACCGGCCGCGCGATGGCCGGCGAGGGTGCAGTAGATCGTGTACTTCTGACCCTCGACGAACTCCGCCTTGGTGACGGCCTTCCCTCCGGGCGCGCTCAGAAGGATGTACGAGAACTGCGGTTCTTCGAACGCGAGCGTGTGCGCGCCTTCGACGGACTTGTACTCCAGTTCGACGACGCCCGCGGCGGCGTCCAAGTTTTCGGCCTGGAACCGGAAGTTGAACGCATCGATCTCGAGTTTGCTGTCCGCGGCCGCCACCGGCTCCGCGGATTCCACCGTTTTGTCCTCGGCCGCACCCAGGACCACCGACCCGGCCAGGAGCACCACCGCGGAGATGCCACACACGGTCAGCACCAGCGAGGACGTCCGCAGCGCCGGGATCGCGGCAATCGCCGTTGCGCCGAAGAGGATGCCGAGGGTGATCACGATCGCGGCGATGAGCGCGGGGGTGTGCGAGTCCTGCGACGCGGCGAGGAAGATCCGGGAGATGTTGATCGCGAACAGCGCCACCGCGAGGATCGCGCCCACCGGCAACAGGAACGGCAGGAACAGCCGATCCTTGCGCAGCTCCACCCGCTGCTCCGCTTCCGTTGCTGGAACCGCCACGGCCCCTGGCCGATCGATCACCGCAACGGCTCCGCCGCCGTCCGCGGTTTCCTCGGGAACCTGCTCGGTTTCGTCGGTCACCGATCGTCCTCCTGCTGCTGGGCCTGTCGTTGTCGTTGTCGTTGTTTTGGTCGGGTGGTTTCGATCAGTTTCACGCGTTCACCTCGGTGAGCAGTGGCGGCTCCGCGGTTCCGGAGTTCCGGGCCGGCGGCGCGGCGTCTTCAGTTGCGACCCAGCGGAAGAAGATCACCGCGATCAACGTCATCAAGAGCATTCCCGCCGCGATCTTCATGATCAGCCCGGCGATGAGCTGGTCCTCCAGTGCGCTCATTCCCCAGAGCTTCGGGAGCATCTCGTACCGACGATACAGGGGGTGTTCGCCAAAAGTGAGAAACGAAGCCGGGATCGTGGGCACCACGGTTTGGAGGAAGAGGAACACGATGCGCGCGATCGGCGCGAGGCGCGGAATCTCGGGCAGGGGCGAGAGGATCGGCATCCAGATCAGGAACGCAGAACCCACCAACACCGAGTGCGCCAGGAAATGGGCCAGCTGGGATCGCAGCGTCAGATCCACGAACGCCGGCCAATGCGTGATCACGATGATCAAGTTGAACGTGACGATGGCGGGGACGAATCGGGACATCCCCCGGACCGCAACGAACAGCCACCGCGGCCGGAGCAACCAGCGCGCCAGCCACGCCGGCGTCCCGAGGAGTAAGAGCGGTACCGCCACCATGGTGTAGGTCAGGTGCTGCACCATGTGGATGCTGTACATGGAACCCTCGGCGATGTCGTGGATCGGCCACGACGACGCCAGCAGAATGGCCGCCGTTCCGAGCCCGAAGCAGACCTTCTGGGCGCGCGTCGCCACCGGCGTCCCGACGGGCGCGAACCGGGGCCCGAGGCGGGTCAGCGCGGCGACGTATCCGAAGGCGATCGCGCCCACCACGAGGAAGACTTCGGGGTGCACACCGAATGCCGGCACCGATCCTGCGAGCATGGGGCGCCGCTACTCGTAGACGTGCAGCGTGAGCAGGATGATCGTGTAGAGCAACACCGCGCCCACCGATCCCACGACGAAGAGCCGGCGAAAGACCGGCCGGTCCACGCGCAGGTGCATGAACCAACTCACGACGATGACGAACTTCGTGATCGCCATCGCGAGCAGGACCCCGATGTACAGCCCGCGCGGGAGGTCTTTCTCGATGTAGTACATCCCGACTTCGAGGGCGGTGATCACACACAGGATCACCGCCACCATCACGTACTGGAACGGTGACGGGTGGGGCCGGAGCTCGCCGGGGAGCAGGGGGAGCTCGCTCGACTTGATCGCCGACATGCCGTGCGCACTCTCGGCCGCACGCTCGGCCGGCGTGCCGGGAAGGAGCGCCGGGTCGTCGGTGGTTGCGAGGTTCGTCTCGTCACTCATGTCGTTGGTCCGCCTACGGGATCAGGTAGATGACGGTGAAGATCACGATCCAGACGATGTCGACGAAGTGCCAGTACAAGCCGGCGATCTCGACACTCTCGGCATTCTGGACGTGCAGTCGGTTCTGCATCGAGAGTCCCCACAGGGTCAGCAACCACATGATGCCCACAGAGACGTGGAGGCCGTGCAGTCCGGTGAGGACGAAGAAGCTCGAGCCGAAGACGCTCGACTTCAGCGCGAGTCCTTCCCGGTAGAACTCGGTGAACTCATAGATCTGACCACCGATGAAGGTCACCCCGAAGAGCGCGGTGGCGATGATCCAGACCCGGAACCGGCGGTGGTCGCCCCGTTGGATCGCGGCCAAGGCGAGCACCATCGTGAGCGAACTCATCAGGAGGATGAACGACGTCGCCGAGGTGAACGGGATGTTGTAGACCTCCGCCGGCGTCAGCGACCCTTTGGCACTCCGACCTCGGTAGAGCAGGTAGGTCGAGATGAAGGCACCGAAGAAGATGCACTCGGACGACAGGAAGACCCACATCGCCAACTTGGTGTGGGTGACGCCGGTGTTGGTGTCGGCGTGGCCGTGTGCATCGTGGCCGGGCGCCTCGGTGCCGTCGGCGGGAACGGGGAGCGTTGCTTGGGCCATGATCAGTCCTCTGCCGTTCCGGGTTCGATGGCCCAGGCGTAGACGCCGAAGAGCAGCACGATCACGCCGGGCACTGCGAGCCAGGGCAGCTTGAACACCGCGGCGTAGCCGAGGATCGGGAGGCCGAGCGCGAGGATGAGCGGGAAGTACGACGGCGACGGCAGGTGGATGCCGTGACCGTCACCGTGGGTCGCTCCGTCGTCGGAACCACCGGCGGGCAGCCGCACCAGCCGGCCTTCCTCGTCCTCGGTGTACTTGCGGTGCCAGAAGTCGTCCGCCGAGTGGATCTGGGGGATCTCGGCGAAGTTGTATTCCGGTGCTGGTGACGGGATCGACCATTCGAGGGTCCGACCGTCCCACGGATCTGCCCCGGCCACCTCGCCGTTCCGCGCAGTCTTGAACACGTTGATCAGGAACACGAGCACCGAGAGCGCAATCACGAACGCGCCGACGGTGGCAATGAAGTTCATCGTGTCCCAGCCCATGTCTGCCGGGTACGTGTAGGTGCGGCGCGGCTGGCCTTGGAGCCCGGAGATGTGCATCGGGAAGAACGTCAAGTTGAAGCCGATGAGCATCAGCCAGAAGTTCACCTTGCCCAAGCGGTCGTCCAACAAGCGTCCGAACACCTTCGGCCACCAGTAGTAGAAGCCACCGAAGATCGCGAAGACCAGACCGCCGAACAACACGTAGTGGAAGTGCGCCACGACGTAGTACGTGTCGGTCTGTTGGGTATCGGCCGGGACGATCGAGTGGGTCACGCCCGAGAGGCCGCCGATGGTGAACATCGCGATGAACCCGAGCGAGAAGAGCATCGGTGAGTTCAACTTCACCGAGCCGCCCCAGACCGTGCCCATCCAGTTGAAGATTTTCACGCCGGTGGGGATGGCGATGAGCATGGTGGAGAGCCCGAACGCGGTTTGCGCGACGGGGCCGAGCCCGGTGGCGAACATGTGGTGCGCCCACACCCCCCAACCGAGAAAGCCGATCGCGATCCCCGAGAAGATCACGACGGAGCGACCGAAGAGCGGCTTGCGAGCGAACACCGGCAGCGTCTCGGAGACGATGCCCATGCCGGGCAAGATCAGGATGTACACCTCGGGATGACCGAACAGCCAGAACAGATGCTGGTAGAGCAGCGGATCACCGCCCGCGGCGGCGACGAAGAAGTTCGTCGAGAAGTTGCGGTCGAAGAACACCATGATCAGGGCGGCGGTGACGGCCGGCATGGCGAACACGGTGAGGAACGCGACCACGAGCATCATCCAGACGAACACCGGCATCCGCATGAGCGTCATTCCGGGCGCGCGCATGTTGAGGATGGTGACGACGAAGTTGAGCCCCGACGTCACCGAGCCAATACCCAGCATGACCAACCCGACGGCCCAGAAATCCGGTCCGTGGCCGGGAAGCGCCCCGCCGGTCAGCGGGGTGCTCGTGAGCGGCGTGTAGCCGAACCAGCCACCGTTCGGCGCGCCCCCGAGGAAGAAGCCCGAGTACAGGAACACACCGCCGAGGGCGAACACCCAGAAGCCGAACATGTTGAGGCGAGGGAACGCAACGTCCCGGGCGCCGATCTGCAACGGGATCAGATAGTTGCCGAACGCGGTGGCGAGTGGCATGCCCACGAGGAACACCATCGTGGTGCCGTGCATCGTGAACAGCGTGTTGTACTGACTGGCGGTCAGCACCGTGCCGTTCGGCCCCGCGAGTTGGAGCCGGATCAGCAGCGCTTCGATCCCCGCAACGAGAAAGAACACCATCGCGAGTCCGCCGTAAAGGATCCCGATCTTCTTGTGGTCGACCGTGGTCCACCATGACCAGAACCCCGAGTTGGCCTTCGGGCGCCACAGCAATCCGCGCGGTGGAGCAACCGTTGCCGGGACCTTCGCCCTCGCCGTTGTCGTGGTCATCGGCCGGCTCCCTTGATCTGGTGCACTACTTCTCTCCCAACAGGAAGTCCACGATCTTGGCTGCGTCCTCCGGCGTCATCTTCTTCTCGCCGCGCGGCGTGTCCTTCACGAACGACGGCATTCCCACACAGATCGTCTTCGGGGTATCCGGATATCGACAGTCTTTCGACGCCATCGCCACCATCGACGGAGCGTCTCGGACCCAGCGGAGCAGGTTCTTCCGATTCGTTTCGTACGCGCCGCCGGCGAACGTGGAACGGTCCGCGAAGTGGGTGAGGTTCGGGCCGTAGTTCGGCGCCTGCGCGTCGTTGAAGATGTGACAGTTGGTGCACTTGTAGGTGTTGGTGGTCAGGTTGTAGATCTCGTTGCCCTGCTCGTAGGGCTGGGCCGGCGGTCCGGAGATCTTCGCCAGCCACGCCTTCCACTTGGCCATGGGCTCGGCGATCACCCGGAAGCGCATGTCCGCGTGGGACAGCCCGCAGTACTCCGCACAGGCGCCGAGGAACGTGCCCGGCTTCGACGCCTCCAACGTGAGGCGGTTCGTGCGCGCCGGCATGACGTCCTTCTTACCGCTCAGCTCCGGCACCCAGAACGAGTGGATCATGTCTCCCGAGTTCAACGCGACGTCGACCTTCACCCCCACCGGGATGTGGAGTTCCGTCGCGGTCGTGACCAGGCCCTTCGGCGACTCCGCGTTGTACTTCGCACTCGTTGCCTGGGGCACGAGCGGTTGTTTCGGGAGCTGGAACTCCCACCACCACTGCTTGCCCGTGACCTCCACCCGGAGCACGTCCGGTCCCTTCGGGCGCTCGGCGAGATCCCAGATGGTGGCGACGGTCGGCACCGCGACCACGGCGAGGATCAAAGCCGGGATGATCGTCCAGCTGATCTCGAGCACGGTGTGCCCGTGAACCTGCTTCGGGTTGTCCGGACGCCCGGGACGGGCCCGGAACCGAATCGCCATGTACACCGTCACGCCCAGGACGAGCACGCCGATGACGATGGCGACGCCGAGGATCGGGATGAACAAGTCATCGATCTTCTGGGCCTCGGGGCCCTTGGGCTCCAACGAGTTCTGCTGGTTGTTGTTGCTACACGCCGCCAGCAGGATCGCGAGACCAGCGCAGAGCACCGGCGCGGCGATGCGCTTCTTGGGATGGGTCATGCGTCGTCCCCACGCGTACCGGTCCGAAGGCCCGCGCCCCCGAATCCGTCCCCGGCCACGTGGCGGCGACTCTATCCCCGGCGGATTCACGCGAAGCAACTCAACGCGCCCGATGTCAGGAGGTTTTCCGAGCACGCGGGCTGGGTGATTTGGCGCGTCAGAGACCGAGACGGTCGAGCGCGTGGGCCCGGCGCTGCCATTCCTTGTCGACCTTGACCGTCGTCTCCAAATACACCTTGGCGCCGAAGAGCCGTTCCAGCTCCTGGCGCGCCGCTGTCCCCGCGTCGCGGATCACCACGCCCTGCTTGCCGATCACGATCCCCTTCTGAGAATCCCGTTCGACCCGCACCACCGCGCGGTACCGAAGAATCGGCTCCGGACGCTCCGCTCCCCCGTCATCCCCGTCGTCGGTGTCGGCTTCGGTCTCGTCACGAACATCGTCGTCGTCGTCATCGAGATACTCCGCGGTCACCATGATCGAGTGCGGGAGTTCCTCGCGCGCCACGGCGAGCAGCTTCTCCCGGAGCAGTTCGGCGACGAGCAGGATCTCGGGCTGATCCGAGACCACACCGTCCGGGTAGTACTTCGGGCCCTCGGGCAGATGGGACACGAGCTCGGAGGTGAGCGCGTCGATCCCTTCGCCGGTCTGGGCCGAAATGGGGAAGTACGCGTCGAAATCTCCGAGCTCGGCACCGGCGCGCGCCAGCTGCGCACCGATCTCGTCGGGCGTGGCGATGTCCATCTTGTTGACGACGAGGATCTTGGGGGTCGTGGTGCGCCCCACCAGATCCGCGATGAACCGGTCGCCCGGCCCGACCTTCGCGTTGGCCTCGACGAGCAGACAGACGACGTCGACTTCCCCGAGCGTGGCAACCGACCGTTGGTTGCAGCGCTCACCGAGCAACGTCCGCGGCCGGTGGATGCCGGGTGTGTCGAGCAGGATCATCTGGCAATCCGCGGTGGTGCGGACGCCGCGGATCTGGGTGCGGGTGGTCTGGGGTGCCGCCGACACGATCGAGACCTTCGTCCCCACGAGTTGGTTCACGAGCGTGGACTTCCCCACGTTCGGCCGACCCACCAGCGATACGAACCCCGACCGAAACAGTTGCTCGCTCATGACTCGGCGGGGACGGAACCGTCGGAGAGTTCGGGACCCTCGCCGGGTTCGGTAGCGGCACGACGCGGCACCGGGATGATCGAGACCGACGCGATCCGACGACCGTCGACGCGTTCGGTGCGGAACTCCAGACCCTGGAACCGCACCGTCTCGCCGGCTTCGGGAACGTGACCGAGCAGGTTGAACACGAGGCCACCGACGCTGTCCCACTCGGCATCGGGCAACTCGACGCCGAGCGCCTCACTCACCTCGTCGATCGGCGTCCGACCCGGCGCACGGACGCCGCCACCCGGCAGTGCCTCGACGCCGGGTGTCTCGGCGTCGTACTCGTCGGAGATCTCGCCGACGATCTCCTCGAGCAGATCCTCCATCGTGACCAGACCCGCGGTGCCGCCGTATTCGTCGACCACGATCGCCATGTGGAACTTCTCGGTCTGCATGTCGCTCAACAGTTCTGCGACCCGCTTGGACTCCGGAACGAAGACCGCGTCCCGCACGACGATCCGCACCGACTGGCGACCCGCGCCCGCTCGGGCCTGTTGGACCAAGTCCTTCAGGTACACCAACCCGACGATGTTGTCGGTGGAGTCCTCGTAACACGGGATCCGTGAGTACCCGGCGTCGATGGCGGCGGTGATCGCGTCCTCGACGGAGGACTCCGCGGCGATGGCCACCATGTCCGGACGCGGCAGCATGACCTCGCGCACGACGGTGTCACCGAACTCGAAGATGGAGTGGATGAGCCGGCGCTCGTCGCGCTCGATCTCCTTCTCGTCGGCGGCGACGTCGGCCATGGTGCGCAGATCGGCCTCGGTCACGAACGGGCCTTCCTTCAGCCCGCGCCCGGGGAGGAGCACGTTCGCGAGCCCGATGAGCCCGCTGGAGATCATCCGCAACGGCCAGAAGTTCGAGAGCGCCCAGAGCGGACCCGACAACCGCAACGCAGCGCGGTCCGCGTGTTGGATCGCGTACGTCTTCGGCGCAACCTCACCGATCACGAAGTAGACGATGATCTGGATCACGAGGCCGAGGACGAGCCCCGCACCGCCGTACGCGCCTTCGAGCAGGATCCCCATCAGGGATGCGCTCGTCATCTGACAGACGAGGGTGAGCAGCAGCACCACGTTCAACGTGCGCTCCGGCCGCTCCAACATCTCCGCGAGTCGGCCCGCGCCCTTGCGGCCTTCTTCGTCCAGCGCCAACGCCCGGATGCGGCTCATGCGCGTGAACGACGTCTCCGCTACGGCGAGCACGATGGAGAACAGGAACAACACGGAGACAGCGGACACGATGGCCCCGTTGCTTCCGCTCAGTGTGATTCCTCCTGCTCGCGAAACAGGGCGAGGATTTCACGCTCGCGCTGTTTCATCTTGGCCGCGTCGTCCGGCTCGGCGTGGTCATAGTTGAGCAGATGGAGCACGCCGTGCACGATGAGGAGCGCGAGTTCCTCGTCGACGGTCACTCCGTGCTCAGGCGCCTGCTCGGCGGCGACCGCCGGGCAGACGACCACGTCGCCGATCAACGTGGGTGGTTCACCCGCCTCACTCGGTGCGCCCGGACCCCGGCCGCCCTGATCGGGTTGCCGCCCCGGCATCACCAGGTCGTCGTCCATCGGGAACGCCAGCACATCGGTCGGGCCGCTCCCACCGAGGAACTTCTCGTTCAACTCGGCGATGGTGGTCCGGTCCACGAACAAGAGCGACAACTCCGACGTTCCGGGCACGCGTTCGGCGGTCACGACGCAGCGGGTGAGCCGAATCCACCGATTGATGTCGACCACCAGATCGCTCTGCTCGTCGCTCCCGAACACGGACAGCATCGTCATCTGTCCTCTTGGCCCTGCGGGCCGGGCCGGACGGGCCACGCTCCGTTGGCACACCGGCCGCGAGGCATTCCTCCTCCCACTCCGCTCATGACGTCACTGCGCTTCTTTGGCGGCATAGGCGTTGACGATGTCCTGGACGATGCGATGGCGTACGACGTCACCGGATCCGAGGTCGACGAACGCGAGGTCGGTGACACCGTCGAGAATCTCGCGCACCACCTTCAACCCCGAACGACCGCGCCCTTCGGGGAGGTCGATCTGGGTGACGTCACCGGTCACGACGATCGTCGAACCGAACCCCAGGCGAGTGAGAAACATCTTCATCTGTTCCGCAGTGGTGTTCTGCGCTTCGTCGAGGATGATGAAGGAGTCGTTGAGGGTGCGCCCGCGCATGTACGCGAGGGGCGCGACCTCGATCACGCCTTTCTCGATGAGCCGGGCCACCGTCTCGGGATCGAGCATGTCGTAGAGCGCGTCGTAGAGCGGGCGCAGATACGGATCGACCTTCGCCATCATGTCGCCGGGGAGGAACCCGAGCCGCTCCCCGGCTTCGACCGCCGGCCGCGTGAGGATGATGCGGTTCACCCGCTTGGCCTGGAGCGCCTGCACCGCGAGCGCGACCGCGAGGTAGCTCTTGCCGGTGCCGGCGGGACCGATCGCGAACGTGATCGTGTTGTCTCGAACCGCGTCGACGTAGCGCTTCTGCCCCGCGGTCTTCGGCCGCACACTCTTGCGACCTTTCACGACCTCGGTCGCGAGCACGTCGCTCGGCCGCTGGTCCGATTCGATCATCCCGATCGCACGGTCCACGCCGTCACGATCGAGCGCATGGCCGCGCTCGACGAGCACGACGAGCTCTTCGAACAGCCGGGCCACCTGGGCGGCGGCGTGGGCGTCACCCGACACCGTGATCTCGTTGCCACGCACCAGGATCGAGACCGGGAACGCCGCTTCGATGCGACGGAGAAGTTCGTCGCGTTCACCGAGGACACCCACCATGAGGTGGTTGCCGGGGACCAGCACCTTGACCTGGGTGGACGTCGGGACGCTCACGGTCGGTCGAGGCTCGCGGCACTCTCGGCCGAGCCCGGCCGAGTTTCAGACAACCGCGGTCCCGGCACGCAGGCCGAGTTCCTCGAGCCGGACACCGAGCTCCTCGGGCCGGCGTCCGAGTACGGCCGCCAGGACTCGGAGATCGTCACGACGGATCGTCAACAGCCGGCCGTTGAAATCCTGGCGCTGGAGTTGGATGGTGGCGGCGTAGCGCGAGAGCACCGCGGCCTCGGGCTCCTCCAGCGCGTGCAGCTTGACCAGGTCGATGGTGAAGCCGGCGTCCGCCTCGGTGGGGTCGGTGAGGTTGATCTCGATGTCCGCGTCGCGCGGAAGGAGTTGGTCCGGCGGGACTTCGTAGATCTCACTCAGTCGCAGGAGCCGGGGCACCGAGATGGCTCGCTCGCCGCGCTCGTACGCGCCCAACACGCTCGCCTTGAACTCGGTCGAGGACCGCGCCTCGACGTCGTGAAGCGACAAACCTTTTTGGCGGCGGATCGCCCGTAACCGCTCTCCGACAAGTGGGCCATTCATCAGGTGAGTTTCGCCCCCATTACGACACATTTTCCAGCCCCAGAACCGCGTGACTATGTCACGTTTCGCTCGCCGCGTCGAACCTCGGCCCGCAGGCGGGTCGAACGGTCCATCCGCGCTCAGCCCGCTCGGGCCGACACCAGGGCGGCGGCGATCGCCACCGGCGCCGTCACGGACCGCAGCACGTGGGCTCCGATCCGAACCCGCTCGGCATCATGGAGCACCGCATGTTCGTCGGGGTCGAATCCACCCTCCGGCCCGGTGACCACGAACCACACGCCGCGACTGGGGCGGGTGAGATCGATGGCCGAGCGGCCCTCGCGGTCACCGACGATCAGTCCGGGTTCCGAGCTCACGTCCCGCAGCGTCGTCGGCCGATCCAGCTCGGGGAGCCGAGCTCGCTGTGACTGCATCGCCGCCTCACGGATCACCGCCGTCAACCGGGCCCACGCCTTGTCCCCGCGAGTTCCATCCCAGCGGACGACGCTGCGGTGGGTGACCAACGGGACGATGCGATCGACGCCGAGTTCGACGAGCTGGCGGACCACCTCGCTGCCGTGATCGTGCTTGGCCGGGGCGAACGCCACCGCGATCTGCAGGTTGGGGCGCGGTTCGGTCCGGGTCTCGCCGACCCGACCCAGAATCAGCGTCCCGTCACCCACCGCGTCGACGCGAGTGAGGTACCAGCAGCCGGCGCCGTCGGCGATCACCACGGTCTCGCCCACCTCCAACCGCCGGACCCGCGCCAGGTGGTGGCCGTCGCTGCCGTCGATCACCACGGTGTCGGTGTCGGTGTCGGTGTCAGCGTCGATGACCGGGGTCCGGAATACCAGCGCGGCGGCACCCACGCTCGCCGCCCAGAGCTCGGTCACCGGCGCGTCGGGATCAGCGGTCGCCGAACGCGGCCCGGAGCTTGGAGAACAATCCGGTCTCGGGCGGGTCGATGGTCTCGCCGCGCAGATTCGCGAACTCCGCGAGCAGCGCCGCCTGCTCCTGGTCGAGCTTGTGCGGCACCTCGACGTTGACCTCGACGAGCAGATCCCCCCGTCCCCTCCCGTTGAGGACCGGAACGCCCCGACCCCGGAGGCGCATCACGTGGCCGGGCTGGGTCCCGGGCTCCACGGTCATGGTCTCGACGCCGTCGAGCGTTTCGAGTTCGAAGGTCGCACCGAGCGCGGCTTGGGTCATCGCGATCGTCCGCCGGTGCACCAGGTCGACGCCGTGGCGCTCGAACGTGGGGTGGGGACGCACGCGCACGAGCACGTACAGATCGCCGGGCGCACCGCCACGCGGCGCGGCCGGACCCCGACCGGGCAGCCGGAGTCGCTGGCCGTCGTCGATACCGGCGGGGATATCGACGTCGATGTCCTGGCGGGTGCGCATCCGGCCGTCCCCATGACACTGCGTGCACGGACTCGGAATGATCTGGCCGGTCCCCTGGCACCGCGCACACGGCGCGGCGGTGACGAGTTGGCCGAGGATCGACTTCCGGATCTGGCGGACCTCGCCGCTGCCGTCGCACTCACCGCAGCGCTCGGGGTGAGTGCCCGGCTCGCCACCGGTCCCGTCGCACCGATCGCACGGCCCCGGGATCTGAAGATCCACGCTGGTGGTCACGCCGAACGCGGCCTCGGCGAGATCGAGTTGCACGGTGGTCTCCGCGTCCTGGCCGCGCGGGGGGCCGCCGCGCCCGCCGCCGAAACCTCCGCCGCCGGAGAAGAACGCGTCGAAGATGTCGCCGAAACCGAAGGCGTCGCCGCCGGGACCCGCACCGTTGCCCCGGCCCTCGTCACCGAAGGTGTCGTATCGGCGACGCCGTTCCGGGTCCCGCAACACTTCGTACGCGGCCGACACCTCCTTGAACCGTTCTTCGGCTACGGCGTCGCCGGGGTTCGCGTCCGGATGCAGCTCGCGCGCTTGTTGGCGGTAGGCGCGCTTGATTTCGTCGCCGGTGGCGGTGGGGGCGACCCCGAGCAGGTCGTAGAAGTTGCTCATCGGGCCGGCGGGAGGAGCAGTCGGCCGAGCTGTTGGGAGACGGCGGCCACGGCGGCGAGAGCCTGGGCGTAGTCCATGCGCGTCGGTCCCAGCACGCCGACCGTGCCCGCCAGTGCGCCCTCGACCTCGTACGGAGCCAGGACGATCGAGCAGTCCCGCAGCTCGTCGACGTCGTTCTCCGAACCGATCGAGACGTTGACGCCGTGATCGAGCAGATCCCGGACCAGGCTCACGACGACCACCTGCTCTTCCAACATCTCCAACAACCGGGCCGTCGTGGCGGTGGTGGCGAACGCGTCCTGCTCCGCCGCGAGGCGGCTGACACCGCCCACGTACAGGTGATCCGAGACGTGACGGGCTCGGGTGGTGACCGCGTGCACGGCCGCGGCGAGGAGTGCGTCCGCGTCCGGATCGCCGGTGGGGGTCAGCGTGGCGTTCGGAGCGAGAGTGCCACCGCGCAGCGCGGCGTCGAAGGCGGCCGACGCGCGATTCAGCTGCTCGCCTTCGAGGTCGGAGCGCAACACTTCCCGTTCGACGGTCCCGTTCCCGAGCACCACCACCGCCAGCACGGTGCCGGGTTCGATGGCGACGAGTTGTGCGGTCCGGACCCGAACCGCATCCGCGTCGGGACCGACGACGACCGCCGCGTGACTCGTGAGCTTCGCGAGGAGCTGACTCGTCTCGTGCAGGAGATCTTCGAGGGCGCGATGCGTCGAGGCGAAGAAATCGGCCACCGCACGCCGCTGGCCGACGGGGAGCCCGCCCGCGGCGGTGAAGTGATCGACGAAGTAGCGGTAGCCGAGATCAGTGGGGATCCGGCCGGCCGAGGTGTGGGGTTGGGTGAGGTAGCCCTCGCGTTCGAGCTGGGTCATGTCGTTGCGGACGGTTGCGCTCGAAACGCCCAGATCGCGCGATTCCGTGACCGTCTGGGACGCGACGGGGGCCGCGGTCCGCACGTACTCCTCGACCACGGTCTTGAGCACGGTGGCTCGGCGTTGGGCTGCGTCCATGAATGCAATCCGCCTTCGGCGCACAGATCGGGACATCGCCCCGAGAGGTAGCAGTCGAGTCTACCGACTGCTAATGGTGGGTCGGGTTACCCGGGCTGGTTACCGGGCCTGTAGACGGAGGGTGACCTCGTTCGCGAGCAGGCGGCCCATCCGGGTCAGGGCGATGCGTTCGTCATCGATCCGCTGCAGCAGCCCGCCGGCGGCCAGATCGGCCACCACGGCAGGGGCGAGCCCGGCGACCGTCGTCCCCGACCGCAGTCGCAACGCCAGAGCCAGGCCTTCGTCGCGCCGCGCCGCCGCGTCGAGCGATTCCTCACCGGCCACCGCGGACCGGTGCTCGGAGATCGCGGCGATGTACCGCTCGGGCGTGCGGACGTTCCACCAGCGGCGGTGACCGGTCTTGCCGTGCGCGGCGGCGCCGATCGCCAGGTAGTCGCCACCTTCCCAATAGATGAGGTTGTGCCGGCACTCCTCCCCCGGCCTCGCCCAGTTCGAGATCTCGTACCAGTGGTACCCGGCCGCGGTCAGCCGGTCGTCGCCGATCGTGTACTTGTCGGCTTGGTCGTCGTCGTCGGGCGCCGCCCGCCGGCCCGCGGTCACGTCCTGGCCGAGGGGCGTGCCGGCCTCCACCGTCAGCGCGTACGCACTCACGTGCTCCGGCTCGAGCCCGATGGCACCCTCGACCGTGCCGATCCAGTCGGCGACGGTCTCGCCCGGCGTCCCGTAGATCAGGTCGAGGTTGACCCGCTCGATACCCGCACTGCGCGCGGCGTCGACCGCGCGGCGCACGTTGTCGGGATCGTGGGTCCGGCCGAGCATCGCGAGCACGTGGGTACGCATCGACTGCACGCCGAACGACAGCCGGTTGACGCCCGCCGCCGCGAGCACGCGGAGCTCGGCAAGGCTCGTTGAATCGGGATTGCACTCGACGGTCACCTCGGACCCGGCCGAACGCGGGATGGCGTCGATGATGCGCGCCAGGTGCGCGGCCGGCACCATCGACGGCGTCCCCCCACCGAAGAACACTGTGTCCGCGGGAGCCAGTTCCCCCGCCGCACCCCGACGTTCGAGATCGGTCACGCACGCGTCGACGTAGGCGTCGATCAGGTGGTCCCGATCCGTCCACGTCGCAAAGTCGCAGTAGTCGCAGCGGTGGGCGCAGAACGGGATGTGCACGTAAACACCGAAGGCCACGGCGCCAGTATCCCGCCCGATCCCCGCTCGCACCGCATGGCGTCCGGTTGCCGGGTTCGTCGGCCCGGGTTCGTCGCCGGGGCCGGGCGGGCCGGAGTGGCGCGGCCGCCGGTGCGTGGCCTAGGCCGATGCCATGGATCTCGAACTCCCCCCCGAGGCAGCCGCCTACCGAGACGGTGTGCGCAGCTTTCTGGCCCAGCATGCGCCGGACGGCCACTTCCCGGCGGACTGGAACCGTCGGCTCGCCGCCGCAGGATACGTGGCACCGCATTGGCCGTCGCCGTGGGGGCGCGGCGCGTCGCCGATCGAGCAGCTCGTGATCGACGAAGAACTCCGTGCCGTGGACGCGCCCCGGCCGATGAATCCGATCGGCATCGGTTGGGCCGGACCGACCCTCCTCGTTGCCGGCTCCGAGGAGCAACATCGCCAGTACCTCCCCGGCCTTCTGGACGGCTCGGAGATCTGGTGTCAGCTCTTCAGCGAACCCGGTGCCGGCAGCGACCTTGCGTCACTCGCTACGAGCGCAGTTCGAGACGGCGACGAGTTCGTGGTCAACGGACAGAAGGTGTGGACGACCCTCGCGCACGTGGCGCGCTACGGCATCCTGCTCGCCCGCACCGATCCCGACGCCGAGGCGCACAACGGCATCACCTACTTCGTCCTCGACATGCAGAGTCCCGGGATCGAAGTCCGACCGCTCGTCCAGATGACCGGCACGCACGAGTTCAACGAGGTGTTCTTCACCGACGTGCGCGTACCCGCCGCGAACGTCGTCGGTGAGATCCACGACGGTTGGCGCCTCGCCAAGGTGACCCTCGGGAACGAGCGGGTCTCGCTGTCGGGCGAAGGAGCGCTGTGGGGGCGCGGCCCCACCGCGCAGAACGTCATCGACATCGTCCGCGCCCACGGCGGCGAGACCGACCCCGTGCGACGGCAGCGGCTGGCGCAGCTGTACATCGAGAGTGAGATCCTGCGGCTGATCCGGCTCCGCACGGTTTCGGCGACGGTGCGCGGGATGGAACCCGGACCCGAGGCGAGTGTGCGCAAGGCGATCTCGGACGAGCACGGACAGCACGTGATGGAGATGGCGATCGAACTCGCCGGCAGCGGCGGCTTGTTGAACAACGCCGGACCGTACGGCGACGGCGCCAACGGCATGTGGAGCTACGGGTACCTCTACGCGCGGGCGCTCACGATCGGCGGCGGCACGAGCGAGGTCCAGCGCAACATCCTCGGCGAACGCGTCCTCGGCCTCCCCCGCGACTGACCCGTCGGCGGCGTTCCCACGCGCGAAACGCGCGGTTAGGGCGCGCTTCACGCGCGCAAAGCGAAGGGGTGGGGGTCAGTCGCTGAGTTTGAGGGCGGCGACGAAGGCTTCTTGGGGGACTTCCACGCGGCCGATCTGCTTCATGCGCTTCTTGCCCTCCTTCTGCTTCTCCAACAGCTTGCGCTTCCGGGTGATGTCCCCGCCGTAACACTTCGCGATGACGTCCTTGCGCTTCGCCTTCACCGTCTCGCGGGCGATGATCCGCCCGCCGATCGCGGCCTGGATCGGCACGTCGAAGAGTTGGCGGGGAATGAGCTCGCGCAGCTTGTCAGTCATGCGCTTGCCGTAGTCGTACGCCTTGTCCCGGTGCGCGATCGAGGAGAACGCGTCGACGGCCACACCGTTCAACATGATGTCGACCTTGACCAACTTCGATTCGCGGTAACCGATGGCGTCGTAGTCCAGCGACGCGTACCCCTTGGACCGCGACTTCAACTGATCGAAGAAGTCCATGACGATCTCCGCGAGCGGAACCTCGTACACGATCTCGAGCCGCTCCTCGGAGAGGTACTCCATCTTCTTCAAGTCGCCGCGCCGACCCTGGGCCAACTCCATCAGCGTCCCCACGTACTCGGCCGGAGTGAGCATGGTGATCGCGACGTAGGGCTCCTCGATCCCGGCGATGTCGTTCGGCGCGGGCAGCGCCGAGGGGTTGTCCACCACGAACACCGTGCCGTCGAGCGCGACGGCGCGGTACTCCACGTTGGGCGCGGTGGCCACGAGGTCAAGGTCGTATTCGCGCTCCAGCCGCTCCCGCACGATCTCCATGTGCAGTAGGCCGAGGAATCCGCATCGGAATCCGAACCCGAGCGCGCCAGACGTCTCGGGTTCGTACGTGAACGACGAGTCGTTCAGCCGGAGTCGCTCCAACGCCTCGCGGAGATCCGAATACGAGTCGCCCTCCACCGGATACAGGCCGCAGAACACCATCGGCTTCGGATCGAGATAGCCGTCGAGTGGCGCCGACGGACGTTGCGCGGTGGTCACCGTCTCCCCCACCCGCGCGTGACCCACGTCCTTGATGCCCGCAATGAGATACCCGACCTCGCCCGGACCCAACGACGGGACCGGCGTCGGTACCGGCAAGCGCGTGCCGATCTCCTCCGCATCGTGGTTCGACGCGTCTTGGAGGAACCGGAGCTTGGCGCCGGTCGTCAGGGTCCCGTTGAACACCCGTAACGACGAGATCACCCCGCGATAGGGGTCGTAGATCGAATCGAAGATCAATGCCTGGAGCGGGTCGTCGGCCTCGCCTACCGGCGCGGGGATGTTGGCCACGATCGCGTCGAGCAGTTCCCGGACGCCCGCCCCGGACTTCGCCGAGATCCGCAGGATGTCCTCCGCCGGCACGCCGAGCACCCGTTCAATCTCGCCGCACACGCGGTCCGGATCGGCGGCCGGGAGGTCGATCTTGTTCACCGCGGCGACGATGGCGAGGTCGTGCTCCATCGCCAGGTAGCAGTTGGCGAGCGTCTGGGCTTCGATCCCTTGGCTGGCGTCCACCACCAGCACGACGCCCTCGCACGCTGCGAGTGAGCGAGACACCTCGTAACCGAAGTCGACGTGGCCGGGCGTGTCGATGAGGTTGATGACGTGACCGGCCCAGTTGATCCGGACGTTCTGGGCCTTGATCGTGATTCCCCGCTCGCGTTCGATGTCCATCGAATCGAGATACTGGGCCCGCATGTCACGCGCCTCGACGGCACCGGAGAGTTCCAGGAAGCGGTCGGCCAGCGTCGATTTTCCGTGATCGACGTGCGCCACGATGGCGAGGTTCCGCAGGCGCGAGAGGTCCGACACGCCCTCATTGTCGTCCGTCCGGTGCCCCGGTTCCCGCACCCACGGTTCCGCCCCGCCCGCTCCGCACCCTCGGAGCGGCTCGAAAACCGGACCGACTGCTACTCTTCCCCGGTTCCGCGAACGTCTTTTGGGAGAGTTCTTTACACCGTGGCAAATATCGCGAGTCAGAAGAAGCGCAACCGCCAGAACGAGAAGCGCCGGGTGCGCAACGTTGCGGTGCGTTCCGAGCTCAAGACCCGGGTCAAGAAGGCCCGCGCCGCGATCACCGGTGTCGAAGACGACATGAACACCGTCGTCATTCGCGCCCAGAAGCGCTTGGACAAGGCCGCCACCCAGGGCGTGCTCCACAAGAACGCCGCGGCCCGTCGGACCTCACGGCTGATGAAGGCCGCGAACCGCGCCCAGCAGGACTAACGCCGGCGCGAGCCGCCACTGCCGCGAGCGCCGTTGTTGGGGTTCGCACCCCGGTGAAGCTGCGCGAGCCGCGCCACCGCGATTTCCACCACCGCATTCGGTGACATTCCGGTGGCGCCCTTCAGACCGATGTCGGCCTGGTGCAGCGCATCGAAGGCTCGAGCGAAGCCTTCCGAGCCCAGACTGCGCGCCGCTTCGAGTCCCTTCTTGGCGGGGAACGTCGACGAGCCGTCCTTGCCTTTCCATGCCCGGTGCGCGTCGTCGACCGTCAGCACGGTGTCGGCATCGAGGCGCGCCAGCTTCCGGTACCGACCGGCGAGGATGCCGAGCACCTGCAAGGGATGCATCGGCTTCGGGGTCGTCGGACTCGTCACCGTGAGGAGCCGATCGAGAATCGCGAGCGCGCCGGCGACGTCGCCTTCCTCGATCGAGTTGTTCAAGAGGTAGGGCCGTACCGCACCCGCGTCGTTGAGGTACGGCGTGACGTCGGCGAGTTCAAGGCGATGTCCCGGACCGAAACTGGACTCCCACAAGTCCACCAACCCGCCCACCCGCCCGGCATCGTCACCGAGATGTTCCATCACCGTCCGGGCGGCATCGGCTTTCATGGAGAGACCGGCCCGATCGAGTTCACGCTGAAGCACGTCACTGATCTTCTCGGCGGTCGCTCCGCGTACGTTCGCGGGTTTCAGCGCGTCGGACAGTGCCTTGACCACCCGACCGCCGGCCCCGGTGACGAAGACGAGATCGGTGGTGGGCAAGAGGTCACCGAGCACGTCGACGACCGGACCGCACACATCGGCGGGCAGCGCCTCGTAGTCGCGCACCACCACGATCCGCTTGGCGGTCATGAATGGGGGGCTCTGCGCCGCGTTGACGATCGCACTCACGATCGATGCCGCGCCGGAGACGTCCTCGGCCGGGGCGTCGTCGTCGTCCCTCATCGGCTTCCCGGGGACCGTGTACTCCTCGACGCAGAAATTGCGATCGTCGGCGCCGACGAGGGTGGTGAGC
>JANPMG010000204.1:0-28486 GCA_031422675.1 Acidimicrobiia bacterium | reverse complement strand
TTGCGGTTCGCGAAGTAGCGGTAAACGGTGGCGCGTGAACAGCCGGCCTCGCGCGCCACATCGTCGATCGTGGTCTTGGCCACGCCGAAACGGGACAGGCAGGTCATCGTGGCATCGAGGATCCGCGCGCCGACTTCGTCGATAGCGGGGCGACCGAGGTCGTTCCGCGTGACCGGATCGACGCTCGTAGCGGGCATGCCTGAGACAATATGTCGATAAGTGTCTCATAGTCAACGTGTCGCAGGTCACGGCGTGACAACTCGAGACTCAGGAGCCGATCCAGCCCGCCATCGTTGACCGAACTGACTACTGCATGACTACTTGGTGATTACTCGGTGAGCTCGGTGTCCTCGGTCTCGGGTGTTGGCCGCGCGCTCCGCAGCAGCGGGAGCACCACCGAGTAACCGGCCCCATCGGCCCCGGTCAGGTGGAGCACATCGACTCGGTCGGAGTGCGGGATCGGTGCCGCTTCCACCACATGCCCGACCGGCTCCGACCCGATCGGCTGCGGTACTGGGATGGAATCGTGTCCGTGCCCGTGCCCGTCGCTCACATGCAAACAGTACGCCCGAGCAAGGCGATCGGCCAGGGGACGGATCGCGTGATGCCGGTGCGGGACCGGCGTCGGCGAACCCGTGCCGATCCGCCACTACAGTCCCGCGGTCGCGCGGCCGGACGGGACAGGAAGACCATGACGCATTTCGAGACCAAGCCCGACGGCACCCCCTTCACGTCGTCCGACTACAGCCCCCAACACGCCCAAGCCTTCGCCAATCGATACGACGACGGGCTCGGAGATCAGAAGATCGCAGCATTCCGTCGGCTGGCCGGTCCGCTTGCCGGCACCCGACTCCTCGACGTCGGCTCGGGTGACGGGACCTTCTCCAAGGTCGCGGCGGGAGCCGGCGCCCAGGTCCGCGCGATCGACTTCGCCGAGTCGATGGTCGCCGCCACCGCCCGTCGGACCGCGGTACCCGTCGTGCGCGGATCCGCCGACGCGCTCCCATACAACGCCGGCACCTTCGACATCGTCGCGGCACTCGACATCATCGAGCACCTCTACCAACCCGAACGAGCGCTCGAAGAGTTCCGGCGTGTCCTCGCACCCAACGGCCGATTGCTCCTCGGCACCGATCGCGACGGCATCGCACTTGGGTTGCTCCCGCTGCGCTTTCCCAAGGTGTTGCGTCGTGTGCTCGTGCGGGGCGGAGTCAAGGGCGCATCGTCGGATCCCGACCGCTACATCACCCCGCTGTGCACCCACACGCATGAGTTCGAGCTCGACGAACTGCTCGCGTTGACCGAGAAGCACGGATTCCGCACGAGTGGGATCGACTCGTACTGTTACCGCGCCGGGCTCGACAGCTGGGGACGGATGATCGAGCGCACCGCGATCGGCCCGCTGCGGAAGTGGAAGTGGAACTACGTGATGGTGGCGCTCACGCGAGTGTGACGGTTCGTTCCACTCAGCCAGCAGCACCGGAGCCGACATCGGCCAACGCCGCGGGCGTGAGCACGCCGGCGAGGAGCTGGCCGCGTACCAGCGCCTGCACCTGAGCGGGATCGTCCAGATCCCACGCTCCGGGTGATGCCACGAGCGACAGGATCATGCGGGCCACGAAATCGGCGGACTCCGCGAGGTCGACGTCATCGATCACTCGTGCGGCCCGTCGCTCCCGCTCGAGGTACGGGAGCAGGAATGCCGTGATGAAAGCGAGCGGTGCGTCCTGTTCCGTGGTGAGGAGTGGGAGCAGCCGTTCGGGCTCGGTCACGAGCACCTTCTGGAGTACTTCGTGCTCGTGCACCGCCGCGTGTGCGAACGCCAGCCCGCTCTCGACGAGCGACGCGAAATCCGGCGCGCCGGCAACTGCTTCTGCGAGGCGGCCGAAGAACCGGCCCATCTCCCAGCGCACCGCGGCGCGCAGGAGTTCGTCTTTCCCTCCCGGAAACACGCGGTACACCGTGGCGCGCGACACCCGAGCCTGCTTCACCACGTCCTCGACCGTCGTCTTGGCCATGCCGTACCGCGACACCGTCTCGTAGGCGGCTTCGAGCAGCCGCTCACGCAGCGCCGGATCCGGGCTCGCCGTCACGTCACGAATCGAGCAGGGCGTCGAGACCGATCGTCAACCCGGGTTGGTGGCCGACTCGGCGGACTGCCAACAGGACTCCGGGCATGAACGACGACCGGTCGAAGGTGTCGTGGCGGATCGAGAGTGATTGGCCCGTGGTCCCGAGGATCACTTCTTGGCTCGCAATCATCCCCCGCATCCGCACGGAGTGGACTCGGATCGAGCCCTCGGCGAGTCCTCCCCGGGCGCCTTCGGCGACCACGGTCGCGGTGGGGTCTGGCGCCCAATCCTGCGACGCCGCAGCCATGCGACGGGCGGTGGTCATCGCCGTGCCCGACGGTGCGTCGACCTTCTGATCGTGGTGGAGCTCGATGATCTCCGCGGTCTCGAACCACGGTGCCGCGAGTTCGGCGAAGCGCATCATCAACACTGCGCCGATCGCGAAGTTCGCCGCGATCAACCCGTTCGCAGCCGAGTGGGTGAACAGCTCGGCGTATTCGTCGAGATCGTCGGCGCTGAACCCGGTGGTACCCACCACCGCGTGCACATCGTGCGCGGCGCACCAGCGGAGGTTCTCGCGTGCGGCCGCCAACACGGTGAAGTCGACGGAGACATCCACCCGGGAGTCGAGCATCGCCGTCGCGTCGGACGCGATGCTCGTGTCGGTCCCGGCGACCTCCTCGCCCGCGTGCAGCGGATCAACCGCGGCGACGAGTTCGCATTCGTCGGAATCGCGAATCGCATGACACACCGCGGTCCCCATGCGGCCGCCTGCACCGAAGACGCCAACCCGGATCATCACGGGACACTACCGAGCCGCCGCCCGGTGCCACGCGCCATACTCGCCGAGTGGCACTGACCTTCCGCCCGCTCGCACCGGACGACCTGCCCCTGATGCACCGATGGTTGAACGATCCCGACGTCGTCCGATGGTGGGAGGGAGACGACGTGAGCTGGGAGGGCGTCACCCGCGACTATGGACCCGAGCGCGATCTCGACGGCGTCGAGCACTGGATCGCCACGCTCGACGACCGGCCGATCGGCTGGATCTCGTGTCGCGACATCGCGGAGTGGCCCGAAGAATCTGCCGCCTGGACCGCGCTCGGCGCCGGGCCCCACACGGCCGGCATCGACTACCTCATCGGTGATGCGGCCGAGCGAGGAATCGGTCTCGGCGCCAGAATGATCCGGCAGTTCGTCATCGACATCGGCTTCGGCCGGCACCCGGATTGGCAGCAGGCCGGCGCCGATCCGTTCACCGCCAACACGCGGTCGTGGGGCGCACTCGCGCGCACCGGCTTCACCCGCGCCGGCACCTACGGCGCCGGTGCGGACGAGTGCACACTGATGCTGGTCGACCGCGACGCCGATGAACTCCGGAACCCGCGCGTCCCCGGTGCAGGGACCTGATCTCGGCGTTCGGCGCGATCAGCCGACGAGCGCCGCCGGGTCGAGCGGACCCACCACCGACAGGACCTGCTCATCGGTGGCGAAGACCCGGTCGATCACGCGGCGAAGATCATCGAGCGTCACCGCATCGACCGCGGCGACGATCGCATCGACACTCGGCACTTCACCGAGGGTCAGGAGGCCGCGCCCCAGCCGATGCATCCGGCTGGAACTCGTCTCCAGGGCGAGCGTGGTTGCACCCTTGAGGTGGCCCTTGGCGGCGAGGAGTTCGTCGCCCGGAATGCCGTCGGCGACGAGACGAGCCAGCTCGGAGCGGACGACATCGAGGGTCTCGGCGACCCGTTCCGGGGCGGTACCGGCGTAGATCGACATCGATCCCGTGGTTTCGTAGGCGGCCCGAAACGCGTAGACCGAATAGGCGAGGCCGCGGCGCTCACGAACTTCCTGGAAGAGCCGAGACGACATGCCGCCCCCCAGGATCTGGCTCAACACCGAGAGTGCGTAACGATCCGGATCATCACGCGCGATCGACCGCATCGTGAGCACGAGGTGTGCTTGCTCGGTCGAGCGGTGGTCGCCGGTCGCGCGCACGATCGGACCGAGCGGACACGGGATCCGGTCCGGTCGGCGGCCGCGGTCGGCGGGGATCAACCCGGAGATGTGATCGACAACGGTGGCGTGGTCCAGATTTCCGGCCGCCGCGATGACGACGTTGCGCGGCAGGTAGTGATCCGCGTGGTACTGGGCGATGACGTCACGCGGCATGGCTGCGATCGACTCGCGCGTTCCGAGAACGGAACGTCCGAGCGGATGACCGGGAAACAGCGCAGCATTCGCGAGTTCGTGGACCACGTCGTCGGGCGCGTCGTCGCGCATCCCGATCTCTTCGAGGATCACATTGCGCTCGGACTCGACTTCGTCGGGTCGGAACGCCGGGCGCCACACGACGTCGGCGAGGATGTCGAGCGCGAGCCGAAGATGATCGTCGGGCACCCGTACGTAGAAGGCGGTGTACTCCTGGGTGGTGAAGGCGTTCATGTCGCCGCCGACGGACTCAACCGCGGAGGCGATGTCCGTTGCGGTGCGGTCTTCCGAACCCTTGAACAGGAGATGCTCGAGGAAATGGCTCGCACCGAGCTGGCGGTCGCTCTCGTCGACGGACCCGGACCCCACCCAGAACCCGACGGCCACCGAACGCAGGTCCGGCATGGCCTCGGTGATCACCCGGGCGCCGGCGACCTCGCTGAGTCGGACGCCGGCATCGGAAGCGCGCGCTCCGCGTTCATCGATTCCGACGTTCTGTCCGTTACGGACGGTATCGACCACGACCCGAGGGTCAGCAGGTCCCGATGATGTACCACCCGCGCCATTCACAACTGCGGTATCGACGCGCTCGGTGGTCGGCTGGAGCCGTTTCCACCACGTGATGCGCGAAAGTCCCCCTCCGCGCGATTTCGGCGTCATCAGGTGCTGCTGGGCAGCACCAGATGACGCCAAAACGGAGTTACCGGCGGCGGCCTCCGGTGTCCCGCTCATGGCCCTGCGGGCCGGGCCCGCTCGGGCCCCGGCCGCGCGCCGGCCGAGAGCAGCGTTACCGGCGGCGGCCTCCGCCACCGCGACGGCTGCCACCGCGGTTGCGGTCGCCGCCTTCGCTGCGGCCACCTTCACGACCGGCCTCGGCCGGACCGAGGTCACCGAACTCGGCCTTGGCCTGCTCGTCCCACGAGTCCTCGAACGACGCCACCTTCGGCGCGTCGCCCCGATCTTCCCGCGGCGCCCGATCCTCACGAGGCGCCCGATCACCGGACGACCGGTCACTGGACGACCGGTCACCGCGCGGCGCCCGTTCTCGCGGCGCACCGCCGTCGCCGTTCGAGCCGTCCTCGCCCTCGGGCGCGTCACCCGCGAGCGAGAGGGAGAGCTTGCCCTGGTTGTCGATGTCGTCGACCGTCACCAGCACCTCGTCGCCGAGGTTGAACACGTCCTCGACCTTGTCGATGCGCTTGCCCCGACCGATCTTGGAGATGTGCAGCAGTCCGTCCCGGCCCGGAAGGATGTTGACGAACGCACCGAACTTGGTGATGTTGACGACCCGGCCGTTGTACTCGGCCCCGATGTCCGCCGTCGGCGGATCGAGGATGAGTTCGATGCGACGACGGGCTTCGTCCACCTGCGAGCTGTCCTTGGAACCGACGCTCACCGTGCCGACCACACCGTCGTCGGACACCGCGATGTCCGCGCCGGTCTCCTGCTGGATGGTGTTGATGACCTTGCCCTTGGGCCCGATGACCTCACCGATCTTGTCGATCGGGATCTGGAAGCTGATGATTTTCGGTGCGGTCGGACGAACGTCCGCACGCGGGGCCGCAATCGCCTCGGTCATGACGTCGAGGATCTTGAGCCGGGCTTCCTTGGCCTGCTGGAGCGCGGCTGCGAGAACGTCGGCCGGGAGACCGTCGATCTTCGTGTCGAGCTGCAGCGCGGTCACGAAGTCCGCGGTACCGGCGACCTTGAAGTCCATGTCACCGAACGCGTCTTCCGCACCGAGGATGTCGGTGAGGGTCGTGTACTTGCCCTCGGCGTAGACGAGACCCATCGCGATACCGGCGACCGGCGCCTTGATCGGCACCCCCGCGTCCATCAACGAGAGGGTCGACCCACACACCGATGCCATCGAGGTGGAGCCGTTGGACGACAGCACGTCGGAGACGACACGCAGCGTGTAGGGCCACTCTTCCTTGCTCGGCACCACCGGTACCAGGGCCCGCTCGGCCAGCGCGCCGTGACCGATTTCCCGACGCTTCGGCGAACCGACGCGGCCGGTCTCGCCCGTGGAGAAGGGGGTGAAGTTGTAGTGGTGCATGTAGCGCTTGCGGTCTTCGAGGCCGAGCGTGTCGACGATCTGCTCCATGCGCAACATGCCGAGCGTGGTCACCGACAGCACCTGAGTCTCACCGCGCTGGAAGAGACCAGAACCGTGGACGGTGTTGATGATGCCGACCTCGGACGAGAGCGGACGCAGATCGGTCACCCCGCGGCCGTCGATGCGCATGCCTTCGTTGGAGATGCGGGCCCGCACCACCTGCTTCTGGAGCGAGCGGAACGCCTTCTTCACTTCGCCGCCGCGACCGGCGAACGTGCCGGGCGCGTCGTCGGTGCCGACGAGCGTGGCGAGCAGCGATGCCTGGATCTCGTCGAGGCGACCGTTGCGGTCGTGCTTGTCGGCGATGGCCATGGTGTCGCTCGTGGTGTCACGGGCTTCGCCGGCCACTGCGTCGAACACCTCGGTCGAGTAGTCGACGTTCGGGGTGTAGGGGATGGTCTCGATCGGACCGTTGGCCGCGATGACCGCGTCACGCAGCTCGAGCTGCATGTCGATGGAGGCGGCGATCCATTCCTTGGCCGCCTCGAGGCCACCGGCGATGGTCTCTTCGGTCACCTTTGGTGCACCGGCCTCGTACAGCGCCCACGAAGCTTCGGTACCGCCGGCTTCCACCATCATGATGGCGATCTCACCGGCGTCGGTCCGACGACCGGCGACCACGAGCTCGAAGGTCGACTCGTCGCCCTCTTCGTAGGTGGGATGCGCAACCCATTCACCGTCGAGATGCGCCAGACGCACCGCGCCGATCGGGCCGTCGAACGGAATCCCCGAGATCATCAGCGCGGCGGACGCACCGTTGATCGAGATGATGTCGTGCGGGTTCGACTGGTCCGAACCGAGGACGGTCGCGATGACCTGCACCTCGTTGCGGAAGTCGGACGGGAAGCTCGGCCGCAACGGGCGGTCGGTCAACCGGCACGTCAGGATCGCGGACTCACCGGGCCGGCCTTCACGGCGGAAGAACGAGCCGGGGATCTTGCCCGCGGCGTACATGCGCTCCTCGACGTCGACCGTCAGGGGGAAGAAGTCGATGCCCTCACGGGGCTTCGAGGTGGCGACGGTGCTGAGCACCATCGTGTCGCCCACTTGGACCACCACAGCTCCGGCGGCCAAGTTGGCGAGCTTGCCAGTTTCAATGGACATCTGCAGACCGGCCGCGTTGATCGGGCCCTCTACGCGAATCGCGTCACCCATGGGTGCGCTCCTCTCACTGCTCGCCGCTCTGCGCGGCGAGGTTTGGGTGAGGGGCGGTTCTCAGTGGTCAACGCTCGACCGGTGCCGCATCGTGGCTGACGTGCGGTTTCGAGCGGTGGCGACTGACAACCCCCACCTCACAAGGTGGTTCACGCGTCGACGTATGGACGCCGACGCGACGAGGGCCGGCAAGAGCCGGCCCCACGCATCCGTCCTACCGACGGAGTCCGAGCTTCGCGATGAGTGCCCGGTACCGCTCGACGTCGTTGCGCTTGAGGTAATCCAGCAGACGACGGCGACTGCCAACGAGCATCAGCAAGCCACGACGGCTGTGATGGTCCTTCTTGTGCATCTTGAGATGCTCAGTCAGGTGGTTGATACGCCCCGTCAGGAGCGCAACCTGCACCTCCGGCGACCCGGTATCAGAGTCGTGGAGACGATGCTCAGAGATAGTTGCTGCGGTATCGGGCATGCGAAAACAAAGATCCTTCGAGTTGCGGAAGCGGCGAGGGTAGCACGGCCCTGGTTCCAACCGCAGGTTGAGGCTCCGGTCAACGCCCCTCGGATGTCAGGTGAAAGCGGTCCAGCTCGAACCGTTCCCTGACCCGGACATGACAATTGCGGACCAACCTTCGACCATGAGCGAACGAAGGATCCCCACAATCGCGGTCACCACCGTGCTGGCGCTCGGCCTGGCCGCTGGTTGCACGTCGACCGCTACGCCGACACCTCGCGCGGCACCTCCGACACCCACGTCCGCTCAAACCGCCCATGGTCACCGCAACGAGGGGACCGCCACCCCGGCGGAACGGGCGGCGGCCGCGGACCTCCTGGCGCGCACGAGCGCGACGTTGGCGGCGTACGAATCGGAACCCGCGGCGCGAGCAGCCGGGTTCCTTCCCCACCCGAGCGGCAGTCGACGCATCCACTACCGCAATGTCCCGAATCGTCGGGACGACCATGCCCTCGATCCGGAGCGGCCGGAAGGGCTGGTCTATTTCGCCACCGCCACCGGCGGGCTTCGACTCCTCGGCGCAGTGTTCACTGTGCGCGCCGGCGAGGTGGCACCCGCACCCGGCAGTGACATCTTTCGTTGGCACACCCACGACTCGAGTTGTCCGACATTCGCGGTTGAGCCCGGCGCATGTGAGGACACGTTCCGCATGCTCCACGTGTGGACGACCGCTGGGGCTGAGGGGTCCGGCGGGGTGCCCGCAGGTGGCGCGTGAGAGGGCCACGGCACCGTTGACATTCCGATATCAGCATGTATACTGCTGACGTGGCTCGGACCCGAACGACCGCAGACGTGTTCAACGCCATCGGCGACGAACACCGCCGAGACATCCTCGACACGCTCGGCGCGAAAGCGATGGCGGTCGGCGAGATCGTGACGGCGCTCGGCATCACCCAACCGCAGGCGTCGAAGCATCTCAAGGTGCTGCGCGACGTCGACCTCGTTCGCTGCGAACGAGCGGGTCGTCACCGCCACTACCGCGTGAACGGTGCTGCCCTGCGCCCGATCCACGAATGGGTCCGCACCTTCGAAGCGCAATGGAACGAACGCTATGACCGCCTCGACGACCTGCTCGTCGAACTCCAACAGGAGGCAGACCGTTGAAGACCACCCGCCACGCCCGCGCAACCGTCACCACCCCGTCCGATCGTGAGATCGTCATCACCCGGGCCCTCTCCGCCCCGCTCGACCTCGTGTGGCAAGCGATGACCACGCCCCGACTCGTCCTGCGGTGGTGGGGTCCGGAGTGGTGCCCGCTCACCTCGTGTGAGATCGACCTGCGCGCGGGCGGATCGTGGCGCTACGTGGCGCATGACGACGCCGGCAACGAGCTCGGCTGGCATGGGAGCTACCGGGAGATCGAGCCGAACACGCGCATCGTGTCCACCGAGGTGTTCGAAGGTTTCCCCGACGCCGAATCCGTGAACACGCTCACCCTCACCCACACCGACGGGGTCACGACCGCCACGACCGTCGTGCTCCACCGCAGCCGCGAAAACCGCGACGGTCATCTGCAGTCCGGCATGGAGACCGGGATGCAGGCCACGTTCGATCGGCTCGACGATCTCCTCGAAATCTCCGATACGACTGCGGAACGCTTCCGGCGCGTCGCCGGACGGTTCACCGACCGGGCCCGCGAAGTCACGCCGGCGGCGTGGGACAACCCAGCGCCGTGCGAGGGCTGGGTCGCGCGCGAGTTGGTGGGTCACATGGTGGAGTGGATGCCGGGTTTCATGGCCTCGGTCGGCATCGAGCTCCCCCCGGGACCCTCCATCGCGCACGACCCGGCCGCGGCGTGGGCCCACCTCGCCCACTCGCTGCAAGCCCTCCTCGACGATCCGAGGACCGCGGCACAGGAGATCACTCACGAGCATCTCGGCACGGTGACCGTCGAGCACGCCATCGGCATGATCATGTTCGGAGACATCGTGATCCACACGTGGGATCTGGCGCGCGCCACGGGTCTCGACGAGACCCTGGACCAGACCATCGTGAGTGAGATGCTCATCGGCATGCTGCCCCTCGACGAGATGTTGCGGTCCAGCGGCCAGTACGGACCGAAGGTCACGGTCGCCGAGGACGCCGACGACCAGACCCGGCTCATCGCCTTCACCGGCCGGACTCCCTTCCCCTGATGCGCATCCGCTTCGAGGTTTTCGGTGGGGTCAGAGTGCTCGGCCCGAACGGCGTGATCACCCTGCGACCGCAGGTCGCCCGGCTGCTCGGTCTGCTCCTCGCGGACCCGGACGGCCGTGGGGCGACGACGGGGCGGCCGACTGGCTTCGTGATCGAGTCTTCGCCCTCGAGGAGAGCAACCGAACGCTGGAGGAGGAATGGGGCGATCTCATGCTCGAATGCGATCGCGGCACCGAGGCCGTCGACGCGTTCCGGTCGGCGGTCGACGCCGAGCTGCGGCGCGAGCGGCGCTGGGCGCAGCTGATGGTCGCGCTGTATCGCGATGGTCGCCAAGCCGACGCGTTCCGCCAGTACGAACGCGTTCGGCGCCTCCTGCGCAACGAACTCGGCACCTGCCCACCCAACGCGCCGTAACCCGCTCCCAGAACGGCTCGGCATAGGCGCGGCGGATCCTGGGTACGGTCGTCCCATGGTGTCCATACCGTTCGCGCGTCGAGGCGCGGGCGTCGCTGAAATCGACACCCCGGCTCCGTCACCCGGCCCTGGTTTCCCGGAACCCACCACCTGGTTCCTGACCGCGGAGGAGCGGGGGAATCCCGGCACCGACATCGACCGGCGCCGCGCCGACGGAACGAGCTGGACCGAAGGCAATGCCGTCGAGCTGCTCATCGACGGCGCCGAGTACTTCCGGCGGCTCCATCAGGAGCTCGGCCGGGTCGAGCCGGGCGACTGGGTGCATCTCACCGATTGGCAAGGCGATCTCGACGAACGGCTCGACGGGCCCGGGACCGAACTCGGAACCGTGCTGTCCGATCTCGCCCGGCGCGGTGTGCACGTCCGCGGTTTGTTGTGGCGATCGCATCCGCGTCAGGCGCATTTCGGCGAGCAGGACAACGCTGCGCTGGCCAAGGAAGTGAATCAGGCGGGCGGCGAGTTGCTGCTCGACGAGCGAGTTCGGCGCGGCGGGAGCCATCACCAAAAGCTCGTCCTCATCCGGCGGGCTCGGCCCGAGGACGATGTGGCCTTCGTGGGCGGGATCGACCTGTGCCACGGCCGCCACGACGATCACGATCACCGGGGTGACCCGCAGCCGCCCGAACTCAGTCCTCGCTACGGCGACCGTCCGCCGTGGCACGACCTCCAACTTCAGATTCGTGGTCCGGCGGTGGGCGATCTCGCGCACACGTTCCGGGAACGCTGGGCCGATCCCACGCCGCTTGACCATCACAACCCGCTGCGCATGGTGCTCCGCCGTCTCACCGACGAGCCCCGCTGCCCCGACCCGCTTCCCCCACCTCGACCGGACCCGCCCGTCGCCGGGAGCAGCGCGGTGCAGGTGTTGCGGACTTACCCGTCGAAGCGGCCGGCGTTCCCGTTCGCGCCCGATGGCGAACGGAGCATCGGCCGGGCGTACCGGAAGGCCCTCTCGCGTGCTCAGCGGCTCGTCTATCTCGAGGACCAGTACCTCTGGTCCTCGCACGCAGCCCGCGCGCTGGCCGACGCGTTGCGATCACAGCCGGAACTCCGGATCGTCGCGGTGGTGCCGCGGTACCCCGAGCAACCCGGCCGAGCCGCCGAAGCATCGGAGATGATCGGCCGGCAGCGCGTCCTGCAGACGCTGTACCGCGCCGGCGGCGATCGAGTCGCGGTGTACGACCTCGAGAACGAGGCCGGTATTCCGATCTACGTGCACGCCAAGGTGTGTGTGATCGACGACATCTGGATGGAGGTCGGGTCCGACAATCTGAACCGGCGGTCGTGGACCCACGACTCGGAGTTGTCGTGCACCATCCTCGACCGCGAGCTGGATCACCGAACCCCGACCGATCCCACGGGCACCGGCGCGCCGGCGCGCCGGCTTGCGCGCGAATCGCGGCTCCGGCTCTGGCGGGAGCACCTCGGCCGCACGGGCCGCGACGCGGATCAGGACCTGATCGACTTCACCACCGGGTTCGCCGCGTTTCGTGCGACGGCCCACGCGCTGGACTCATGGCACCGCAATGGCCGGGTCGGGCCTCGCCCGCCCGGGCATGTCCGCCCCCATCGTCCGGAACCGGTGCCGTGGCATTCACGCGGGTGGGCGCACGTGGCGCACCGGCTGTTCGTCGATCCCGACGGTCGACCACGCGCGGCCCGGCGTGCCGACTCGGTCTGACCCCGGAGGCGTTGCGAGAATCAGCGCAAGGCGACGCGCGCGGCGTCGCAGTCCCGACGCATCTGGGCGACGAGGTCGTCGACCGAGTCGAATCGCGCCTCGCCCCGCAGGTGCTCCACGAACTGCACGGCGGCCGGCTGACCGTAGAGGTCGCCGTCGAAGTCGAGGAGGTAGGCCTCGAGCAACGAGTACTCCTGGTGCTCGTAGAACGTCGGGCGGCGACCGAGCGAGATGGCACCGGGCCGCCACTCGCCGTCGTCGCCGCGAAACCGACCGGCGTAGATGCCGTCGGCGGGGAGACAGACATCGGGGTCCAAGGCAACGTTCGCGGTCGGAAATCCGAGTTCTCTCCCGCGGCGATCACCCTCGACCACCACCCCTCGCACCTCGTGCGGGCGGCCGAGCAGTTCGGCGGCACCCGTGACATCTCCTGCGGCCAGACGGTGGCGAACCCGCGTCGACGAGTACGGCTCGTGCACCAGATCCGATTCCGGCGCCACGAGCCCGAGGCCGATCACCTCGAAGCCGAGGTCCGCGCCCATCCGCTGGAGCAACGCGACGTTGCCGCCGCGGTGATGACCGAAGTGGAAGTCCGATCCCACCACGACGAGCCGGACGCCGAGCAGCCGGATCAGGATCTCGTGCACGAAGTCCTCGGCCGTCTCTTTGCTCCGCCGTTCGTCGAACTCGAGCACGGCCACGACGTCGATCAGTTCGGTCCCGACCAAGAGCTCCAACTTGTGATCCACGCCGGTCAGCAACTTCGGCGCCGTCTCCGGGCGCACCACCGTGGCCGGGTGGCGGTCGAACGTGAGACACACCGCGTCCAGGTTTCGGGCATTCGCGAGTTCACGCACCAAGCGCAACACCTTGCGGTGGCCGAGATGCACGCCGTCGTAGGCGCCGATCGTGACCACGCTCCCATCAGACACCGTGGTGGTCGCGTCCGTGACCCGCACGACGCGAGCTGCGCTCACTGTGAGTCCTCGCTCACGGGCGACACCGGGACCGACACGTCAGCCGAGACCGGGGCCGGCTCGGGATCGGGCAGCACGACGCTGGGCTTCATCCGCTCGGCGTGACGTTCATAGATCGCCAGCAGTCGCCCCGAGTCATCGATCATGGCCACCGGGCCCGGCTCCTCCACCAGACCCGTGCCCGCCGCCGGGACGCGCGCCGCGTCGAACGCCTGGCCGTGCGAGATCGCGACCACCAACTCGGCGTCGGCCGTCACCATCGGGAGGGCGCGCATCGCCGCCGCCGGCGACAACACGTACGGCTCGGGGTCGGCGACGAGCACATCGAGCGGCGTTGCGTCGTCGAGCGAGAACGCGCCCACCCGAAGCCGGCGCAACGAAGCCAAGTGCGCACATCCACCGAGCGCGGTCCCGAGGTCCGCGGCGAGGCTCCGGATGTAGGTACCACTCGAACAGTCGACGACCACCGTCGCCTGGGGAAAGGCGCCCGGCTCGAATGCCTCGATGTCGAATCGGTCGATGCGAACGGGCCGTGGCGCGCGGTCGACCTCCTTGCCCGCGCGCGCCAACTCGTGCAACCGCCGGCCGTCGACCTTGAGCGCCGACACCATCGGCGGGATCTGCATGATGTCGCCCCGGAACGTGGCCAACGCAGCCTCGACGGCGTCGCGCGCCAACGGCATCTCCCGCCGCTCGAGTACTTCACCTGCGGCGTCGAGCGTGTTCGTGGCCACACCAAAGACCACGACACCTCGATAGGACTTCGTCGTCACCTGGAGGAAACGAAGCAACCGCGTGACCCGCCCGAGCCCGACGAGCAACACGCCGGTGGCATCGGGATCGAGGGTGCCGGCGTGGCCGATGCGTCGCTGGCGCGTGGCGCCGCGGAGCTTTGCGACCACGTCGTGACTCGTCCAACCCGCCGGCTTGTCGACGACGAGGAGTCCGTCGATCATCGCGGGAGGGTCGAGAGTGACGCGCGTATTCGTGTGACCGTTGCCGCGATGTCGTCCGCCGACGTGAAGCCGGCCGCGAACCGATGCCCGCCGCCGCCGTGGGCGGTCGCCAATCGCTCGACGTCGGTGGCGCCGACGGATCGCAGACTCACCTTCACCGAACCGTCCACGTCCTCTTTGAGGACGCACGCCACGTCAGCTTCGGACGTGCGGCGGATGATGTCGATCAACCCCTCGACCTCTTCCATGGTGACGCCGTGGCGGGCCAACAGGTCCTGGGTCACTGCGGTCCAGACGAACGACAGCTCGGGCACGAGCGTGGCGTGGGCGAGTGCCTCGCCGAGCAGTTGAAGGTACGCGAACGAGTGCTCCTCGAACAGGGTCCGGCTCAGTTGGCTGACCGGAAGGTCGAACGAGAGCAACTCGGCCGCCAGGTTGAAGACGCCGCTGGTGGTGCTCTCGTACTGGAATCGGCCCGTGTCACACACGAGCGCCGTGTAGAGACAGAACGCCACGTCGCGATTCAGCGCCAGCCCGAGCCGATCGATCAGGCTGCGCACCACCACCCCACTCGCGGCTGCGTTGGCATCAATCACGTTGATGGTCCCGTACCGCTCGTTCGACACGTGATGGTCGACGACGATCAGTTCGTCGGCCGACAGTGCAAGCGGGGCGAGGTTGCCGAGCCGACCCAACGACCCACAGTCGAACGTCACGACCACGCCCACATCGCGCGGCACGTCGGCGGGCCGGGTGATGAGATCGAGACCCGGCAGATCGCGGTAGTGCGGCGCGACCACGAAGGGTTCCGGGAACGTGGCGACGCTTTCGCGCCCGGCGGCGAGCAGTGCGTGGTGGAGCCCGAGCATCGAACCGAGCGCATCACCGTCGGGCGTCACGTGACACATCAGCGTCACGCGCTCGGCGACGTCGATCGTCTTCGCAGCATGCTCGAGCGCGGCTTCGATGTCTCTGCTGGTCACGGTGTGCCCTCGTCTCGGTCGAGGAGCCCACCGGTGTCATCGGCACGAATCCCATCAGCTTGAAGCGTGCGGAGTATCGCCTCGATCCGCTCGCCACTCGCAATCGACTCGTCCTCGATGAACCGCAGCTCGGGCGAATACTTCATGCGCACCTGGCGACCGATGTGGGTGCGCAGGTGCGGGGCGGCCGACGCCAGACCGGCCCCGGACTCGTCGGGCCCGTCGCCGCGTCGAAAGACGGAGTAGAAGACCTCGGCCGTGCGCAGGTCTGCGGCGATCTCAACGGCCGTGACCGTGACGAAGCCGAGGCGCGGATCGGAGAGCCGTTCGAGTTCCTCGGCCAGACACTCCATCACCACCTCGTTCAGCCGCGCGACGCGCGGATACTGCTTCGGAGGCTGACGGGGCCGACTCATGGGTCTCCTGCTCGGTTCTCGAACCAGTCGGTGTGGACATCGAGGATTTCGACGTTGGCCGCCGTGTCCACGAAACGTTCGACCGAATCCAAGACCTCGCGCAGGTGCCCGTCACTCGACGCGACGACGGCGACGCCGATGGCGGCCCGTTGCCACTGATCCTGATGGTCGACCTCCGCCACCGAAACATGGAACCGGTGGCGCAACCCGTCCACGATGGGGCGAATCGCGGCGCGCTTGACCTTCAGCGACCGGCTCTCCGGAATATGGAGATCGAAACACACCGCGGCGCAATGCACAGCCGTCATCTTCGCGCCGCGACGGCCGGAGACCCCAGTTTCACGCTGGGTCGAACGGACCGGATCAGGGCGTCAGGACGATGACGGGGATCTCGCGGTCGGTCTTCTTCTGGTAACCGGCGTAGTTGGCGTGCGGCCCGATGATCTTCGGCCACAGGTCGGCCTTCTCGGCGCCGACCGCAACATGGGCGGTCATCGCGCGCTTCGAGCCACCCATCTCGACCTCGACCTTCGGGTCGGCCTCGAGGTTCAGGTACCAATCCGGGTGACGGTCGTCGCCGCCGCGTGACGCGACGATCACGATCCGGTCGTCGATCTGCAAGGGCGACGTGAGCATCGTCGACCGCTTCTGCCCGCTCTTGCGACCCGTGGTGGTGAGCACGAGCACCGGCATCCCGGCACCCTTGTTCAACAACTTGCCACCGGTGGCCCGGAACAGCGCGCGGTGTACGCCGCTGATGGACTTGAACATGAAATCGCTGGGCATCGTGGGCTCCGTGGTCCGGCTAGGGGGTGACGCGAGCGATCTCGCGATCTTCGTAGGTCTCGATGATGTCGCCGGACTTCACGTCCTGGAAGTTCTCCAGCCCGATACCGCACTCGAACCCGTCCCGCACTTCGCGCACGTCGTCCTTGAACCGGCGCAGCGACGCGATCGATCCCTTCCAGATGATCGTGCCTTCGCGCAGGAAACGAACCTTGGACCCGCGCGTGATGACCCCCGAGCGCACGTAGCAACCGGCGATCTTGCCGATCTTGGGCACCCCGAACACTTCGCGGATCTCGGCCTCGCCCGTGACCACTTCTTCGAACTCGGGCTTGAGCATGCCGATGAGGGCCGCGTTGACGTCGTCGAGGACCTGGTAGATGACCTCGTAGAGGCGCATCTCGACCTTTTCCTGCGCGGCGAGTTCGCGAGCCTTGCGATCCGGCCGCACGTTGAAGCCGACGACGGTGGCGTTCGCGACCGCGGCCAGGTTGATGTCGCTCTCGGTGATCCCGCCGACGGCACGATGCACGAACGAGAGCCGCACTTCTTCGTGGTCCTTGTCCAGCTTGCGCAGCGCATCGGTGAGCGCCTCGAGCGAACCGTTGACGTCCGCCTTCAACACCAGGTTGAGGGTGGCGACCTCGCCGCGCTCGACCATCGCGAAGATGTCCTCGAGCCGAGCACCACCCGACAGGATCATCGGGTGCGACTGGTCCGCGACGCGCCGACGACGCGATCGCGCCTCGGCCACCATGCGCGCGACCTTCTCGCTCGGCGCCACGCGCAACTCGTCGCCCGCGAGCGGTACCGCGTCCAGACCGAGCACCTCGACCGGCATCGACGGACCGGCTTCCTTCACCTTCTGGCCCGCATGGTCGAACATCGCCCGGACCTTGCCCCAGCCGCCGCCGGCGACGACCGGGTCGCCGACGCGCAGCGTGCCTCGCTCGACGAGCACGGTGGCAACCGGTCCTCGCCCCTGGTCCAAGTTCGACTCGAGCACGAAGGCGCGCGCCGGGACCTCGGGGTTCGCTCCGAGTGGCGGGTCGTAGAGATCCGACACGAGCAGAATCGACTCGAGAAGTTCCTCGACTCCGAGACCGGCCGTGGCCGCAACTTCGTTGACCACGGTGTCGCCGCCCCACTCCTCGGGGATCAGCGCCTGTTCCACGAGTTGCTGCTTCACGCGGTTCACGTCGGCGTTGTCACGGTCGATCTTGGTGATGGCCACGACGATCGGGACTTCGGCATTGCGCGCGTGATTGATCGCTTCGATGGTCTGGGGCATGACACCGTCGTCGGCGGCGACCACCAGCACCGCGACGTCGGTCGCGTCGGCGCCGCGTTTGCGCATCGCGGTGAACGCTTCGTGGCCGGGCGTGTCGATGAAGGTGATGAGCCGGTCGTTCTTCACGGCTTGATACGCACCGATGTGCTGGGTGATACCGCCGGCCTCGCCCTTCACGACATTGGTGGACCGGATGGTGTCGAGGAGCGTGGTCTTGCCGTGGTCGACGTGACCCATGACGGTGATGACCGGCGCGCGCGGGGGAAGATCTTCCTCGTCGTCCTCATCGTCGTCACCGAGCATCGCCTGCAGTTCGAGTTCTGCTTCCTGACCCGGTTCGACCAGCAGGACCTCGGCACCGAGCTCCTGGGCGATGAGCTCGATCATCTCGTCCGCCATGGATTGCGTGCTCGTGACCATTTCGCCGGCATCGAAGAGGATGCGAACGAGGTCCGCGCTGGTTCGGTTCAGCTTCGGTGCGAGTTCCTGGATGGTGATACCGCGCGACACGAGGATCTCGCCCTCGGGAATCGGCGCGTCGGCCGGTGTGAGCTGGGGCAGGTTCGCCGGCCCAAGATCCTCGAGACCACGACGCCGCCGCTTCTTGCGCCGAGGCCGTTGGCCCGGACCACCGGGGCCACGGCCGCGATTGAATCCTCCCGGACCACCGGGTCCGCCACCGGGGCGACCACCAGGGGCACCACCACCGGGGGCACCGCCGCCGGGACCGCTGCGGTTGAAACCGCCCGGGCCACCACCACCGGGAGCGCCGCGGTTGAATCCGCCGGGACCGCCCGGGCCACCGCTGGTACGCGGTGGTCCGCCGCCGGGCGCGCCGCGTCCGGGCGGCGTGCGCTGACCCGGTGGCGGCGGGATGACCCGCTGCCCCGGCGGGGGCGGGATCGGTTTCCCGGTCGAACTGACGAGGGGTGGGGCCGGTGGCGCCGGCTTGTCGCCGAGCGTCGGAGCCGAGGCCGAGGTCGGCGGAGCCGGCAGGGCCGGTGACGCGGCCGGTGACGCGGCGGATTGCGCGGCCGGGATCGGCTTGACCTCGGCCGGTGGTGCCGGCCGGGGTGGGGGCGGTGCGATACCGCCGGTGGAACGCACCACATTGCGGCGCGGCGCGGGGGCAGGTTCCGGCGCGGCTTCGGGCGCGGCGGGCGCCGCTTTCGGCGTGGGTTCGGCGAACGGGGACGCGAGCGGTTCGGGCACCGGGGTCGTGGCGGCCGGTGGCGGCGCCGGCGCTTCGACCGTCGGCTCGGCTTTCGCCTTGGTCTTGGACTTCGGTTCGGCCTTCGGCTTGGGCTCGTCGACGATCGGTTCGCCGCGCAGCTCGCGACTGTCCGCCAAGCGACGAATGCGATCCGCAGAGGGGTCGTCGATGCTCGATGAGTGGCTCTTGACCCCCATCTTCAGCTCTTCGGAGAGGTCCAGAACCACTTGGTTCTCGACGCCCAGCTCACGAGCGAGCTCGTACACCCTGATCTTCTTAGTGGCCAACGCTGTCCTTACCCTCCACCGAGCGGCGCTCTGCCGTCCGGTCGCGCCCCGATCGGGGCCGGTCCGTGCAGTCTCGCACGGAGTTGTGAAATTTCCTGTTCCGAGAGCTCGATCCGCAGTGCTCGGGCGAAGCCCCGCCGTTGGACCGCCCGGTCGAAGCACTCGACGCGGTCGGCACACAACCACGCCCCTCGACCGGGAATCGTGCGTCCGATCTGCACCGTGGCGTCCGCGCCGCAGGCCAGCCGGACCAACTCATCCGGCGACGCCGAGCGGCGGCACCCCACACAGGTGCGAATCGGTTGAGCTCTAACCGCTGGTTTCCTCCTCGACCGTGTCGCCACCGTTGGCGCCATCGTCCACCGCATCGACCGCGACCGCCACCGGTTCGCCACCTTCGCCGGGCGCCGCGGTCACATCGGACGCACCGGACGCGTCGGCGGTTGCCGGGGCGGTCTCATCGGTTTCGCCCGCCGGCGTCAGGCCGTCGGGTGAGGCGTAGCCGGCCGCGGCGGCGGAAATCGTCTCGCCACCTTCCGCCGGCTGCCAGACCAGATCGCCAGTCTCGCTCTCCACCCATTCGCCCTCGGCGTACTCGACACCACCGCCGGACTCCTCTTCCGCGAGCTGGGTCTCGCTCTTGATGTCGACCCGCCAGCCGGTGAGGCGCGCGGCGAGCCGCGCGTTCTGACCCTCTTTCCCGATCGCCAACGACAGTTGGAAGTCCGGGACGATCACTTCCGCGGTCCCGGTGTCCTCGTGGATGCGGACCTCGCGCACTCGAGCGGGCGCGAGGGCCTTCATCACGAAGTCCTGGGGAGAGTCGGTGTAAGGAACGATGTCGACCTTCTCGCCGCGCAGTTCCGTGACCACCATGCGGACACGGGCGCCGCGGGCACCGACGCACGCGCCGACCGGGTCCACGTTCGGGTCGTTCGACGCGACCGCAATCTTCGTGCGATGCCCCGGCTCACGCGCCACCGCGCGCAACTCGACGACGCCGTCGAGCAACTCCGGCACCTCGAGTTCGAAGAGTCGCTTCACCAGACCGGGGTGGGTCCGAGACACAACGATCTGGGGGCCTTTCGCGGTCTTGCGCACCTCCACGATGTAGGCCTTCAGGCGGCTGCCGTGGTCGTAGCGCTCGTTCTGAACCTGCTCGGCCTGCGGAAGCAACGCCTCTACCTTGCCGAGATCGAGCAGGGTGTAACGCTGGTCGGTCTGCTGGATGATCCCGGTGACGATGTCACCCTCACGACCGGCGTACTCCTCGTACTTCATCTCGCGTTCGGCTTCGCGAATCCGCTGCAGGATCACCTGCTTGGCCGTCTGCGCCGCGATCCGGCCGAAGTCCTTCGGCGTGTCGTCCCATTCCCGGACGACGTGACCGTCTTCGTCGAGTTCTTGCGCGATCACGTGGATCTCGCCGGTCTCGATGTCGATCTCGACCAACGCTTCGTCGGCCGCATCGGGCATCCGCTTGTACGCGGTCACGAGCGCGTTCGCCAACGCCTCGAGCATGATCTCGACCGAGATCCCCTTCTCTCGCTCGATCGTGTCGAGCGCTTCCATCATGTCTGAGTTCATGGTCGCTCCACTCCGCGATCATGACGAGCGCGTCTGTCCTGGCCGCGTTCCGCTCCGCCGTTCATCGCGCCGATCCCTCGTGGCTGCGTTCCGCTCGGTTCCTCACTTGGCCGCGACCTCTTTCTTCCGGCCGGGCCGGGAGCCCGAGCCGGGCTTGGGCGCCGGGCCCCAGACGAAAACCGTGCGGGCCGCCTCGACGACGTCCAGGGCAATCGTGCGCTCGCCGGCATCGGTTCGAACCGTGATGGATTTCTCGTCACCGGCGACGAGTGTGGCGCGCACGCGCTCGACGTGACCGGACTCGTCACGCGTCTTGAGTGTGATGTCCTCGCCGATCGCCGCCGCGAAATGTGCGGGCGTCCGCAACGGACGTTCCAACCCCGGACTCGACACTTCCAGCAGATACCGGCTGCGGACCGGGTCCAGCGCGTCGAGCGTGGCCGAGATCGTACGGGTGGCGGTTTCGAGGATGTCCAGATCCACACCACCCGGTCGGCTGAGCAGCACCGCCAACGTGGGGCGCTCGCCACCGCTCAACGTGATGTCGTAGATGGAAAGGCCGAGGCTGGCCACGATCGGTTCGAGTTCCGCACGGAGTGCCTGTACGCGGTCGGTCATGGTCCACCTCCCTTTCCTCCGGTGCGAAACCGGGTCCAGTCAATAAGAGACGTGGGCACTGGGCCCACGTTGGCCTGGCTCCGAAGAGCCACTCCATCGACCTTGGCGTCGGTGGAGCCCGGCGACACTACCAGACGTCCTCTCGACCGGCCCGGCCGAGATCCGACGCCGCGCGAGCGATCGGGACGAACCCGGGGAGTATCGTTTCCGCGTCGTGATCGGGTCCTGTGTGCTCTGTGGTCAACCCACTGCGCTGCTCTACGACGACTGTCGCGATTACGAATACTTCATGACGAATCCGGCGGATTTGTACCGGTGTACGGGGTGTCGACTCGTGGCCATGGAGCCGATGCCCACCCGCGCCGAACTGCCCACGTTGTATCCGCCGGACTACCACAGCTTCGCGACGGCCGGGAACGCGGTGGCGCGGTTCCTGTTGCGCCGGTATCAGCGCCGGCAGGCGGGAATCTGTCGGAAGCACCTCCCCGCCGGCGGCGCGGTCCTCGAGATCGGCTGCGCCAACGGGGATGTCCTCGCCGAACTCGTCGGCGACTATCCCGTCGTCCACGGCATCGAACTCAGTGAAGACGCGGCCGCGGCCGCCCGAGCCCGCGGTCTCGACGTGTTCTGCGGCACGCTCGAGGAGTTCGAGACCGACCAGCAGTACGACGTGGTGTTCATGAGTCATGTCATCGAGCACGTCCTCGATCCGGTGGCGACCGTGGCCCGCATCGCCACCCTGCTCGCGCCCGGCGGCGTCCTCTACCTCGAGACGCCCAACGTGGGATCCCTCGACGCCAAGATCTGGAAGCAACGGTGGGGGCTCATCCACTTCCCGCGCCACCTCGTTCTCTTCGACCCTCGGACGGTCCGGCGCCTCCTCCAGTCCGGCGCGCTCACGCCCGAGGCGGTGCGCTGGGAACCCAACAGCTGCGGGTGGGCGCTGTCTGTGCAATCCGAACTGCGTCGACGCGGAATCGATCGATCGCGCCGTGCCCGCTCTCGGTATTACCCGTTGCTCCTGCTCCTCTTCCTCCCGATGAACGTGCTCGACGCCGCGTTCGGTGGCACCGCGTTCATGTCCGCGATCGGGCGCAAGGTGGCGCCGTGAACAAGGACGTCACGAATCGACCCGACGAGGAACTGGGCAGTGCGCCCGCGAACCTGGCTGAGCTCCGGAGGACGAACCTGCGGACGCGGTACTCGCTCGTGAACGTGGCGCATCTGGCCGTGACCGACGCTGCGCTCGTCGCCTGGTTCTGGCTCGGGTTCGCGTGGCTCCCGTGGTGGGCCTACGTTCCGATGTCGCTGGTGGCCTGCGTGATCCATCAACGGGCGATGTCGGAATGGATCCACGAGGCCGCGCACTACAGCTTGATGCGTTCGCGCCGTTGGAACGACGTGATGGGTAACCTGCTGTCCGGCATCTGGTTCGCGCTCCCCGTCGGCGTGTACCGCGCGTCACACAGCGCCCATCACCGCGCCGACGGCTTCTTCGGACCCGACGACCCCGAGACGGTGTTCCTCGACGTGCCGACCCGTCGCGAGTTCCGGCGGGCCATTGCGCGCGATCTCGTGGGCGGGACGATGGTCGTGCAGTACCGACGGTTCCGCGCCGAACAGACCGAGGGCGGCGGCGGTCTGGGGCTGCGCCTCGCGTTCGCCGGTTGCCTGCTCGCATTGCTCGCGACGATGGCGTTCCTCGGACGGCTCGACGTGATCGTCCTCTACTACGGCTCGCTGGTCACGCTGTACCCGTTGCTGAACCGGTTGCGCACCCTCGTGCAGCACGCCCGCCTCGATCCTGACGGTCGCACGGTCGTGGAAGGCAGCCACGTGTCACGCACCACGGACTGCGGAGTGCTGGACCGGATCCTCTGGACCTCGCCGCGCTTGCTGTACCACGACGAGCATCACCGCTATCCGTACCTGCCGTGGCGGGCTCTCGCCCAGCTCTGTGAACCCTCGGATGACCGCAACCGCTACGTGACTCGGCGCACGCCGATCCTGCGGGCGATCTACTCCGGGCTGCCGCCCGAGTAGCTCGCGGTTGATCGGGTTTCAGCCCGCGTCGAACACGGTCCGGAGGGTGACCGGCACCGGCGTCTCGAGCTGCTCGTAGGTGCAGGAGCGCGGTTCACGGTCCGGGCGCCACCGTTGGAAGCGCGCGGTGTGTCGGAAACGATCGCCCTGCATGTGCTCGTACGCGACCTCGGCCACCAGTTCGACTCGGATCGGCTCCCAGGAGAGATCCTTCTTCGCGTTCCACCGGCTCACGGCGCCCGGTCGCCGCTGACTGCCGGACTCGGACTCGCCGGACTCGGCGGACGGGCCGGACTCGGAAGATGCGGAGGCGCCACTTGCCCAATCGCCCCACGGGTGACCGTCGAGCGCGCCGACCCGATACGGCTCCAACTCCGCGGCCAGCTGCGCCCGGGTCTTCACGTCGAAGCTCGACGCCACGCCCACATGATGGAGCGTGCCGTGCTCGTCGAAGAGACCGAGCAGCAGCGACCCCACACCGTTGCCGTCCTTGTGCACCCGAAAACCTCCGATGGCGACGTCCGCGGTGCGCAAGTGCTTCACCTTGAGCCAACCGCGATCGCCGGGGCGGTAGGTCCCACCCACGTCCTTCACCACCAAGCCGTCGAGGCCCGCGCCTTCGAACTCGTCGAACCAAACCGCCGCAACCTCGGAGTCGCGCGTCCGGGGTGCGATTCGGACCGACGCGTTGGCCGTGACCTGGCGCTCCAGCAGATCCCGACGAGTCTCGAACGGCTCGACGCGCCGGTCCGTGGCGTCGGCGAGGAAATCGAAGGCCACGAACGCGGCCGGCGTCTCGATCGCGAGCTTCCCGATCCGGCTCGCCGCGGGATGGATGCGCTGTGAGAGCAGATCGAACTCGAGTCCGCCGTCGGTCATGATCACGATCTCGCCGTCGACCACCGCCGGATCCGGGAGCGCGGCCTTCAACGGTTCGACCAACTCCGGGAAGTACCGCGTGAGCGGCTTCTCGTTGCGCGAACCGAGTTCGACCTCGTCACCGTCGCGAAAGACGATGCACCGAAAGCCGTCCCACTTGGGTTCGTAACTCCACTGATCGCCGATTGGGAGTTCACGCGCGAGCTTCGCCAACATCGGCGACACGGGCGGCGGGACCGGGAGCGTCACGGCCACCGACGGTAGCCGCGCGCACCGGCGGACGAACCCGATCCGGTCACATCGGCATCGTCTCGTACACCTCGACGGTGCCACCGCTGGCCAGCACCGGACAGCCCGTCCCCAACTCGGTCGCGGCGGCAAGATCCGCGGCCTCGACAATCGAGTAGCCCGTCAGGGCCGACGCCCCGCCGGCCGACGATCCGCCACCCGATGCGATCGTGGTACTCGGACCGAAGGGCGCGCCGCCATCGACAACCGCGGCGCCGAGGTCGCCGAACCAGCCCATCCACGCGCTCATCACTGCGTCCTGTTGTTCCTTGGTCTCAGGGACCGACCCGCCGCGGTAGGCCAACACGAACTTCGTCATCTGGATCTCCTTCGTGGATGGCCTGTCGCCCAGGCCTCAGTGGTTATCTAATTAGATAGCTCTCGAAATAGACCGCCGTCAAGCGGTATCATCGGAATCTGCACATACAGACCACGCTCGACGCGCTCCGCTCGCCGATCCGACGCGAGATCCTGTGGCTGCTCCGCGAACGCGAGCTCGCGGTCGGGGTGATTGCGAGCGCGTTCGAGATCAGCGGACCCACGATCTCGTCTCATCTCTCGGTGCTCCGAGACGCGGGCCTCATCAGCATGCGGGCCGAGGGCACCTTTCGTTACTACCGGTTGTGCGATGACGCGCTGACGGGCCTCCACGATCTCCTCGGACCGAGACCAGGCAAGTGGGTTCCGATCACGCCGCCGGCGGAACCGCGAACCGTCATCCACGACACCGACATCGCCATCCGCGTCTCCGTCGACGTCGCGTGCACGCGCGAGTTTGCGTTCGGCGCGTTCACCGACTCGGCGCGCTACTCCCACTGGCTCGGCGTGCCCGTGAGCATCGAGGACGGCCGGTTTGCTGCGACCTTGGAGTGGGGCACCCGCATCCGCGGCCAGTACGAGGTGGTCGCCGCGCCCGAGGTGATCGCGATGCGATGGGATTTCGATGATGACACCGTCCCGCTCCCCGGACGCGAACTCGTCGCGTACCTTCGATTTTCGAGCGACGGCTCACGGACACGCGTCGAAGCGCAACAGCTCGTCACCACCGACGAGCAAGCGGAGTTCATGCACCTCGCGTGGGGGTTCGTCCTCGGTCAGTTCGCCCGGAGTCAGTGAGGCCGCAGTCAGTGAGGCCGCGATCAGTTCGGCTGCAGTGTCACCTGAGCGGCCGCCGCTGCGGTCGTGAGGATCTCCGCCGCGTCGGCGAGATCGATCTCGTCGCGTTCGCCGGTGGCGCGAACTTTGCGCTCGACGATGCCCCGGGCCACACCCTTGCCGCCGACGGTGACCTGGACCGGCATGCCCAGCAGGTCGGCGTCGGCGAACTTCACGCCCGGACTCGCGTCGCGATCGTCGAAGAGCACCTCCACGCCGCGCGCGCGGAGCTCGGCGTAGAGCGCCTCGGCCGTCGCGGCCACCGCCGCGGCTGCGTCACCCCGGCCGGGCAGCATCACGAGATGCACCGAGTACGGCGCGATCGCGGCGGGCCAGGCGATGCCGTGCTCATCGTGGTGTTCCTCCACGATCGCGGAGAGGATGCGGCTCACCCCGATGCCGTAACACCCCATGACCATCGGGTGCTCGGCGCCACTGTCGTCGACGTAGGTCGCACCCAACGCCTTCGAGTACTTGTCGCCGAGTTGGAAGACGTGACCGACCTCGATGCCGCGGTCGATGCGCAACGGACGGCCACAGTTCGGACACGGGTCCCCGGGTTCCACCACCACGATCTCGGCCCAGTCGGTGGGGGTGAAGTCCCGGCCGAGCATCACGTTCTGGTCGTGACGGTCCACCCGGTTCGCGCCCGTGACCCAACCGTGGGGCGTCCGGATCGAGCTGTCGGCCAGGGTGCGCCGGGCACCGTCGAAATCCGGGCCGATGTACCCCTTCGGAATCTCGGGGTGGGCCGCGAAGTCGGCGTCGGTGTAGAGCCGAACCGCGGCGCCGGGAAAGGCGCCCGCCACCGCGAACTCGTTGACCTCGCGGTCACCGGGCACGAGCGCGAGCACCAGATCGCCGTCTACGTCGAACGCGATCGACTTCATGAGCAGATCGGCGGTGGTGCCGAGGTGATCCGCGACCGCATCGATCCCGGGCATGGCGGGCGTGGGCACCGACGCGCGTGGCCCCGGGTCCGCGATGACAGCCTCGGGCGAGGGTTGACGCGTCGCCGCTTCGGTGTTCGCCGCGTAGTCGCACTGCTCGCACCACACGAAGGCGTCCTCGCCGATGGCGGCCACGGCCATGAACTCCTGGCTCGTATCCCCACCGATCTCTCCGGACTGCGCCTTCACCGACCGGAACGTGAGCCCGCACCGCGTGAACACGCGGCCGTACGCCGCGAACATCGCGTCGTAGCTCCGCTGCAATCCGTCCAGATCGGCGTCGAAGGAATAGGCGTCCTTCATCAGGAACTCACGCGCCCGGAGCAGCCCGAATCGCGGCCGCAACTCGTCCCGGTATTTCCAGTTGATCTGGTACAGGTTGACGGGCAGGTCCCGGTAACTCGAGTACTCCCCCGCCACCAACGTGGTGACGACCTCCTCGGCCGTGGGCGCCAGCGCGTACCAATTCTCTTTGCGGTCCTGGACCCGGAACATCATCGAGCCGTACATCTCGTCACGGCCGGATTGCTTCCAGAGGTCCAGCGGCTGCGCGATCGGCAGGCTCACCTCTTGCGCGCCGGCGTCGTCCATCTCCTCCCGCACGATCTGCGCCACATTGCGCAGCACCCGATTGCCGAGTGGCAGCCACGAGTAGATCCCCGACGCCACTCGCCGGATCAGCCCGGCTCGCACCATGAGCTGATGGCTCGCGACCTCGGCGTCGGCGGGATCGTCACGCAACGTGCGGAGGAAGAGAGAGGACATGCGCATGGCGCCGGAGGTTACTGGCGCGTGCCGCGAACACCGGATGTATCCGCGAGTGCGGAACGTTCCGCGCGACCTCGGCACTGACAATGTCCGGGTCGAGAACGGCCGGGCCGCGATCGGGTGGGCTCACGCCTCCGCTATCGCATCGAGGAACCGCTGCTCTTCATCGTCGGTGAGTCCCTCGATGATCATCTCGCCACGGGGAGGGAGCGGCACCGTGCGAGCCAGGAGCGCTCCACGCGAGACGAGCGGATCCCGCGTCAGGAACTGGCCGTCGACGGGTCGTAGTAGCGGACAACACAACTTCTCGCCGTCGCGCGCCTTCGCGGGCGGGCGCCACACGTACGTTGACTTGCGGAAACAGCCGTCAACCGGTGCTCGCGAGCCGCGAAGGAACGCGAGACGCGAATGCGTGTTTTCGAGGTGAACGCGTGCGCTCGTGCACGCGAGCGGTGACGAGATCAGGCACGGCTGGAAGTCTTCCACGCCCGCGTGTGGTGTTGACCGCTACGGGACGAGTACGAACGCGTCGCAGTGCGCCGGGCGCACCACGGTGAAGTCGCGGTGATTCAACGTTGCGATCGTCGTGACCTTCAAACGTTCAGCGACGGCGACAACTGCCGCGTCGATCACACCGAGACGGAGGTCGGCGTAGGTGGTGGCGAGTTCCGCGACACGGGTCCAGTCGTCGTCGGTGAGATCGACTCGGTCGAGTTCTCGTGCCGCAGACCCCAAGAACGCGGCTTCTTCGTCTGCGCCGAGCCGGCTCCGCACCAGCATTGGCGTCTCGACGATCACCGGCGCCGGAACCCGCAACGGTTCGGTCACCGTGTCGAGGAACGTGCTGCACCGTTGGCAGTCAGCGTCGGTGCGGTCGATGGTGGCGTACAAGACGCCGGTGTCGACGACGATCACACGTCAGCG
>JANPMG010000203.1:0-46497 GCA_031422675.1 Acidimicrobiia bacterium | reverse complement strand
TGAGCCGGCCGCGCGTGAGAACGAACTACGAGATCATGCCGTCGAGCAGGGTTCGGAACATGATGAGGTCGTCGGGGTCGTCGGGACGTTCCATCTGCCCGTAGGCCATGCCGCGCGTGCTCGTGCGCACCGAGACGATGGCGAACCGCAGTGCGCCGAAGACCTCGTACCAGTGCAGGTGCTGCGGTGCGTAACCCGTGAGCGATTCATAGATCGCACAGACCGCGTCCGGGGTCATGAAATCCGGGAGGCCTGGCATCTCGAACCGGACCGCGAGATCCTGGAAGAAGCGATGCAGGAAGACCATCCACGCGACGTCGACCTCGCGCGGCCCGACCGTCGCCATCTCCCAATCGAGCACCGCCACCGGCCGGAAGTCTTGATACAGCATGTTGCCGATGCGGCTGTCGCCCCAGTTGAGGACCGCCTCGCGATCCGGCGGTTGCTGCGCGACGAGCCAATCGAAGGTGCGCTCGATCAGGGGATAGGTGACACCCTCGCGTGCCCACTCGTAGTAGGCGCGCTGGCCGTCGAGTTGCGCAGTCATCGCCGACGCGTCGGGGCCGGTGGAGCCAGGACCCGTGGAGCCAGGGCCGGTGATGAAACTCAGATCCGCGTTGATGGGGTTGAGCGTGTGAACTTGGGCGATGACCTCCACCGAACTGGTGAGCAGGGTGGTGCGCTGCTCCGGTGTGGCGTCCATCACCCATCCCCCGAACACGTACGGCGGGACGTCGGGTGCGGCTTCTCCGTCCACGCGCTCCATCACGAGGAACGGGGTGCCGAGCCACGCCGGATCGGTCTCGAGGTACCGACACACCGGCGCGGGCGCGGTCGTGCGTTCCCGCACGAGATCCATGCACCGCCGTTGCAGGTCCAGGTCGTAGGTCTGGAACACGGGGTAGACGTCGGGCATCGGCGCGAGCCGCGCGACGAGGCGATCCCGCGCGCCGTCGGGTGTGACCACGGTGAAGAGCACCGTCTCGCTCGACATCCCGTTGCCCGGTTCGCCGAGGTCCTCGATCCGGGAGCCCGCGCCCATCGTGTGCTCGACCCAGCGCGTGAGGGCCGGCAGGGTCTCGGCCGGATCCCGGCGCCAAGGCGTGGTGAGGGTTGCCGGGTCCATGTCAGCCATGTCGTCCTTCTTCGGGATGGTCTGCGAGCAGAGGTCGAGGAGATTCTTCTGACCGTGAGAGGGTAGGGCGCGATGCTGACTGCGACCGTGCTTGCGCTCGCCGCCGCCCTGCTCCATGCCGGGTGGAACCTGCTGATCAAGACGGCGGACGATCGCGACTTGGCGGCGTGGGGTCAGTTCGTCTTCGGTGGCGTGGCGCTGGCACCGGTGTTGGCGTTCACGGGGTTGCCCGCCGCCCGCTCGGCTCCGTACCTGGTTGCATCGGCGCTGATCCACGTGGTCTACGTGCGGGCACTGGTGGCCGCTTATCAGCACGGCGACTTCTCGCTCGCGTACCCGTTGGCGCGCGGCGGCGGTGCGCTGACCGCGGCGGTGCTCGGGGTGATCGCGCTCGGCGACGGTCTCGGTCCGGCCGGCTGGCTTGCGCTCGGCGTGGTCACGATCGGCCTGGGTTCGCTCATTCGTCCGGGAGCACCTCGGGTGGAGATCGTGTACGCGCTGCTGACCGCAGTGCTCATCGGGACCTACACCGTCATCGACGCCGCCGGTGCCCGGCACACGAGCGACGGATTCGCGTACGGCGTCGTCCTCACCATTCTCCGCGCGGTCGCGCTCAGCGTCGTGGGGGTCGCGCGGGGTCGGGGTCGCGCGTTCCTGGCGTCGGTGCGTCGCAACTGGCCGCGCCATCTGGTCTCCGGGGTTTGTCTGGCGACGGCCTACTCGTTGGTGCTCGTCGCAGTGCGGTTCGCGTCGGTCGGGTACGTGGCGACACTGCGCGAATCGTCGGTGATCCTCGGCGCCGGTCTCGGTTGGTGGCTCCTGAAGGAACGGCTCGGTGGCGCCCGCCTCGCCTCCGCCGCCGTCGTCACCGTGGGTCTGGTCGGTCTCGTCGTCAGTCAGTGACGCCATCCCGCGCGCGGCCCTACCCGCCGCGATTGTCGTTTGCGCCACCTCGGCGACGCTTCAGGCACCAAACGCGGCGGGTGATTGAGCGGGCGAGCGAGGCGCGAGTCAGGCGGTTCCGAGGCGGACGGGGAGCTCCTTGAGTGCGTTGTTGAGATTGGATCGTTGGCGGCGCGGCGGGCCGGTCGTCTCGATGGTGGGGAAGTGGGCGAGGAGTTCCTCGAAGAACACCCGACCTTCGAGGCGGGCGAGGTGGATCCCGAGACAGAAGTGTTCGCCGGTGCCGAACGAGAGGTGCGGGTTCGGATCCCGATGGATGTCGAACTCGTCCGGCGCCACGAAGACGGTCTCGTCGCGATTCGCCGACGTGTACATCATCGCCACCTTGTCGCCCGCCTCGATCGACGCGCCCCCCAACGTGGTGGCCGCAGTGGCGGTCCGCCGGAAGTAGTGCAGCGGATTCGCGTAACGCAGGATCTCCTCGACCGCGCCCGGGATGAGCGAGTGGTCGGCGCGAAGTTCGGCGAGCTGGTCCGGGTGTTCGAGCAGCGCGTGCAGACCGGATGACAGCATCGTGCGGGTGGTGTCGTTGCCGGCGGTCACGAGTTGGACGAAGAAGCTCCCGAACTGGATGTCGGTCATCGGTTGACCGTCCACCTCGCTCAGGATGACGAGCGTGGTGAGATCCTCGGCCGGTTCGGCGCGCCGCCTCCCGGCGAGTTCGATCGCGTACATCGCCATCTCGACGGTGGCGCTCATGGCCGCGTCGGCGGCGTAGGACGCGGCGATGTCGGGGTCCTGACCGCCGGAGTTCATCTCTGACCAGTGATGGATCTTCGGCCAGTCTTCGCGCGGGATGCCCATCAACTCGCCCACCACCTGGGACGGCAACTTCGCGCAGACGTCGTGAACGAAGTCGAGGTCGCGGTCCCCGACGTCGGCGAGGATCGTCCGACAGATCTCGCGGATGCGATCTTCCAGCCGGCCCATCACCCGCGGTGTGAACTCCGGAGAGACGTTCCTCCGGTACGCGAGGTGACGCGGCGGATCCATGGCCAGCAACATGTCCTGCATCATCGCGAGGCTCTCGGGCGGCAGATCCTCGAGCACCACTCCGCCGGTCGCGGCCGAGAACAGCACCGGCTCACGCGCCACGTGGACCACATCGGCGTGGCGCAACACGGCCCAGTAGCCGGGCTCACCCGGTATGTCCTGCCAGACCACCGGCTGCTCCCGGCGCAGCCGCGCGAACAGTTCGTGCGGCGGGCCGGCGACGTAGGTGTCGGGGTCGTAGAAGTCGAACGTCATGGTGGTCTCCTCGCGCCGGCTCACGGAAGCAGTGTCACGGCCGCGCTTTCACGGCCGCGGCTTCACGGCCACTGGCGCACGTCGGGATGTGTCCGTCGGGGGTTCGCACGCTACCGGCCCGCTCGGGTCGCCGGATCTCCTACGCTGCGGTGAAACTCCAGGGGGATTCATGATGTCTCGTCGTACGCGCTCAGTGGCGCGGGTTGGAATCGTTGTGTTCGCAGCGGTCGCAGTGCTCGGCACCGCCGCGGTTGCGAGCGCAGGCGACGACCACCCGTCCAAGTCCAAGTCTGAGTCGAAATCGAAGTCCAAGGACGCGTCGAAGTCGAGATCGAAATCGAAGTCGAAATCGGATCACCCGGGCTCCCACACGTCGGCGGACATGCCCGGCATGAAGATGAGTGGGACCAAAGCCGGCAAGACCAAAACCGGGGACAAGGGACTGTCCCTGCTCAGCAACGGTCACCACTCGGAGATCGACGAAGAGCATGCGGTGACCCCGGCGGACCGCAAGACGCTGTCGGCGCAGATCTCGGCGACGATCGATACTGCGAGGAAGTACCCGACGGTGGCGGACGCGCTTGCGGCGGGGTACCAACAGGTGGGTCCGTACATGCCCGGGATCGGCGCCCACTTCATCAACTACGCCGGGGGTCGGGGTCTCAATCCTGACGGCGTGATGGACGACGCAGATCTCGCGAACCCCCTCGCCATCGTCTACGACGGCACCGCCCCGCAGTCGGTGATCGCCGGATTCATGTACTACTCGATGAGTCCGACGGAACCCGCAGGGTTCGCGGGGGCGAACGACGTGTGGCACTACCACGAGTCGCTCTGTCTGAAGTTCGGACCGAATGGAATCGAGACACCGTACGGACTCGACCGGGCTGCGACCAAGAAGCAATGCACGGCCGCCGGCGCGAATCTCATGAAGCAGAGCCAGTGGATGTTGCACGTCTGGTCCGTGCCCGGCTGGGAATCGCGCCAGGGCCTGTTCGGCGAGGTGAACCCGGCGTTGATGTGCGCCGACGGCACCTACTACCAACTCCCGCCGAAGCAGTGGCTCACGTACAAGCAGAACATCTGTCGGGCCAGCCCCGCCTGATGCGGTGACCCGTTAGCGCGGGTGCAGCTCGAGCTCAGCGAGGAAGGGTCGGTGGTCGGAGCCGACCGGATCGAGATCCTCGAGACTTCGCACGTGGATCTCGCTCGACACCACCAGGTGATCGAGTCTCGCCACGAGCGTCGGGACCCAGCGGGGGAGCCAGGGCACGATGCCCCATGAGGGCTTGACCGCCTTGCCGAGCACGGCGTGCGCGTCCCGGAACTCTCGGCTCAACAAGCGCTCGTACGGGATCTGGAACGTCCCGGCGTTGAGGTCACCGAGCACGATCGCGGGGCCGTCGAGTTCTTCGCGAAGGAGCCGGCGGAGTTCACGGAGCTGGCGGTTCCAGCGGGCGAATCCCGTGCGCGTCGACGGCGCGTCGGGGTGGACGGCACGAACTTCGATCGAGGGCTGGGCCTCGCCGCGTGGACCGCCCGCGCTTTGGCCGTCCCGAAACCCGGCCCACGTTGCCGCGATGAGCTGCAACTCCCCGTGCTGTTCGACACGCGCGTCGCGTAACTCGGTCCGAGAGAAGATCCCGACCGCGTATTCACCTTCGATCGGTTCGGGGTGCACACGCGACGGATAGTGCGCGGCGCCGCCGAGGTGGTCGAACCGGTTGACGAGATCGACCGAGAGTTCGGTCATGACCAGGATGTCCGCGTCGGTCGCGAGGAGTTGCTCGATGGCGGCGTCGGGCTCGGGATTGTCGAAGTACAGGTTGGCGAGTCCGACGGTGAACGTGGGTGCGTCACCGAGGTGATTGCCGGACTGGTCGCTCGTCAGCTTCGGAATGAAGAGCGGTAACGCCAGCAAGACGACGATCCCGCCGGAGATCGCGAGCAACGTATTCCCGGTGATCAACCCGGCGACGGCGATGATCGCCGACGCGAACCCGGTCACGGGGACGAGCAGTTGCAACGCGGCGACGGCGATGGTGCCGCTCCAGCGGGCCAGGCTCGTCGCCACCCCAACCAAGGCGGCGACGATGACGAGTTCGCGCAGCACCGTCCACGCGATCAACATCGCTGCCGCCCGAGTTGGAGTACCACTACGCGGCGTGGGCGCGCAGGTCGTCGAGTGTGGCCCATTCGAGGACCCGCGCGTGGGTGGCTTCGAGGACGACCTTCGGCGCCATGCCGGCATCGAAGGCTTCGACCCACCGGGACGCGCACAGACACCACTGGTCGCCGGCCCGGAGACCAGGGAATCCGTGTTGGGGCATCGGCGTGGACAGGTCGTTGCCGACGCGAGCCGAGAACTCCAGGAACTCGGCGGTCGTCACCACACAGACCGCGTGGACGCCGGCATCGTCACCGCCGGAGTTGCAGCAGCCGTCTCGGTAGAAGCCGGTGAGCGGATCCATGCTGCACGGCGTGAGCTCGCCGCCGAGCACGTTCTGAGCCATGGTCGCATTCCATCACAGTGACGCACCGGGGGCGGTACTGCCCGCGGTCCAGCGCCACGAAATCGAGATTCGGGGACCGAGGCGCTGCGTCTTCGGGACCGCGTGTTGCCAATCGCGCTGGGCGGCGCCGCCCATCACCAGGAGATCGCCGGAGCCCGGGCGCAGATCGATCGACGTGCCGCCACCGTTCGGGCGGACGAGAAACGGGCGCCGGGTGCCGAGGGTGACGATCGCGACGAGCGTGTCGTCGAGGTCACGCAACTCGCGGTCGGCATGCCACGCGACGCTGTCCTGACCGTTGCGGTAGTAGTTGAAGCCAGGCCGCCGGAGCCGGTGTCCGTACCGGCGTTCGAGCGCCTGTTGCATGGCCGGGATGCTCGCGTCAAACGGCTCGTCGTCGCGCCGCGCCCAGTACGAGAGGCGCGGGTCGGCGAGCATGCGATCCCACATTCGGCGGCGACCCTGCCGCCAGGGCACCGCGTCGGCGAGCCGACGCGCCAGGACATCGGCGCCGCCCAGCCACTCCCGGGTGAGATCCACCCACGAGGTGGCGTCCAGCTGGATGCGCTCGGTCGGCGCCGGCACGAAGAGCGCGGGCTCGGTACCGCCGAGCAGCGTCGGTTGGTGGATGGTCGCAACTCCGGCCATGGCGAGAGTATAGCGAACAAGCGTTCGTAATAGTCGCCCGCGCCCTTACTGTGGCTGGTTCAGGGGCCGGTCTCGGCCTCGTTCGCCCGGAGGACCGACACCCCCCTGATCACGCGGCAACGAAAACCCAATCGTTCGTACAACCGAATCGCGTTCTCGTTGGTGTCGCGAACGTGGAGGAACGGGCGCGCGCCCCGAGCGTGGATGCCGCGGGCCACGGCGGCGACGAGCGTGGCCGCCCAACCGCGGCCACGCGCACTCGCGTCGGTGCAGACACCGCTGATCTCGGTGGCACTCGGAAGGCGGAGCCGCTCGCCGGCCATTGCGAGGAGCCGGCCGTCGGTTTGGATCCCGAAGAAGTCTCCGAGTTCCGCCGTGCGTTCGCACCACGGCCCGGGTTCGGTAGCGCGAGCGAGTGCGGTCATCGCCGGCGTGTCGGCACGGTGCAAGCGTCGGACCTGAGCCGCGGGTGCAGCTTCCGAGTCTCGTTGGTTCGGATGATCGATCGGGTCGTCGAGGACCATCTGGAGGACGCGGAACTCGTGCTCGCGCACCCAGTCATCGGGGTGGTCGGGGCGGCCGGCGAACAGTGCGTACCCGCCGCGGCCGACGACGGATCGGAGTTCGGCCCAGGCCGCGGGGTCGGCGTCGTCGTGGACGGCCGACCAGACCGAGTACTCGGGCCGGTACCGTCGGGCGTGGTCGCCCCCCTCGGCTACCGTGGCGTGCGGGCCCGTGAGTGCGTGCCACACCGGATTGTCGAGTGGTTCCACGGGCTGATTCTCGCACCTGACCCACGCCGGGGAGCCCGTATTCCATGACCCTGATCGACGCCGTGCCCCACGGCCGTCGCGAGCACGCGTGACCGATACCGAGATGGTTTCGCCGGCCCGTGCCGATCCGAATCGTCGGCGCGCGGTCGCTCGTCTGTTCGTGATGACGATGTTCTGTGCGTTGGCGCTCGTGATCCTCACCGCGGTCTTCGTCCGCACGCGTCCGGGCCAACGACTCGACGACGCCGCGTTGCGCGGCCGGGTGGTGGAGCACCCACGGACCCAGGAACGCTCGGACGAGCTGTTGCGCACGATCTCGGTCGGCTCGCTGGCCTTCTTCGGTGTCTCGTTGATGGGGGTCGCGCTGGTTCGGGGTCGCTGGAACTTGGCGCTGGGTGTCGGGGCGGTGATCATCGGCTCCAACGTCACCACCCAGGTCTACAAACACGTGGTGGAGCGACCGGAGCTTCTCGCCGGGGTGGACCGCATCATCCCCTTCAACACGCTGCCGAGCGGACACAGCACGGTGGCCGCGTCGCTCGCGGCGGCGTTGATACTGGTGGCGCCGGTCCGGCTTCGACCGCTGGCGGCGACCGTCGGCGCGCTCTACGCCTGCGGAATCGCGGCGATGACCCTCGCCGCGGGCTGGCATCGTCCGAGCGACGCGGTCAGCGCGTTCGCCGTCGTCGGGATCTGGACGTTCGGTGTGTCCGGGGTGCTGGTGTGGTTGCGGGGGACCGGCCGGTCGCGCGTGTCGGAAGGGTTACCGAGTCTGCTCGTCGGGATGATCGTGGTGCTGGTCATCGCCTTCGGCGGGATCACGGTCTCGACGACGATCGATACGGCCGACGGTCTGCACGCGGTGCGCCTCGGGCTGGCTTACGTCGTGGCGCTGGCCTCGATCGTGGTGGCGGGAGTCGCCTTCATCGTCGCCGAAGTCCTGATGCTACGCGGGATCAGTCTCGACGCACCGCGGCGCGATCGTTCGAGCTGGACCTGAGCCGAGCTGGTCAGTCGTTGCCCGGCTTGGTGGCCTGGAGTTTGTGGACCAGCCGTCGCATCACCGGGCGCGGGGTCGCGCGCACGCCGGCGGCCATGACCTTGTTCAACACTCCGGGGACCGCAACCGCGTCGCCCTTCTCCATCGCCTTCACGCCGAACGCCGCGACCTCGGCCGAGGTGGGCAACTTCTTGTTCGCCACGAGCGGAGACAACTCCATCTCGGCCGCGGCCTGGAATCCGGATGCCGTGGGGCCGGGACAGAGCGCGGTCACCGTGACCCCCGATCCGCGCGTCTCTTCGCTCAACGCCTCACTGAAGGACAGGACGTACGCCTTCGTCGCGTAGTACACGGCCATCAACGGCCCCGGTTGGAACGACGCGGTCGACGCCACGTTCATCACCCGGCCGCTTCCCCGCTCCAGCATTCCCGGGAGGTACGCGCGCGTCAGCGCCGTGAGCGATGTGATGTTGAGTTGGATCATCGCGAGGGTGCGGTCCGGATCTGTGCTCGCGAACGCGCCGAAGTCACCCACGCCGGCGTTGTTGACCAGCACGTCGACGTCGGTGATCTCGGCTGCGATCGTCCCAACCGCGCTCGGGTCGGCCAAGTCCGCGACGATGACCCGCGCGTTCCCGAGTTCGGTGGCGAGGGCTTCGAGTTTCGAGGCCGATCGCGCGACGAGGACCAGATCGTGGCGTGGGGCGAGGACGCGCGCGATCTCGAGTCCGATGCCGCTCGACGCGCCGGTGATGAGTGCGGTGGTCATGGTGTCTCCCGATCGACGGATATCAGCGCGCGGGTGCGTCACCCGCGACGGTGGTGCGATGCATGTACCGGCGGTGGTTGCGGACGTCACCCATCACCATGTGTTGCGCGCACCGGTTGTCCCAAAAAGCGACGTCGCCCACCTTCCACTGCCAGCGGCACGTCAGCGAATCCTGGGTGGAGTGCGCGAACAGGAATTCGAGGAGCGGCTGCTGTTCCGTCGGCCACCAGTCCGCGAGTCCGACGGTGTACTGCTGATTCAGATACAGCGCGTCACGTCCGGTTTCGGGGTGACGCCGGACGGCCGGATGGTGCTGCACCCGGTTCGCGTCGTCGCTCGTTTTCACCGTCATGCCCGCGAACATGTCGTGGACCGCCTGCATCTTCGGCGAGTACGCGTCCCGGGCGCTGTGCAGCCCATCGATCGCGCCGAGCGCGCGTTGGAGGCCGACGGACAACGTCTCGAACGCGAGGTACTGGTTCGCCCACAACGTGTCGCCGCCGTACGGAGGAATCTCGAGCGCGTGCAACATCGAGAACGCCGGCGGCGCAGGGAGAAACGAGAAGTCCGAGTGCCAGATGCCGCCGAAGGAGAACGACTGCGTTTCGGTGGCCTCGCGGACCACCGCGATGACCTCGGGATGCTCGGCGAGCGGTTCAATGAACGGCACCGGGTTGTAGGGGCCGAAGCGGTGGCTCAACTCGGCCTGTTGCGCGGACGTGAGCGACTGACCGCGGAAGAACACCACGAGATGATCAAGCAGCGCGCGACGAATCTCGGCCACCGTCGGGTCGTCGAGCGGGTCGGCCAGGTTGAGCCCCGAGATCACCGCGCCGCCCACGCCGGTGAGCGGATCCACCGTGATCCGCTCGTAGGTGTGGCCGACCGGTGCCGCCGCCACCGGGATCAGGGGAACGTCCGTCACCGTCATGGTGGTCGAGCCTACGTGCGCTTCGGCGAGACTGCCCGCGTGCCGGTCTTCCGTCGGCAGGATCGCATCGTCCATATGTTCATGAGTTGCGATGCACACCGCAGAATGTCCCTCATCCCGGTCCGCGTGTGGGACCCGCGTCACGCTCGGCGTGACATCCATCCCAAGCGCCGAGACAGGTCGCGGCAGGCACCCAGGGGCGCCGCGTTCCCAGGTGAAAGGTCTTGCCACCGCGTGAGGGGCAGAGGCCGACGTCTCTATCCTGGGCGCGGTGCGGGCAGCCCAATCATTTGCGGTTCTGTGTCTTCTGCTCGCGACGGCTGGGTGCGCCGGCAGCATGACGAAAGACCGGGGCGCCGCCCAGCTGCCGGACGGCTTCCAGGTTCCGAAGGGCGCCACTCTGGTCGGCCCCGTGATACCCGACCTGGTCAACGCCACGTCGCAGGCGGGAGCGAGTGGTGCGCCGCATCACGCCTGGACGGCCACGCTGAAAATCGACGGCCATGCCCGCAGCGTGTACGACGCGCTGGCCGGACACGCGAGACGTGCCGGGTTCACGGACGTCCCGGATCCAGCGCACGCCTGCGAGTCAGTTCCCGATGTTGAGGTAGCACGCAGCGGTCCGGCCGGCAATGGGCTCAATGTTCTGACGTGCAGCGCATACTCGCCGGAAGGGGCGTATGCCGATGAGTCGGCACGACGCCTCGAGCTTGTCGTTGCGTCGTGCGCGCCTTGCCGTCCCGAGATCGGCTTTGCGCAGATCCACTACAACTCGGGCAGCGGCGCTCGACACGGTCCGGCCGTTACTGAACTTCCGGTTCCCAAACAGGACCCGTCGTTGCAGGGGTATCCGGAATGGACCAAGTTCTCCGGAACTCGCGTACTCATGGACGAGCGCTACGCAGGGAGCGGTTGCGACGTCAGCCAGCTGGTCGTACTCGCGGTCGACGATCCTGATCGAACCTGGCGATCGGTCTTGCAGCAGCTGCCAGGTGTACGGATTGTGGTGTCGGCGACAACGGGCGGCCGTCGCTTTCGCCAAGCACTCGCCTCCGACGGTCCAAGCCAGGAACTCGTGTCGCTCGCCGACCCGTACCGCGACGCTCCCGCCGTGTTCACCATGTCGCACTGCGAAGGCTGACGACGGCTACTGATCGTCCGGGGGCGTTGCGAGCGCAGCCTTGATCTCGCGAAGGAGCGCCCGACCCTCCTCGCGGGTCGCGCCCAAGCGCGTCTCGAACTCGCTGTCGCGCCCAAGCTCCCTCACGGCGTTGCAGATTTCATTCAGCGCCCCCTGGAGCAGTCCAAGCTCATCGAAGCTCAAGGTGACCGTCGTTGACGATTTGGAGACTCGTGCTGGCCGTGGCGCGGGTACCGAACGCGAGCTACACCTTCCGGGCTCGAACGACGTACCAGCCAGGCAGCTCAGGATAGCTCCCTTCGGAGACGTAGTTGTCGAGCACCTCGACTTCGTAGCCAATGTCGCACAGGATCGTCACGAGAGTTGTTGAGTCGAAAAGGCGCTGGACGTGGTGCTCATCTGAACGCAGATACCTTCCGTCGGCCTCGACCGTAAAGATGCTGATGAGGCGATCCAGACGAGAACTGTCGTCCGACTCGATAGCGACCATGCCAAGACACCACTGGTCGGTCCGGTGGAATCGGTGCATCGAACGCGATGGACCAGACCGTCCGGGACCCGATACGTCGAACACGAACACGCCACGCGCGGCAAGTGCCTCGAACGCTCGCTGCGCAAGCTCTCGAAATGCGTCGAGCCCTGCGCTCACGTCGGTTGCGTAGTTGAGTGCTTCGCCGGTTGCGCAGACTGCGACGCATCCGTCGGGAATCGCCAAGTCGTGGAGTGAGCCGACGCGAAAGTCGCCCGTTGGCGCTCGATCTCTCGCGAGTGTGACCATGTGCGCGGAGATGTCGACGCCAAGCGCGTCATAGCCCGCGTCGATCACGACGCGCGCAAGGATGCCAGAGCCGCAGCCCAGATCGACGACGAGCCCACGGTCGTGGCTACCGGCGCGCACCAAGTCGAGCACGTCCGTCGCGGCAGTCGCGGCGAGCACACCGAAGGCGCTGTCATGGATTCGCGCTTGCTCCGCGCCGTAGAACATTGCCGCTCTCCCTCTACTGGCTCGCGGGACTCGAGATGCATATTGCCCGCACGGCGCTCGTTCTGCCAGCACACCCAAGCGGTACGTCACCTGACGACTGCAGGGCCAATCTGTTTCTTGGGGCGACAAGTGTTCGCGGTTCAGGTCGGATGTTCAACCTGGGCGCGCTCGGGCACCGAAATGCGACGTGTGTGGTCACGCCGGCGCGAGCGATTACGGGCCGGCGAGTTCAGGTGGTTCGAGGTCGGGTTCGAGGTCGAGGATCGAGTGTTCGAGGGTGGGACAGACCTCGGTCTTGTCGGCCCGGAACACGCGGAAGGTGGTCTGGTCCCAGACGATCTGCCAGTCCGGATGTCGATGCAAGAAGTGGTGGTGGCGAGAACAGAGCAACACCCCGTTCGCGATGCTGGTGTCACCACCATGTTCCCAATGTTCAACATGGTGGGCTTCACACCATCCCGGTGGGATCTCACATCCAGGCCACCGGCAGTGCTCATCGCGGCGAATGATCGCTCGGCGTATCGCGGGTGGGAACGTGCGGCGGGCGTCGCCGATGTTCAACGGTTGGGAGTCGGGGCCGAGGATGATCCGGCTGATCGAACAGTCACACAAGAGCGTCTCGATCTCGGTGGGGTCGAGGCTGCCGATGAACCCACCATCCATCTGCCCGAACCGGACAAACGCATCACGGTTCAAATGGGCGAGGAACGTCGCCCAATCAATCACCACCGCCGCCGAGAGTGACGCCATGTTCGTGTCCGTGTCGGCGCCCATCGCCACGCGACAGATCCGGGCGAGACCATCGGCGCGGCGTTGCGCCGGGGTCCGGCCGTCAGCGTCGCATGGCGCATCGGTGAACGCGTCGAGCGCGCGGAAGATCATCTCTGCGTTCAACCCGCCGATGTCACCATCCAACGCGAGACGCCCACCCACGATCGACGCGCGGAGGCCGTCACGTTCGGGTGGGAGTCCACCATCACGCCGGGCACATCGTTTGAAATGCGAGGCCATCCGGCCGAGCGTCCAGTGGTCTTTCTTGCGGGCCGCGGCCAACAGTTCCGGTTCGATCCCCGCGAGTTCGTCGTCATACCCGGCGACCCGCGCCGAAGCGATGATCCGGACGGCACCGGACGAGATCCGACCCGCCCGCCACGCCGCACGGGTCGTGGCGAGGATCTCGCCGAGTTCCCCGGCATCGATCGCCCCACGGACCTCGCCGGGGCGCATCCCCGAACGCGCCAGCAACCAGGATGGTGTCGACTCGTAACCGTCTTCGCGGCCGACACCCCGCCGGTGGCCCGCCGCCACGAGATCAGCGAACACCGCATCCTGGCGGTCCAACTGCTGACGGAACCGAAGGATCGTCGCCGCCAACTCCGAATCCAGAAGTTCGCTCGGATCGACGCTCATCATCGCGTCGACCCCGGCCCGTAGACCGTCCAGAGGAGATACCGCGACATCCATGATTGTCATGTTTCGCGCCCCCCCGAACCGGTCGTTTCTCTGCCCTTCACGACCATTTCAGACTAGCGAACACGAGTTCGAAAGTCAAGCTGAAATCGCTGAATTCCTCAAGAAAATCAACGGTTTTCCGAGCTCCATCCGAATCGCCGGCGAGCCGCCGGTATGCCGCGGGATGATGCGAGTCACGAGTCGGTGAGTGCCGATCTCCACGCGTCGATATTGGCGCCGAGCACCGCCTGATCCGAGCGCATCCGGGCCACGTGACCGTCGGCAATCATCGTCACGAACGCGGCCTCACCGTGCGCCGCGAACAACGCGATGGCGTCGATGCTCGCCTGCATCCGATCCGTGACGACTGCAAGCAGATCGGCGCGATTCGTCAGGCCGTACGCATCGCACAGCATTCGAATGCGTCGGCCGGTATCCCGTGGTGCGCCGAGCTCTCGCGCCAGCTCAGCAGTGTGAATCGGGCCGAAGGCCCAGGCCGCGAATGCGACGTCCCAACTCGGCGTCCCGGGCCCGGCGAGATCCCAATCGATGATGCCGACGACGCGCCCGTCGCGATGGACGATGTTGTACGGCGAGATGTCGTTGTGGCAGACGATCTGCTCATCGCCGAGCGGCGCCGTCGCGAAGCGCCACACTCGTTCGCCCGCGGGCCGGAAGTCGGCGACTGCGTCGTGGAACTCGCGCGTGATGGACGCAGTCTCAATGAGCGTGGCGCCGGACCAGGCCCACGCCGGCCAGGGATGGGTGACGGCGGTCTCGCCCTCGATGTAGGTCAAGATCTCGCGACCGTGTTCGTCGTACCCGAGTACTCGCGGCGAGTACGCGAACCCGACGCGCTCGAGATGCATCAACAGTTCGTGGACCGCAGGCGTCCACGGCCCGGTCGCACGACGAACCGTGTCGCCCACGCGGACCACGGTGCCAACGTTCCCACCGAGCAACGGAATCTCCTCCATGCCCAGATCCTGCCCGATGCGGCACAGGACGGCCACGGCACTCGCCCGGCTCGATAGGTTCTACGAGGTGGAAACGCCATGGTGAACGAGACCCGGTACCGCGAGGCCGAGCACCGATACTGGGAGTCCGAAGGGGTCACGCCCACTGAACAGTGGTTGGACCTCCGGGCCACCCGCACGCGCGTACGCGTGCAGATCCACGGTGACGGACTGCCGGTGGTGTTCGTGCACGGTGTGATGAACGGTGGCACCAGCTGGGGACCACTCGTCGCGCGCCTGCGCGGGTTCCGGTGCATCATGCTCGACCGCCCGGGCACGGGACTCAGCGCTCCGCTGGTGAACCGCGTGGACGGCGTCGATGCGTTTGGCGCGCTCGCCGATTCCCTGATCGTCGACGTGCTTGATGCGCTCGAGTTGGATCGTGCCCATCTCGTCGCCACGTCGCTGGGCGGGTTTCACGCGCTGCGGACGGTCACGGCGCACCCGGATCGGATCGATCGCGTCGTCGCGCTCGGGTGGACGCTGGGCGCGCCCATCGGTGCCGTGCCGGTGCTCATGCGGCTCGGCGGCGTGCGCAGTCTGGGAAAGCTGATGAGCCGGATGCCGGTCAACGATCGCGCGGTGCGCTCGATGCTGAAACAGAGCGGACTGCGCCCGACGCTGGCCGCAGGACGGGTCACGCCCGAGATGCTGGGTTGGTATCGGGCGCTCGTCGCCGACACCAACACGATCCGGAACGAACTCGACGGTGCGCCGCGGATGGTCCATCCGGTCCGTGGCGTGAACACGGCGGTGCTGTTCGACGACGATCTGCTCGCGCGTGTGCAGACGCCGATCCGGTTCATCTGGGGGACCGAGGACCCGTTCGGCGGCGCCGACGTGGCGTCGAGATTCGTCGAACGGATCCCGGGTGCCACGCTGGAAATGATTCCGGGTGGGCACGCGGTGTGGCTCGACGATCCCGAACGAGTCGCGGCCGCAACGGCGGAGTTTCTGCGCGGGTGAGATGGCGGGGCTGAACTGCCGGCAGACCGTCGCGTAGCCTCGGCCGATGACCGACACTCCTCCGTCCCCCACAGTCGCGCCGGCCGACGGCAAGCTCGGCGTGCTCTGCGTCGGCCTTGGCGCGGTCACGACCACGTTGATCGCCGGGGTCGAGCTGGCCAAGCGGGGTGACGAGGTGCCGGTGGGGTCACTCACCCAGATGGGCACGATCCGGATCGGCAAACGCACCGACGACAACGTGCCCCACATCAAGGACTTCGTGCCGTTGGCGAGCCTGGACCAACTCGTGTTCGGCGCGTGGGATCCCTATCCCGACGACGCGTACACCGCCGCGAGTCGGGCCGGCGTGCTGGACCAGGGCCGCCACCTCGAAGGTATCGGTGACGCACTGCGTGCGATCCGACCGATGCCCGCCGCGTTCGATGCGAACTACGTGAAGCGCCTCGACGGCACCAACGTGATGGCGAACACCTCGAAGCGCGAGATGCTCAACCAGATCCGCACCGACATCAACACGTTCAAGGACGAGAACCTCTGCGACCGACTCGTCATGATCTGGTGCGGTTCCACCGAGATCTACATCGAGACCGGCCCCGCGCACGCGAACCTCGCCGCGTTCGAGGCGGCGATCGACGCGGAGGACCCGTCGATCGCGCCGTCGATGCTGTATGCGTACGCGGCGCTCCAGGAAGGGGTGCCATTCGCGAATGGTGCGCCGAACCTCGCGGTCGACACGCCGGTGTTGCGCACGTACGCGGAGACCAACGGGGTGCCGATCTCCGGCAAGGATTTCAAGACCGGGCAGACGCTGCTCAAGACCGTGCTGGCGCCGATGCTCAAGGCGCGCATGCTCGGTCTTTCGGGCTGGTACTCCACCAACATCCTCGGCAACCGCGACGGTGAGGTGCTCGACGATCCGGAGAACTTCAAGACCAAGGAAGTGTCCAAACTCGGCGTGCTCGAGGATGTGCTCGAACCGAAGCGCTATCCGGAGTTGTACGGCGACGTGTACCACAAGGTCCGCATCAACTACTACCCGCCGCGCGGTGACAACAAGGAAGGTTGGGACAACATCGACCTGTTCGGGTGGCTCGGATACCCGATGCAGATGAAGGTCGACTTCCTGTGTCGGGACTCGATCCTCGCCGCGCCGCTCGCGCTCGATCTGGTGTTGTTCATGGACCTCGCGCAACGCGCCGGGATGGGCGGGATCCAGGAGTGGTTGAGCTTCTATTACAAGTCGCCCCAGACGCCGCCGGGTCTGTACCCCGAGCACGACCTGTTCATCCAGCAGACGAAGTTGAAGAACACGCTGCGCTGGATGATGGGCGAGAACCCCGTCACCCACCTCGGCCAGGATTACGGGGTCGAGGAGTAAGGCGCTCGCACATGATCAGGCGGTTGTTCAAGAACCTCGGCGTCCTCACCGGCGACGTGCCGGCCGAGAGTACGCAGCTCGAACGGGACGGGTACGCGGTCGTGTCGCCGGTGTTCGATGCCGCGACCGTCCGCACCCTTCGGGCCGAGATCGATGCCGTCTTCGCCGCCACCGAACCGGAACGGTCCCGCAGTGATGCCGCCGAGTTCCGGTACGAGATGCTCAATCGCAGCGCCGCCTGCCAGACCGCCGTCGGACATCCGAAGATCCTCGCCGTGATCGAGCCGTTGCTCGGCGAGGATTGCCACGTGATCGCGAACACCGCGTGGCGCAACCCGCCGGAGTTCGCGGGCGGTCCGTGGCACTCCGACGCCGGTCCGCACGTGCCGCGTCCGGAGGGCATCGAGTGGGATGACCGCATCCCGTACCCGGTGTTCGCCATCGGCGCGCACCTCTACCTGAAGGACTGCAACCGCGCCGACGGTCCGACCGCGGTCGTCCCCGGCAGCCATCGTTCCGGGCGCCTGGCGCCCTTCGATCAGCGAGGCAACGCGGAGCTCAGCTACGACGGGCGACCACCCGCCCTCCTCACCGCACGGGCGGGTGACGTTGCGCTGTTCGTGTCCGACTGTTGGCATCGCGGCCTGCCCGCGAACGGTGGGTCAGGCCGTGAGTTCCTCCAGGTGCATTACGCCCGGCGGGACATCGCCCAGCGGGTCCGCACCACTGATGTGGTCAATCACCTCAGCGACGAAGCGATCGCACGGGCCCGGGCCGGGAGCGAACGGGAGCAGGCCCTCGTCGGTCTGCACGCGCCGATGTTCTACGACGGCTGAGCTATTTGCTGCCGCCCTTGCTGTGACCGTTGCCGCGGCCCTTGCTGTGACCGTTGCCCCGGCCGCCGTGATCGTCGCCGTCATGATCGTCAGCGGGCGCCGCTGCGGTCGGTGCGGGATCTGACTCGTCCGCCGCGTCGTCGGCATCGTCACGGCACTCGCCCTCATGGTCGTGGGCGGCCTCGGACACCGCCGCTCCGTGGCCCGGTCCGGGAGGTGTCGCATGGGCCACCGCCGATACTCGGCGGCCGTGATTCACACACGGCAACGCCGGGTCGACGACCGGGTCCACCACCGGATCGGCGACGGGATCGGCGACCGGATCAACGACGGGGTCGACCACCGGATCGACCACCGGTGATGGATCCGTCACCGGTGGGTCGGTCGGTGGTGAGGTGGGATCGGTCGTGGGATCAGCAGCAGCCGGGTCCTCCGTCGTGACCCGGGGCGCCGGCTCCTTGACCGCCGAGGCGGCCGCAACCGCGAAGCCTCCGAGCGAGATCGCCGCCACGATGGCGGCCGCAGCCTTCAACCGGACTGCACCGGACGTCCCGTAGCTCATTGTTCATCCCTCTCCGTGGCTTTCGAGCAGTATCGACAGAAACAGGGGGAAAACTGAAGCGCCCGGAAACGTTTCGGCGCTATTCCAGGCGCGCGGCGCGCAATGCGCTGCGGCGCACCTTCCCAGCGTCGTCGCGGAGCGGTTCGGTGACGAACTCGAACGTGCGGGGGATCTTGTACCGCACGAGATGTTCCGCGAGGTGCACGCGGAGTTCGTCCTCGGTGACCGGCGCGTCGGCTTGCACGATGGCGTGGATCCGGTTGCCGAGATCGTCGTCGGGGAGTCCGATGACACAGCTCGACCCCACATTCGGATGGGCATCGAGCGCGGCTTCGATCTCGGCCGGATACACGTTGGCGCCACCGGCGAGGATCATGTCGGCGGACCGGTCGGAGAGATAGAGGTAGCCGTCGGCGTCCATCCATCCCATGTCGCCGAGCGACTCCCAGCCGTCGTCGAGCGCGCGAGCGTCGGCGCCGATGTATCGGTACGTCGTCACCCCTTCCGGCGCGCGCATGAACACTTCGCCGGGCTCGCCGCGGGGAACCTCGTTGCCGTCCGGATCGAGGATGCGCATCTCGCCGACGATCGGCCGGCCGACCGAACCTGGATGCGCCAGCCACTCGTCGCCCGTGATGAGGGTCACGGCCTGCGCCTCCGTTCCTGCGTACAGCTCCCAGATCTTCTCCGGGCCGAGCCACTCGATCCACGCGCGCTTGAGCCAGTCCGGGCACGGCGCCGCGAGATGGAAGACGACGTTGAGCGAGGACAGGTCGTACCGAGTGCGTTCGGTGTCGGGAAGTTTCCAGATTCGCTGCATCATGGTGGGCACCGCGTACATCCAATCGACGCGGTACTCCTCGATGAGCGCGAGCGCGCGGCTCGCGTCGAACCGTTCCATCACGATGATGTGGCTGCCGGTGAACAGCGCGGCGACCGAGAACGACAACGGGCCGTTGTGATAGAGCGGCCCGCTCGCCAGGTGCACGCCGTCGGGGGTCATTCCGAATGCGACTGCGGTCAGGCTGACCCCCTCGGTGATGCTCGGACCGCCGGCGACGATGAGCTTCGGTCGCCCGGTGCTCCCACCGGAAGTGGGCGCCTTCCACGCCGCCGCGATCTTGATCGGCAGGGGCGTGTCCGCGAGTTCGGCATCCGGTTCGTAGCCGGCAGGCACGCACGTACGGCCCGGCGCGTCGAGCCCGACCACCAGACTCGGGTCCGCCAGATCGACGATCGCATCCAGCTCGATCGGTGGGAGCTTGGCGCTCACCGGCGCCGGGGTTGCGCCCAGTTTCCAGACCGCGATCATGGCTTCGAACCATTCGATGCCGTTCGGCAGGCCGACGGTGACGAACGAGTCCTGGGTGACTCCGAGTGTTTCGTACGCGCGCGCGAGCCGGTTGGTGTGTCGATCGAGTTCCGCGCGCGTGATCGTTCGCTGCGCGTCGCTGATGGCAGGGCGATCCGGGTCGGTTGCTGCGAGCTCGGCGAGCGTGGTGGCGAACGCGATCGGTGCCGGTGATGTGGAATCAGCAGTCATGGCCGCGCACGGTAACCGGATGGTTCGATCTGTCGCCTCCCGAGAGTCCCATCAAGAGCTCGGCGCCGGGTGAGTACGCTTCGGCGCCGGCCGGGCACGAAAGGTGGTCTCGATGAATCGGAAGCAGGCGCGGGCTCGGATTGTTCGCGGTCTCGAATCGGCGAGTGCGCGGTTGGGGTACGAGCTGCAGCCGATCCAGGAGACCCCGGATTTTCGACCCGACGTCGTGCCCCCGTCGGTCAGACCGTGTGCGCCGATCTGGCCGCTGCCGCGTCGGTCCGGCATGTCCGATGACGAGATCCGGGCGGGCTTCGGCGAGTTCGCGCTCTGGCAGTATGCATACGAGTTCGAGGGCGGGCTCTCGTTCCCGATCAAGCACGTCCGACAGCGCGCCATCACCAACGCGCCGGAGCGTCCGTTGCAACGGTTCCGTCACTTCATGCCCGATGTGCTGGCGGCCAACGGCGGTTCGCTGGAAGGTCTGCGCGTCCTCGACATCGCGTGCAACTCGGGGTTCTGGTCAGTCCAGTTCGCGTTGCTCGGCGCCGATGTCACCGGATTCGATGCCCGGCCGGAACTCATCGCCCAGGCCAATCTGTTGAAGCGGATCGTCGATGTCGACAACGTCGAGTTCCGGCAGTTGAACTTCTTCGACATGACCCCGGAGACTCTCGGCGGTCAGTTCGACGTCGTGCTCAACTTCGGTGTCCTGTACCACCTGCCCGAGGCGCTCGACACGCTCGTTCGCACTCGCGCGATGGCCGCGAAGTACATCGTCCTCGACACCGGCGTCCACACCACCAGCAACGCAGCGGTCTACGTGCGGTGGGAGGACCCGTACGACATCCATGCCGCCGCCGATCCCGGCATCGTCGCGCTCCCGAGCCGCAGTGCGATCGACTACATGCTCAAGCACGTCGGTGTGTCCAGCTGGTACGAGATCCCGATGCGTTCCGATGACCTGCCGCTCGACTATCTGCGCCGCGACCGAACGACGTGGATGATCACCGTCTGAATGGAGGCGGCATGAAGGTCCACGTGATGACGGGCGGCACGTCCCTGCGCGAGTTCGCCCAGCTTGCCCGTGACGCCGCCGATGCGGGATTCGCCGGTCTCGTGATCACCGAGTCCGGCCGCACGGCGTACCTGTCGGCGGCGGCCGCGGCGCTGGCCGACGTGGACCTCGATCTCGCCACCGGTGTGGCCGTAGCGTTCCCTCGCAGTCCGATGGTCACGGCCGTGACCGCATGGGAGTTGGCCCAGGCCTCGGGTGGTCGGTTCCGGCTCGGCCTCGGCACGCAGGTGCGGGCCCACATCGAGCGGCGGTACTCGGCCTCGTTCGATCGGCCCGGCCCGCGCCTGCGCGAGTACGCCGAGGCGGTGAAGGCCTGCTTCGCCGGGTTCCGGGGCGAGCCGTTGGACTACCACGGAGACTTCTACGACCTGTCGTTGCTCCCGGCGATGTGGTCGCCGGGCCCGATCGACGTTCCCGACCCGCGCGTCGATCTCGCGGCGGTGAACCCGTGGATGGTGCGCATGACCGGCGCGGTCGCCGACGGTATTCACGTCCATCCGCTGAACTCGCCGACGTACCACGCCGAGACGCTGTTGCCGAATCTGCGCGCCGGGCGGGGGAGTGACGGGCTCGACGACTTCACGGTGTTCGTCCCGATGTTCACTGCGGCCGGAGACACGGCGGAGGAACGATCCCGGTGGCGGGAGACCACGCGCACGATGGTCGCCTTCTACGGGTCGACGCCGAACTACGCGTTCGTGTTCGAACAACTCGGTCGGCCCGGGACCACCGAGGCGCTCCGGGCGAAGCAGAAGACCGGTGACCTCGCGGGCATGGCCGCGGTGATCGACGACGAGATCCTCTCCCACTTCGTCGTGGAGGGAACCTGGGACGAGATGCCGGACCGGATCGTCAAACGGCTGCGCGGACTGTCCGGTACCGACGTACAGCCCGTGCTCTATCACGCCGGCGGCACGTACCGGCGTGATCCCGAGTCCTTCGCCCGCTACGGCGCCCTCGCGGCGTCACTGCGAGATCGTTAGAGCGTCACCACCGGCTACTGCTCGGACATGACGGCGTCGAACTCGGCTTCGAGGTCACGGCCGGGCGCGGTGTCGTCGAGGATCTCGACCGTCACGGCCCGGATGGTGCCGGTGCAGCGGAACGGCGCTGCGTATCCGGGGCCGATCGGCGGACCCTGTTCCCATCCGCACGTCATGCCCGCACCGCTGATCGAGTGGCGGACCGGGGTCGTCCGGGCGATCTCGCCGGAACCGACCTCGATGCCGTCGACAAACAGGCGGGCGGTGCCGGAGAAGTCGGGTCGGGCATCGAACGCCAGGATGAGGTCGTGGCGGCCGGGGGTGACCACGGTGTCCGAGTCCACGACGTACTCGTCGCGGCCCACGTAGTTCGAGACGTACCGCAACCGAGCGCCGAGGACCTGGAACGACCAACCGCCGAGCACGGTGCCCATCGCGAGCAGCGTGCCCTCGAAACCGTCGGCCGGTACCTCGACCGTGGCCACGATGCGGTGGGATCGCCCGCGGGTGTTGATCGCGTTGTTCTCGGGCACTGGGTGGGGCGACGGGTAGTACGTGGCGCGGGTGCGAGTGTGGAACGGGCGGCGCGGCGCTTCGAGCGCCGCCAGCGGTCGGTTATCGAGCGGAAGTACCTGGTGGCGGCGCGCTTCGGTCCACCAGCGTTCGATCATCTCGGCGAGCTTCCGGGGCTTGTCACGTGAAAGGTCGACGGTCTCGGTGGGGTCGAGGCGCACGTCGTACAACTCCCACCGGTCGTCCTCGAACGGCGCGTCGGGATCGATGCCATCGTCGTAGAGGTGACCGAGCGGCTTGAAGGTCACCGCCTTCCAACCGTCGTGATAGATGGCGCGCGAGCCGAGCATCTCGAAGTACTGCGTGGTGTGTTGCTCCGGCGCATCGGGCGCGTCGAGCAGATAGGCGAAGCTCGTCCCCTCGATCTCGGTCTGGCCGATTCCGTCGATCTCGGCGGGTGCCTCGACGCCGATCAGTTCCAACAGTGTCGGGAGCACGTCGATGGCGTGCGCGAACTGCGTGCGAATCTCGCCGCGTCCGGTGATCCCTGCCGGCCAGTGCACGATGCACGGATCGGCGACACCGCCTTCGTGGACCTCGCGCTTCCACCGTCGGAACGGCGTGTTGCCGGCCATCGTCCAGCCCCACGGATAGTTGTTGTGCGTGGACTGCGTGCCGATCTCGGCGATACGGCTGCGCAGCTCGCGGCGCCCGGCGGGGACGCCGTTCCACAGGCGGGCGTCGTTGATGGATCCGAGCGCGCCGCCCTCGGCCGACGCGCCGTTGTCCGACACCACCACGACGATGGTGTTGTCACGCTCGCCGAGGTCGGTGATGAAATCGAGCACGCGTCCGATCTGCGCGTCGGCGTGGGAAAGGAACCCGGCGAAGCACTCCATGAAGCGCGCCGCCACCTTCTGGTCCGCGGGCTCCAACGAAGCCCACGCCGGAACCCAGGACGGGCGGGGTGCGAGCGTGGTCGTGGAAGGGAGGAGACCGGTCTCGACCTGGCGGGCGAAGGTCTGCTCGCGCCACGTGTCCCAGCCGCGATCGAAACAGCCGCGGTACTGCTCGATCCATTCCGGGGGCGCGTGATGCGGCGAATGGCAGGCACCGGTGGCGAAGTGCAGGTAGAAGGGCGCGTCGGGTTCCGCGCTGCGCAGCGCGCCGAGCATCGTGATCGCTTCATCGGCGAGGTCTTCCGAAAGGTGGTACCCGTCTGCCGGCGATCGGGGTGGCGCGACTGCGGTGTGGTCCCGGAACAGGTTGGGGACGAACTGGTGGGTCTCGCCGCCGTGGAATCCGTACCAATGCCGGAAGCCGCGACCACACGGCCAGGAATCGCGCGGCGCCGCGAAGTGGGTCTCGTCTTCAGGGGTCAGGTGCCATTTCCCCACCGCGAGCGGCACGTAGCCGTGCCCGCCGAGGATCTCGGACAGGAACCCGTTCGCCTTCGGGATGATGCCGTTGTGGCCGGGATACCCGATCGCAAGATCTGCGACCCGACCCATCCCGTTCGAGTGATGGTTCCGGCCCGTGAGGAGACAGGCGCGGGTGGGCGAACACAGCGCAGTGGTATGGAAGTTGCTGAGCCGAACCCCACCGGCCGCGAGTGCGTCGAGGTTGGGTGTGTCGATGTCCGATCCGTAACATCCGAGCTGCGCGTACCCGACGTCGTCGAGCACGACGAGCACCACGTTCGGCGCGCCGGGCGGCGGCGTGGGGTCGGGCGGCCACCACGGCGTGGACTCTCGCCACGAGTCACCGATCACACCACCGAACCGAACCTCAGACGTCCCCATCGCGCCGAGGGTATCGGCCGTCGATCACGGGCGGCGCCGCCGGCGGTTCGAGTGACGGTGGGCGTCGTGACCCGAGAGACGACTCGAACGACGGCGGGTCTGGACGCGGCGGTCTCGGACCGGGCGGCGCCGGAACAGCCGGTTCCGGAGTTTGCGGCGCTCCCGCCGCTGGCGCCGATCGAGATAGAGCACGGCCGCGCCGGTGCTGGTCCCGGTGTCGTCGCTCAGCTCCGCTTCCTCGTCCGTTTCCTCGTCCGGTTCTTCGCGTCGGCGCCGTCCGGCGGCGATCACGAACCATCCCCCGATGACACCGACGAGCCCGAGCGCGCTGAGCCGGCCGATGTCGGCGGTGGAGAAGGCGAACTCCGGACCGGACGCGGTGGCCTGCCTCGTTGCCGACCGGGCGTGGGCCGTACTGGTCACGAACCGGTCGTCGCCGGATTGGATGGTGGTCCCTCCCGATCCGTCCGCCGCGGATGACCGGCCGTCGGATCCGGAGTCACCGGTGCCGGAGCCGCTGGGGATCGAACCGCCGGGGCCCGGGTTGGGGGTGGGGTCGGGGCCGGGCGGTACAGGCGGAGTCGGTGGGGCGGGCGCGGTATCGACCGATGCCGATGCGCGTGCCTCGGTGGGGTTCCCCACGGGATCGATCCCCACCGCGGTCGCGGTGTTGCGGAGGGTGCCGGCGGCCACGTCGGCGTTGGTGATCACCGCGCGCGCGGTGCAGCGGATGCTCCCGCCCACCGCGAGCCGCGCCGGCGCGCGCAGCGTGCACGAGAGACTCGACAGGCCGGGCATCGGATCGGCGACGAAGACATCGTGCAATGCGACGGTCCCCGAATTCGTTGCGGTGATCGCGTAGCGAATCGTGGCGCCGGCCACCACGCCGCGATCGGGCGTTGCGGTCTTGGTCATGGTCAGGGCGGCGGTCTCGCCGGCCAGGATGGTCTTCGTGGCGGTCCGGGTGATGACGCGATCCTGGGGATCGACGGCCGCGACGGTGGCGACGTTCGTGATCGAGCCGGTATCGACATCCACGGCGGTGACTCGGTACTCGCCGGTGCAGGTCATCGACGCGGCGGGTGTGAGCACGGATCCGGGCCGGGGTCGGCATTCGAGTGCGCCGGGAGGTAGCCGAGGATCGGTGATCGTGACGTCGTGCAGGGTCACGGTGCCGGGGTTGGTGGCGGTCATCGTGTAGGTGACGCGGTCGCCCGCCGCGAGTCCCGACGTGGGTGATGCCGTCTTGACGAGTTCCAGTGCCACCACGTGATCCGTGGGGGTAGTCACCGTGGCGGACTGGCTCACGGGGATGGCGCGAGGATCGCGCCCGGTCGCAGTCGCGACGTTCACGATGGTCCCGGCGTCGACATCCGCCTGGGTCGCGGTGTAGCTCGTCGTGCAGTCGACGGCGGCGCCCGGCGCGAGCACGGCGGGGCGCGTCGGCGTGCACTCGATCGCCGTCGTCGGCACGAGGGAGTCGGTGATCGTGACGTCTCGGAGTGTGACCGTGCCGGCGTTGACGGCGCGGATCGCGTACCGGACCTCGCCCCCGAGTGCGACGGGTCCCGGCGTGGATGCGGACTTCGTGATGGTGAGCTCGGCGCGCTGGTTGGCGAACACGGTTGCGCTGGCGGTCGCCCGCTCCGTGGCGCCGCGCGGTGTGGTTCCGGTGACGACGGCCGAGTTCACGATCGCGCCGGCGTCGACGTCCGTCTGGGTGACGGTGTAGCTCGCGGTGCAGGTCATCGACGTGAGCGCTCCGAGCGCGGCCCCCGCGCCGGGTGAACACCCGAGCGTTGACAGGCCGGGCATCGGGTCGGCGATCGTGGTCCCCGCCTCGGTGACGGTGCCCGAGTTCGTGGCCACATAGGTGTAGGTGATGGTCTCACCCACACCGACGTCGGTGGATGGCGACGCGGTCTTGCTGAGGCCGAGACTCGCACGCTGAAGGGTGGACACCGACGCGCTGGCGCCGACGCCGACGGGTCGACCGTTCGGGTCGGTGCCGGTGAGGGTGGCACTGGTCAGGATCGGGCGGCCCGAATCGACGTCGGCCTGGGTCACGACGTAGGTGGCCGCACAATGGATCGGCTCCGTGGCGGCGAGCCGAGCCGGCACCGCAGGCGTGCATTGGAGCGCGCTCAGGCCGGGCATCGGATCGACGATGTTCACGTCGTGGATGGTGACGGTGCCGGTGTTGTGGCCGTCGAAGGAATAGGTGATGACGTCACCCGCCTGGACGTTCGCGTCGGGTGACGCGGTCGCGGTCAGGGCGGCGCCGGTGTGCTGACGCGCGGTGACGGTGGCGCCGTCTGCGGTCGTGAGTGGTCGACCGGCGGGCGTGAGCGCCCGAGCGGTCGCGGTGTTCTCGATCGCGCCGGCGTCCACGTCGGCCTGGGTCACGGTGTAGGAGGTGTCGCAGGTGACCGTGGCGTCCGGCGCGAGGGTCGCCGGCATGGGAGCCGAACACGCGAGGGGCGTGAGGCCCGGCATCGGATCGCTGATGTCCACATTGTGGAGCGTGACGGTGCCGGCGTTCTTGGCGGTGAGCGCGTAGGCGATCACCGAACCGGTCACGACACCGGTCGTGGGTACCGCGGACTTGGTGAACTCGAGGTCGTCGCGTTGGTCGGCGGTGATGGTTGCGGTCGCCACGCGCGTCACCGGTGGGAGCGAACCCGCGGTGGCGGCGAAGGTGGCGGTGGTGGTGAGGGTGCCGGCGTCCACGTCGGCCTGGGTCACGGTGTAGTTCGCCTGACACCGGATGGTTGCCGCGGGCGCCAACGTCGCGCCGGCGGTGGGCGTGCACGCGAGGGGAGCGACGCCCACCAACGGATCCGTGATGGTGGCATCGACGAGCGACCGATCGCCGGTGTTCGTCGCAGTGAGGTCATACCGCACGACGTCACCGCGCGCGAGGTGATCCGATGGGGTCGCGGTGGCGACGAAGGTGGCTTCCGCCTTCGAGGTGGTGGTCACGATCGCAGGCGCGGTCGCGCTCACTGCGTTGTCACGTGGGTCACGGCCGGTGATCTCGGCGAGGTTCGTGATCGATCCGGCTTCGACGTCGGCCTGGGTCACGGTGTAGGTGCCCCTACAGGTCATCTCGGTGCCGGGTGCGAGTTCGGAGTCGAGCCCCGGCGTGCACGTGAGCGGGCTCAGCCCGGGTTTGGGGTCCGCGATCCTCACGCCATGCAGGGTCACCTGGCCGTTGTTTCGTCCGGTCATCGTGTAGGTGACGGCGGTGCCGGTGACGACACCGGACGCGGGATCGGCACGCTTCTCCAGCGAGAACGTGGCCGTCGTGTCGGCGGTGACCGTCGCAGAATCCGCATCCTGGAGCGGTCGCCCCGCAGGGTCGGTCGCAGTGGCCGTCGCCGTGTTCAGGATCGCGCCGGCGTCGACATCGGCCTGGGTCACGCGGTACGTGGCCGAGCAGCGCAGCGCAGCCCGTGGCGCGAGATCGGCGCCGGGTTTCGGGTCGCATCTGAGCGCCGACAGGCCGGGCATCGGATCCCGCACCTCGGTGTTCCGGGCGGTGACCGTACCCGTGTTCACGACGTCGTACTCGTAGGTGACCGTGTCCCCGACCCGCACGCCAGCGGTCGGCGACGCAGTCTTGGTCAGCGCGAGCGCACCGGTCGACGCCGTGGTTGCGGTGGCGGTTCCCGATGCGTGCAACTTCGCGTCGTAGCGATCGTGGGCATCGAAGCTCACGGCGTTGGTGACGGAGCCGGCGTCGACGTCGGCTTGGGTGACGGTCGAGCGGCCGGTGCAGCGCACGTTCGCATTCGGAGCGAGGCTCGGCCGGCCGACGCAGGTCACGCCCACCAAGCCCGGCATCGGCATCGCGAGGCCGTCTGAATCCAGGGTGACGTCGCCGACGTTGTTGCCGGACATCGTCCAGACGATCTCGTCACCAACTTCGAGGTCCGCCGCGGGCTCCGCGATGACGGTCACGGCGATGGCCGGATGCTGACCGGCGGTCACGGTGGCGGATGCGCTGCGGGTGACCGGCCCATCGGGCGCGACACCGACCGCGGTTGCGTTGTTGACGATCGACCCGGCGTCTACATCGGCTTGGGTCACCGACGTGGTCGCAGTACACGTCCGCGCGGCGCCGACTGGAAGCGCATCCGCGAGTGGCGTCGAACACGTGAAGGGGGAGAGACCGACCATCGCATCGGTGAGCTGCGTGCTCGTGAATGCGGTGCCTCCCGTGTTCGTCATGGCGAACGTGTAGGTGATGACATCGCCCACTTCAACGCCGCTCGTGGGGCTCGCGGTCTTGACGAAGGCGAGGTTGGGCGTGCGATCGGTGGTCACGGTGGTGGTGGCAGACGCGTTGATGAGCCGCCGCGCCGGGTCGAGCCCGTTGATCGACGCGTTGTTCGTGATCGAACCGTTCGCGACGTCGGCGGTGGTGACGGTGTAGTCCGCCGTGCAGTTGATGGCGGTTCCCGGCGCGAGGACGGCCGGAGCGGCGGGCGTGCAGACGGGCGTGGAGAGACCGGCCATCGGGTCGGTGATTCCCACGTCCGTGAGGGCGGTGGTCCCGGAGTTCCGGCCCGCGAAGGCGAACTGGACGACGCGGCCGGCCTGGACGTTGGCGGTAGGCGTGGCGGTCTTGTCCAGGGACAGCCGGGCCGGATTCATCCGGGCCTCTGCGTAGGCGTAACGGTTCACCGGCACCGGCACGATTGCGGCCCAGTAGCCACCCTGCCACTCGACCTGCGAAGAGATCTGACCGCGCATCGCGTCCTGCGGGGTGACCTGATATTGGAAGCTGCACGTGCGGCTGTCACCAGCGCGGAAGTCGCCGGTGCACGAGATCGGGCCGAGCCGTCCGTTCCCCATCGGGGGCATGAAGCGAGCGGAGATGCTGCCATCGAAGATCGTGTCGTTCGTGATGGTCGAGCTGAAGTTGAGCGTGGTACCGGGCATCACATCCACCGACGGCACCACCGTCATCGTGACGGGGATGGACCAACCGCCCCCCAGCTTGGTGGCGCCCGCCGACGAGTTCGCACTCGCACCCCCCGTCGTCGTCGGAGGGATCGACGTGGATGTTGTCGTCGGCCGGGTCGACGTGGATGCCGACGTCGATGATGTGCTCGGGGCGGCGGCGATCGCCGCGGCCGGCGTCGGTCCGATCGCGCCGACGACCGCAATGCTCAGGACCCCGAGGACGGAACCCATCCGTCGGCGGAAGGTCGAGTTTCGGTCGTGACTGGTTCGCATCGTGCTCACTCCATGTCATCGGCGCGCGGTACCCCCACCTGGTGCAGGTTCTGCTGAACCCGGGCGGATCCGCGTGGCCGTTACTCGACGACGACGTCGGCCTCGTCGTCGTTGCGCTTCCGGGTCGCGGTCATGATCAACCAGCCGCCCAGCACGCCGAGCACACCGAGGAATCCGAGCCGTTGCGCATCGGCGCCGGTGAACGCGAACCCGCTCGACGGCGGCCGGCCGGTGAAGGCGAACCCGCGGCCCGGCTGGTAGCTCGCCTCGGACGCGAGGACCGTACCGCCGGCATCGAGGGTGGCGATGTTCGTGATGTCGTGGTCGCGCAGGATCTTGGTGTTCACCGTGAGTGTCGTGTCGGCCCCGGCGGCCAGGTCACCCGCGTGGACACACGTGATCGTGGTGGTTCCCGTACAGTCCCAGCCGGCGCCGCTGACCGATTCCGCCGCCAGGTCGGTCGGGAGCGGATCGGTGACGGTGAACGGACCGGCATGCGAACCCGGGCCGACATTGGCGACGGTGATGGTCCAGGTGGCGACTGAGTCGCGGACGTCGGTGAGCTTCTTGACGAGCGTGAGGGCCCCGGCGGAGCCGGAACCCGCGGTCGGCACCGTGGCCGCCGCCGCGTGACTCACCGTCTGACCACTCAGGTTGTGCCCGGTGACCGTCGCGTCGTTGACGATCTCACCGGTGTCCACGTCGGCCGCGGTCACGGTGTAGGTGGCGGTGCAGGTGATCGACGCGCCGGGTGCGAGATCGGAACCTTGGACCGGAGTGCAGGAGAGCGGGCTCAGGCCGGCCTTGGGGTCGCTGATGGTCGCGCCTTCGATGGTGGTGGTGCCGGTGTTCGTTCCCGTCATCGTGTAGGTCAACTCCGTGCCGAGCCCCACTTGCTGGTCGGGACTCACGGTCTTCGTGAGGTCGATGCTCGTCACGGAGTTGGGCGTAACGGTGGCCGAGTCGGTGGCCGACACCGGGTTCTCGAGCGGGTCGAGGCCGGCGACGGTGGCGGTGTTCGTGAACGGTCCGATGTTCACGTCGGCCTGGGTGACGGTGTAGGTGGCCTCACAGCGCATCGTCGCGTTCGGTGCGAGAGGGGCGGGGACAAGCGGCGCGCACGTGAGGGCACCGAGTCCGACCATCGGGTCGGTGACACTGACACCGGTGACGCTCACGGTCCCGGTGTTCGTCACGTCGAACCCGTAGACGATCGAGTCGCCGGCCACGACACCGCTGCTCGGCGTCGCGGTCTTCACGAGATCCAGGCTCGCGGTCTCGCCCGCAAGAATGGTCCTCGATGCGGTGTCGGTCACCGGCACGTTGTTCGGCGCGAGCGACTCGACGGTGGCGGTGTTGCTGATCGATCCGGCGTCCACATCGGTCTGGGTGACGGTGTAGGTGGCGGAGCAGGTCATGGTGGCGTTCGCCACGAGCGTCGAGCCGGAGCCGGGCGTGCAGCTCAATGCGCTCAGACCTGCCATGGGATCGGTGATGAGGACGTCGTGCAGGCTCACGGCGCCGGTGTTGGTGGCGGTCATGGTGTAAGTGACGGTGTCACCGGCGAACAGGCCCGATGTGGGGGTGGCGGTCTTCGTCAGATCGACACTCGCCGTTTGGTCGGCGGTGACCGTCGCGCCCGCCGTCGTGGTCACCGTCTGGTTGCTCGGATCCAACCCGGTGATGGTGGCGGTGTTGATGATGGACCCGGCGTCGACGTCGGCCTGGGTCACGGCGTAGGTGGCGGTGCAGTTGATCGTGGCGAGCGGCGCCACTGCGCCCGCTGGGCACGAGATCGGGCTCAGACCGGGCAGCAGGTCGGTGACGGAGAAGCCGTGCAGGGTGACGGTCCCGGTGTTCGTCCCGGTGAACGTGTACGTGATCGTGTTCCCGACGACCACGCCGGCCGTCGGTGCGGCGGTCTTGGTCATGGAGAGGTTCGGGGTCTGATCGGTGGTGAAACTCGCCGACGCGTCCTTGTCGACTGGCGGAGCGAGTACGCCATCGGCGTGAACGTGCGCAGTGTTGGTGAGGCCGCCGTTGTCGACGTCGGCCTGGGTCACGGTGTACGCGCCAGAGCAGTTCATCGTGGCGTCGGGTGCGAGCGAGCTGCCCTGGGTCGGCGAGCAGGTGAGAGCCGAGAGTCCCACGAGCGGATCGGTGATCGCAGTGTTGACGAGCGTGCGAGCTCCGGTGTTCTTCACGGTGAACGTGTAGGTCGCCGTATCACCGGCGCCCAGGCCGGTGGCCGGTGACACCGTCTTCGTGAAGGTGGCGTCGGTCGAGGCGTTCGTCGTGACCGTGGCGTTACCGGTCGCAGTGACCGGGTTGTTCGACGGGTCGGAACCGTCGATCGTGGCAGTGTTGTCGATGTGCCCGGCGTCGACGTCGGCCTGGGTGACCGTGTACGTGGCGGTACAGGTGATTTTTGCGTTGGCGGCGAGGGTCGATCCCTGCGTCGGGGTGCAGCTGAGGACGCTCAGACCACCCATCGGGTCGGTCACGTTGGCGTTGTCGATCGACACCGAACCGGTGTTGGTCGCGGTGAAGGTGTAGGTGACGACATCGCCGGCGACGACGTTCGAGTTCGGCGACACCGACTTCGTGAGTGAGAGCGATGTGGCCTGGTCGGCGGTGACGGTGGTGCCTCCGGTGTTGCTGATCGGCGCGCCACTCGGATCATCACCGGCGACGGTTGCGGTGTTCATGATGCTCCCCGCGTCGACGTTGGCTTGGGTCACGGTGTACGTCGCCGAGCAGCTCATGGTGGCGGCCGGGGCCAGCGTGGCGGGTGCCGCCGGTGCGCAGGTGATGGGGCCGAGGCCCGGGAGTGGATCGGTGACCGTGACGTTGTCGATGGTCACGGTTCCGGGGTTGGACACTGCGAACTGGTAGGTGATGGTGTCGCCCGGGACCACGCCGGCGTTCGGTGACGCGGTCTTGACGATGGACAGCGCGGGGTTCTGGTCGGTCTGGATCACCGCGTCGGCGAAGTTCGAGGTCGCATTTCCGAACGGATCGAGCGCGTCGATCGTCGCGTGGTTCGCGATCGTCGCCGAGTTGTCGACGTCGGCCTGGGTCACGGTGTACGTGGCCGAGCAATCCATTGCTTCACCGGGCGCGAGCGTTGCGGGCGAGACCGGTGCGCAGGTCAGGGCCGAAAGGCCGCTCATCGGGTCGGTCACGTCTATGTCGTGGAGCGTGACATTGCCCGTGTTCTGGGCCGAGAGCGAGTATGTGACGATGTCTCCGGCGACCACCCCGATCGCAGGCGACGGGGTCTTGGTCAAGCTGATGGACGGCGCGAAGTACGTGGTCACCGTGGTACTGCCGTCGAAGCTGACCGGGTTGCCTTCGGGGTCGTAGCCGGAGGCAGTGGCAGTGTTGTCGATGTGTCCGGCGTCGACGTCGGCCTGCGTGACGGTGTATTTCGCCACGCACTTCATCGTGTCTCCGGGAGCCATCGAGGTCGGGGTCGGGGGACTGCAATCGAAAGCAGAGAGGCCCGGCAACGGGTCGGTCACCTCGACCTTGTCGACGGTCACCGAGCCGGTGTTCTCGACGACCACGACGTATTCGATTGCCTCGCCGACATTGACGTCGGTATTGGGGCTGGCCAGCTTGGTCACCGTGAGCTGGGGGACAACCCCGGTGGTGACCGTGGCACTGGCCGATCCGAATACCGAGGCCTTGCCGAACGTGGCGTCCACCCTGGCGGTGTTGTCGATCGAGCCGGCGTCGATGTCGGCCTGGGTGACCTTGTAGGTCGCAGTGCAGACGAAGATCTCGCCCGGATCGATCGACTTCCCGGCGGGCGGGGTGCAGGTGAAAGCGCTGAGGTCGACCATCGGGTCCGAGACCGCCAGGTCGGTCAGGGTCACGGTCCCGATGTTCGTTCCGGTCACGGTGTACGTCACGATGTCACCGGCAACGACGCCTGAACTCGGCGACGCGACCTTGGTCACGTCGAGCGCCGGGGTCTGGTCCGCCGCAACGGTCTCGCTCGCAGTGTTGGTGATCGTGTTGTTGCTCGGGTCCTTCCCGGTCACGGTGCCGGTGTTCATGATGGATCCGGCGTCCACGTCCGCTTGGGTGACGGTGTAGGTGGCGGTACAGCTCATCGTCGCGCCGGATGCGAGGGTCGAGCCCTGAACCGGGGCGCAGGTGATCACCGAAAGGCCCACCATCGGGTCGGTGACGGTGACGTTCGTGAGCGGCAGCGAGCCGGCATTGGTCACGCCGAAGGTGTAGGTGATCACGTTGCCGAGGCCCACGTTGGTACTCGGCGTGGTCTTGGTGAGTCCGAGGGACGCGGTGCCCGCGGTGTTGGTGATCGTGCAACTGATGACGTCGCCATTGGTGGGAACGACGGAGAACGATGTCCCGGTGCCGGACGGCAGCACGGTGGCCGACCCGGCCTTCGCGTTCGAGCACGAGATCGAACTCGCGTACTGCGCAAGGACCGACGGCGAGCCGCCGGCCATCGCGTCGGTCAGCGTGTAGGTCGTGCCGGAGGAAACGCCGGTGATGCCAGTGGTCGCCGAGCTGGACGCACCGGCCGTCGTCGCCGAGGCAACCGTGGACGCCCCGTCCTTGATCGAGACCGTGAACTGGTCCGCCGCCACCGCGCGGGACCCGACCGAGGCGACCAGGGTCAGATGCGGCTTCGCGGTGTTGGTGATGGTGCAGGTGATCTGGTCGTCGAACGCGGGGTTCAGTGAGAAGGACGTCCCCGAACCGGACGGCAACACCGTGGCCGATCCCGCGCGGGCATTGGCGCACGAGATCGAGTTGAGGTACGCGCTGATCGTGGAGATCGAGCCGGCGGCCATGGCGTCGGTCAGGGTGTAGGGCGTGCCGTTGTTGAGGTTCACCACGCCGGTGGTGGCGCTGACCCCGGCGCCGCTCGTGGTGGCGGACGCGTCGGTGACTGCACCGTGGGTGATCGCGACCCGGAACTGATCGGCACCGTTGACGCGGCCGGCAACGCTCTTGAGTAGCGCGACGCGCGGTTTCGCCCGGTTGGTGAACGTGCAGACGATGGCGTCCCCGGCCTGGGGGGTGACGCCGAACGAGTTGCCCGCGCCGCTCGGCAGCGTGGTGCCGGTTCCGGTGGTGGAGTTGGTGCACGAGATCGAACTGTCGTAGTCCGCGTTGGCGGAGGACCCGGCCGTGACGTCGTCGGTGAGGGTGTACGTCGTACCGGCCGTCAACGTGGTCGAGGCCGTCGAGCCGCCGAGAAGCACTCCGGAGGTGGTGTGGGACGCGTCGATCGTCGGGCCGGCGCCATGAGTGATCGCGACGGTGAACTGGTCCGTCGCATCGTGGCGGGACGACAGCGACTTGATGAGGGTCAGCGTGGGCGCCGGCACGGTGTTCGTGAAGGTACACGTGATGGCGTCGCCGGCGGCCGGGGTGACGTTGAACGACGTGCCCGTCCCGCTCGGCAACAATGTGGCTGATCCACCGGCGCTGTTGGTGCACGCGATCCCGCTGGTGTAGGCCGTGATCGCCGACGTTGACCCCGCGGCCATCACGTCGGTGAGGGTGTACGAAGTGCCGGCCGCGAGCGCGGTCGAACCGGTGGTCGCGCTGAGGTCGGTGCCGGCGGTGGTGGCCGAAGCAACGGTGGCGGCACCGTTCTTGATCGCCACCGTGAACTGATCTGCGCTGATGATGCGTCCAGACACGGATTTGACCAGCGTCAGGGTGGGAACCGGAGCGTTGGCGATCGAACAGGCGATCACGTCGCCGGCGACGGGTGTGATCGAGAAGGGTGCGGACGAACCCGATGGCAAGACCGTGGCCGATCCGGACGCTGCGTTGGTGCACGTGATCGTTCCCACGTACTGGCTGATCGCGTTGGCGCTTCCCGTGGCCATGGTGTCGGTGAGGGAGTAGGTGGTTCCCGAGGCGAGCGTCTGCGCTCCGGTCGATGCGCTGGTACCGGCGCCTGAGGTGGTGGCGGACGCAACGGTGCTGGCGCCGTTCTTGATCGCGACGGTGAACTGGTCGGTTGCGCTGAGGCGGGATCCGACGGCCTTGGTGAGATTGAGGGTCGGCGCGGCCGCAACGGTGATCGAACTCGATGCCGGCACGTTGTCGGCGGTGGACGTGGTGGTGTCGATGACCGAAGCGCCGACGTGGCCGATTACTGAGTTGGACACGGTGCCGACGCCGCTGACGATGGCCATGTTGTAGGTCAGACTGCGTGAGGTGGCGGCGGGGACCGCAAAGGCTCCGGACCAGACGAGCGTGCTGCCGCTCGTCAGCGGATCACCGATCGCGGTGCCGTTGAACCGTGAGCTGCCGGCCACGTAGGTCGCGCCGGCTCCGGGCGTGTCGGTGAAATCGTCGAGCGTGGCGTTCTGGGTGCCCGAGCTGTTGGTCGCGGTGACCGTGTAGTTCACCGTCCCGCCCGGCGTCGTCAGGGCCGTCGGGGATGCCGACTTCGCGATCGTCGTCGTGTTCGAGATCGGTTGGATGGGAAGAATCGCGCTGTACGTCGATCCGGACATGTCGGTGTGTTTGATCTGAGTACCCGACGCGATGTATTGGATCGGCGTCAACGCCGCGCTGGTGCTCGTGGTCCCGACGATGACGAACACGTAGGTGGCGGTATAGGCCCGGTCACTCGAGCTCGGATCGGTGAAGGTGTAGTGGAGGAAGTCCGACGAGGTCGTGGCACCGCCGCCGGTGAGGTCCACGTTGAGAGTGGCGCTCAAGAGCCGATACGCCGCCGGGGTCCAGGCCGACGCGCCGGAAGCCACCGCGGCGGGCGTCATGTCGAAGCCCTTGGGATCGGACGCCGGCCCGTTGCCGATGGTGCCGGTGTCACCGGTGACCGTCATGGTCATTTGCGCGCCCAAGCCGGGCGGGTTGCTGGTGGCCGTCGCGATCGTGACCTTGTTCGCGGCGGCTTGGGTGGTGCTCGTTACCGAGGTGAACGTGAAGCTGGTGTTGCAGAGCTCGACGGCGCCCGCCAGGTCGGGGCGGCGGTCATAGACCGACACGGTGTGGGCCTGGGCCAGCGCCGTGGCCGCCGACGCGCTCAGGTAGAAGTAGGACCGCCCGGACCCACTCGGCGCCAAGTTCGCGAGCGGCTGGAACGCCGCCTCACCGGGGGCGAGCCCGACGATGCCGCCGGTGAAGTTCGAGAGCTTCACCCACGCGTTGTTGACGGCGGTCCCGGCCGTGTTCGTGATGCGGTATCCGGTGTAGTGCCCGGCCAGATTCGGCAGGCTCGGCGGGCTGGGGCTGAAGTCCGCGTAGAAGATCGGCGACGCGAGCGGCGTGACGGTGAGGTTCGCCGACGCACACGTTGCGGCTTCGGCGCGTTGGCCGACCACCGCAGCATCGAGGGGGACGAGGAATGCCGTCGCCATGAAGACCGCGACGAGGATGCGCAGCAGCTTTGCGACGGCGGAACGGGCGGGCCGTGGGCGCGCGTGAAGGTGGGTGGGGCGTCCAACGGGTGGGGTCACCCGCCCAGTGTCGACACGCCCTTGGACTGACTTTTGTATATTTTAGTGTCGCAGAAGAATCGGACCGCTGGCGGACCGCGAAATGCGTCGAGCCGGCGGCCCCAGGGGCCGCCGGCTCGAGTACTGGCGTGATCGTTTGCTCGCGGGCCTACGCGTCGGCGCGCTCGACGCGCAGGATGCAGCGCAGGTCCTTCCCCGTGAGCTTCACATCCTCGACCCATCGCTCGGTCCGCTTGGGGCCGACGTCGGCAATGTTCACTTCGGCGAGCCCGACGGTGGTGTCACCGTTGAGGAACGACACGTAGATACGGTATTTCACCGGCGCGGCGGTCGGATTGGTCACCGACCCGGCTGCGGTCCATTCGCTTCCGGCCGCTTTGCACGTGGTGTCGTGCACATCGGTGTGGGCGCCGACGAAGTTGGCGAGCGTGCCCGGAGTGTTCTGGCTGTTCGACACGAACGGTTGCGTGGTCGACGCGGTCTTGGCCGCGGTCGACGAGGCCGGTGTCGCAGCCTTCTTGGTGGCGGACTTCGTACCGGCGTCGCGGCTACAACCGGCGACACCGATCGCGGCGACGACGCCCAGGGCGATCAGGGATCGACGCATTGCTACCTCCCAGGTAGTGCACGAACCCGTCTGATTCGCACGACCCAGGTATCGAACCCTCCGCCCAAGGCCTTGAGTCCGAACTCACCCCGCTCCGCGGCCGCCGCGGAGGAGCTGGCCGGGCAGTTCGCCGGTGTGAACGCCGTCCTCGAAGGTCACGGTGCCCGATTTGATGGTGGCGCGATATCCGTTTGCTTCCTGCATGAGGCGGCGACCGCCCGCCGGGAGATCGTGCACGAGGTGCGGAATCCGACAGTCGAGCGCATCGAGGTCGATCACGTTGGCGTCACCGACGTAGCCCGGCGCGAGCACGCCGCGATCCAGCCAGCCGACGTGCGCCGCCGTGCGCTGGGTCTGTTGGTGGACGATCGCCTCGATGGCAATGGTCTCGCCACCCGACCGATCCCGTGACCAGAGCGCGATCGAACTCGTCGGCATCGACGCGTCGCAGATCGCACCACAGTGCGCGCCGGCATCGGACAATCCGAACAGCGAGAACGGAGCCGTGATCATCTCGTGGAGGTCATCGAAGTTCCCGTGGGCGAAGTTGAACAGCGTGAGGTAGAGCAGTTGGTGTCCGTCGCGTTCCAACAACGCGTCGTACACCACCGCCGCCGGATCGTGGCCGGCGGCGCGGGCCTGCGCGCCGATGGACCGCGACGCGTCGAGCTCGTAATCGACCGGGTCGGTGAGGGAGAACATCGTGTCCCAACCCGCGACGATCGACCGGAACAAGCCTTCGGTCAGTCCGCTCACCATCACCGCGTGCTCGGCGAGTACGCGGCGCTTTGTCTCGGGATCTCGCAGCGCGCCCACCCGGTCCGCCAGCGGGAGATCGGCCAGCTCGGCGACGGACTGGGTGAAGAGGAACGGGTTGGCCGTGGCCTCCAGTCCGAGCAGCACACCGATGGGTCGGGACGCGACCTGGGGTTTCACGTCGAGACCGCGCTCGCGCATGTCGGCGACCCGGGCGAAGAGGTGCCGCCACCGATCGGGGGAGTGGTACGCCTGTTGCACGGTGAAGCTCAGCGGCCGCCCGCTCGTGCGGGCGAACGCGTCGATCAGATCCATCTCGCGAGTCGCGAAGTCGTCGTCCGGCGTCTGGTAGCAGTCGGAGATCAGTTGGGTCACACCGAGGCCCGTGGCGCGCATCGCGTCGGCGATGGTGAGCAGCTCCCGCTCACTCGCGGTGAGGGTTCCGATGTTCGTGCCGTCCTTGGTGCGGTGGACGTCGGTGCGGCTCGTGGCGAAACCGATCGCGCCCGCCTCCAACGCCTCGCGCGTGAGCGCCGCCATGGTTGCGAGTTCATCGTCGGTGGGCGCTTCGGTGTGGTCCGCGCCACGCTCGCCCATCACGTAGGTGCGCATCGCGGCATGAGGGAGATGGGTTCCGATGTCGACGGTGTGGGGCTTGGCCGCGATCGAGTCGAGATAGTCCGGGAAGGTCTGCCAGTCCCAGGTGAGGCCCTCGGCGAGCGCAGTGCCGGGGATGTCCTCCACGCCTTCGAGCAGACCGATCAACCAATCGTGGGTGTCGGCGTGCGCCGGCGCGAAACCCACTCCGCAGTTGCCCATCGCGATGGTGGTCACGCCGTGGAGCGACGACGGCGCGACGATCGGATCCCAGGTCACCTGCCCGTCGAAGTGGGTGTGGATGTCCACGAACCCGGGGGTGACCACCAAGCCGTCGGCCTCGATCTCCCGCGCGCCGCGCGTCTCGACCGCGTCGACGGTCCCCACCGCGGTGATGATCCCGGCCTCGATCGCGACGTCGCCGACGTATCCGGGCGCGCCGGTGCCGTCGACGATGGTGCCATTGCGAATCACGAGATCAGCCATGGCGAAAGCCTGACATAGATTCCCGCCATGACGTATCGAGTGATTCAGTGGGCGACGGGCATGGTGGGCCAAGAGGCGATCCTCGGTGTGCTGGCGCACCCCGAACTCGAACTCGTGGGGACGTGGGTCCACAACCCGGAGAAGGCCGGCCGGGATGTCGGAGAGATTTGCGGCATCGAACCCATCGGACTCGCGGCGACGAACGACGCCGACGCACTCATCGCGCTCGATGCGGACTGTGTGATCTATTCACCGGTCTTGGCGAGCACCACCACCGTGATCAAGCTCCTCGAGTCGGGCAAGAACGTGGTGACCCCGGTGGGGTGGATCTATCCGGGCGAGTCGCCGAAGATCGCGGCGATCGAGGACGCGTGCCGACGCGGGAACGCCACCCTGCACGGGACCGGCATCAACCCTGGTGGGATCACCGAACGGCTGCCGCTGTTGCTGTCGTCGTGGTGTCGGAACATTGCTCACGTGCGCGCCGAGGAGTTCAGCGACATCCGCAACTATCCGACGGCGTCGGTGGTGCGGGACGTGATGATGTTCGGGACCCCGCCGGAGGACGCGCAGACGAGTCCCATGCCCACGATCCTCGGGCTCGGATTCTGCGAGTCCATCGACATGATCGCCGCCGAACTCGGCTGGGAACTCGACGCCGAGAAGCGCACCACCCATGAGATGGCGGTCGCCACCCGGGACCTGGACACGCCGGTCGGTGTGATCGACGCGGGGACCGTCGCCGCGCAGCGCTTCACCTGGGAAGGCCTCGTCGGCGGGGAGCCGGTGATCACGGTGCGAGTCAACTGGCTGATGGGGGAAGAACATCTCGAACCGGCGTGGTCGTTCGGATCCGAGGGTCAGCGGTTCGAGGCCGCGATCGACGCCGAGCCACCCGTGTCGGTGGTGGTCCACGGGCTGCACCCGCCCGTGGTGGGGGAGCAACCTGAGATCGGTCTCACCGCGCCGGCGATGCACTGCGTCAACGCCGTCCCCTACGTCTGCGCGGCCGGGCCGGGGATCAAGACGTATCTCGATCTGCCACTGATGGCCGGGCGCGCCCGGGCGTCGTGAGGTGAGGGTGAGTGGTCAGCGCAGGTTCGCGTCGACGACGGGTTGCATGAACACGCGCACCTCGGACTCGTCGAAGAGTTCGGGCAACACCCAACCGTCGACCTGACGCCGGAGTCGGAACTGGGTGAGGTCGCCGGTGTGGATCGTCTCTTCGATCTGGAACCCGTCGATCCAGCGGTCGCCGAACTGCAGGTGCACTTCGCACGCGAGCGGTTGTTCCCGGCGAGTCGCCGGCGCGACGGGAAGCTCCGCGATCAGCTCGTCGGTCAGGTCGATCGTCGCAGCTCCGGGGTCGCCAAGGCTGGGTTCGCGGCTGGGGTCGACGCTGCCGCCGAGGATCGTGCCCGCGCCCTGATGGGCCGAGGCCGGAAGTGGCGTGTGCGCGGCGCCCGTGATCACCGGCGCGGCGAGGAACATCGCGAGCCGGTCGATGGAGCGGACCAGGCGGGTCTGCTGCGAATGGTCGGTCGCGAGTTGGAGGCGGAGCCGTTCGTTCACGGCGGCTACCTGCGTGAGTGCGCTCAGGAGTTCGACGTCACGTCGCGCCATCGCACGGTGGAACTCGCCGAGTTCGGTGCGGAGCGTGTCCACCTGCATGCGGGCGGTCTCGGCGTGGACGGCGGCGAGCTCTTCGGCTCGTTTGGCCTGCTCCCGCTTCCGTTGCCCCCACACGTGCGCCCCCCTTGACGGTCGGACGCACGGTACGCCGCGGCGAGGCTCAAGTGGTGGAACCTCGCAGCGGCGCGAACGGAATCGTGAAGGCGGGAGACTCGACCCCGCCGTCGACCTCGAAAACCTTGCCCGTGACCCAGCTCGCGGCGTCGGACGCCAGGTACAGCACCGCCGCGGCGATGTCCTCCGGTTGGCCGATCCGCTGCATCGGCGTGCCGTGCTCGAGCTGGTGGCGGACGGAATCGTCGGTGAGCACGTGTTCCAGTGCCGCGGTCTCCACCCCGCCGACTTCGATCGCGTTCACCCGCACCGTAGGTGCCAGCTCGGGGGCCATGGCGCGGGTCATCATCGAGAGCGCGGCTTTGGCGGTTGCGTAGGCGACGAAGCAGGGTTGCACCATGCTTGCCGCACGCGACGAGATGTTGACGACGCTCCCGCCTCCGCCCTCCACCATGTGCGGCACGCACAGCTGGGTCAGGGTGAACGCGGCGAGCACATTGAACTTGAACGCGGCCTCGACGTTGCGCGGGCTCGTGGCCATGATCGGGCGGGGATCCCACCCGCCGGCGTTGTTCACCAGGATGTCCACCCGTCCGAGTTCCGCAACCGTGCGGTCCACGAGCGCCGCGAGCTGTTCGGCGTCGGTCACATCGGTGGGAACCGCGATCGCGCGCCGGCCGAGACCCTCGATCCGCGCCGCAACCGCATCGAGATCGGACGGCGTCCGCGCCGCCAGCGCAACGTCGGCGCCGGCTTCCGCGAGGCCGAGCGCGCACCCGGCGCCGATGCCTTTGCCGGCGCCGGTGACGATGGCGACGCGGCCGGTGAGGTCGAACCGATCGGTGATCATCGTCGCAGAGTAGTGAGCACGTTGCTCAACCACGATGACGTCCTGACCAGCAGTTCAGCGCGGCGCGAGTTGGGTCAGCTCGACGGCGTTGTCGTGCAGGATGCGACCCTGATCGGCGGCGTCGAACTCCTTGACCTCCACCGCGTAGTCGAGCGGTGACGGCATGCCTTCGATGTGGGGCCAGTCGGACCCGAAGATCACCCGATCGGTGCCCATGAGCGCGGCGATCTCGTGGACGTCGTCCTCCCAGAACGGGTTGATCCACACGTTGGCTCGGAACGTCTCGATCGGGTCCTCGGGAAAGAATCCCGGAATGCGGCGGTGTTGCGACGCGAGCTTGCGGAACAGATCGGGGAGGAACTCACTGCCGTTCTCCACGCTGGCGACCCGGATCCCCGGAAATCGGGTGAAGAAGCGGTCGAAGATGAGGCTCGCGAGGAAGTCGTAGATCGCTCGCTCCATGTGCAGCATCTTGATGCTCGGTCCCATGTTGCCGCCGCTGAAGTTGGCGCTGAAGCCGTCGGGCGCGTAGCCGTTGGCGGTGTAGCCGCTGTCGCCCGCGTGGACCACCACGGTGAGGCCCGCTTCCTGGACGCGGGACCAGAACGGATCGAACTCGGGGTTCGCCGGAGTACGAGCACCGTTGCGGGTGAAGACCGCGGCCGGGCGCATCACGACGGCGCGGGCGCCGTGACTGATCGCGAACTCCAGCTCGCTGATCGCCCAGTCCTGATCCGCGAGCGACAGGTACGGCGCGGCGAAGATCTTGTCCTGGTACGCGAAGCCCCAGTCTTCTTCGAGCCAACGGTTGAACGCGGTGAACGTGAGCGTCATCGCTTCGGTGTCGTGGACGAGCAGCTCTTCGTAGAGCATGCCGAGGGTGGGGAACAGCCAACACCCTTCGAGGCCCTGCTCGCCGAGCACCCGCACCCGGGCGTCACGGTCGCGGTACTCGGGCCGGATCGGCTCGCGGTCCTGGAGGAACTCGAGCGGGTTACGACCGTCGGGGTTGCCGCGGAAGTAGTCGTGCATCGCCCCGGCCTTCGCGATTGGGTCGAAGGTGGGGTTGGTCACGACCTTGCTGACGCGTCCCCCCACCACCTGATACTGGCGGCCGCCGATATCGCACCACTGCACGCAGCGCGGCCCGAGGCGCGGATCGAGGTGCCGGGTGAAGGCGTCGAGCGCTTCGTAGTAGTGGTTGTCGGCGTCGAAGACGGGGCCCTGGTACATCGTCATGGTCCCAGTGTAGAACGCGTTCTACTCAGATGCTCCCCGCGTGCTCGGCCATACGTGGGGGTGGTCGGGACCAGCGGCCGCCGGAAACGGCGTGTCGTCGATCCACGCAGCCTGGTGCGGCTTCATCGGCGCGCCGGGCCGGACCCGGACCCGGGTGTCGTCGCCGAGGTAACGCACCGAGATCGCCCGCCGCCGGTTGATCGACGGGTTCGCGCTCGCGGCGTGCACGGTGCGTACGTGATGGACCACGACGTCGCCGGGCCGCGTGGAGAAGGTGACCACCTCGCACTCGCCGGCCGCGACGAGCGCGTCGATGTCGGGCACGGTGTCGCCCTCGGTGTCGGGGAGGGTGAGCGGGCTGACGAAGAGGTTCGGCCGGAAGGTCTGCGCCCATCGATGCGAGCCGCGCACGTAGGTGACGGCGCCCGACTCCGGCGTGACCGGGTCGAGCGGACACCATGTGGTCGCGATGTGCGGGCCGTCCACGTGGAAGTACCCGAGGTCTTGATGCCACGCGGTGCGCTCCGCGGTGCCCGGCTCCTTGACGAGCAGACTGTCCTCGTACAGCCAGAGCCCAGCGCTCCCGAGCAGCGCGGCGACCAGCCCGGGCAGCGGCGATCGGCACGCGAAGTCCGCGAACTCACCCTGCTCGCGCCAGTGGTCGACGCCACCGGCGAACCGGCCGCGACCCGGCCTGCCGGTCGGCTCATCCCGCAGGACTTCGATGCCGGCGTCATCGAGGCCGCGGCCCACCTCGGAGAGGTTGGCAGTAGCGGCCGAGGTGAGCGCGATCTCGACCGCAGCTTCCATCGCAGTCAGGAGCTCGGGATCGAGCGCACTGCGGAGACACACCACGCCGTCGGCCGCGAACGCGGCCCGTTCGGCGTCGGTGATCGCCCGGGCAGGGTGCGGGTGGGGGCCTGGCGTGCTCATGCGTGGATGGAGAAGCCGCCGTCGACCGCCAGCGTCTGTCCGGTGACGAATCGGGCCGCCGGGCTGGCGAGGAACGCCACGACCGGCGCGATGTCGGCCGGGGTCCCGATGCGACCGAGGGGCGTGCGCGCGACGATCGGGTCGGTGAGTTCGGGGTAGGGGAGCATCGGTGCGGTCATCGCCGTCTCGATGAGCCCCGGTGCCACCGCGTTCACCCGAATCCCGTCGCGTGCCCACGCGTGCGCCAGCGTGCGGGTCAGTCCGAGGATGGCGGTCTTCGCCGCGCCGTAACCGGGAGTGATCTCGATGCCGAAGTAGCTCGCCATCGACGCCAGGTTCACGACGCTCGCGCCACCGTCGAATGCGCTCGCCCGCAGGAGGTCGTGGCATGCCTTCGTCATCCGGTACGCACCGACGAGGTTGATGTCGATCGCGGCCGCGAAGACGTCGGGTTCGTACTCGCTCTGTCCGCCCGGCAGTACTTCCCCGGCGTTGTTCACGAGCACGTCGAGCGCTTCGAGCGCGGCCGCGACGGCGAGGATGTCGTCGGTCTCGGTGAGCCGGAGTTGGCGGTATGTGAACGAGCCGAGATCGAGGTTGCGGTCGTCGTAGTCGGCTGCGCTCGGGCGCGTGCCGGTGACGGTGACCTGCGCCCCGGCCGCCTCGAACTCGCCGGCGATCGCCCGGCCGATGCCACTGGTCCCGCCGGTGACGAGGACTGCCGCGCCCTCGAAGTCGAATGCCACGCCGCGGCTCGTGAGATCGCTCACGTCCACACCGACTCCCACTGCTTGGTCTCGGCGCTGCGGTACATCGCCAACGCGCATCGGAGTTCGCCGAGCGCCACCTCCGGACCGGCGGCGAGTGGAGTGCCGTCGAGCACTGCAGCCGCGAAGTCGGTGTACTCGCCCTGGTAGGACTGGAGGTAGTTGCCCTGGAACACCACCTCACCGCGAGCCTCGGTGCCGTCGAAGACCTTGACTCGCCCGATCCCTTCGATGACGAGTTCACCGGCGGTCCCGGTGATGCGGAACAACGGCTCGGGTCCGAGCGGGCCGGGCGCGAGCATCACGTCGAACACCGAGATGCGACCGTCTCGGTGCCGGCACAGGGCCCGGCACAGCGATTCGCCCTCCATTCCCGGGAACGGGTGACCGAGTGCGGCGACCACTTCGTCGATCTCACCGAGCCACATCCGCAGGGGGCGCAGCCAGTGGGAACCGGTGTCGATCGCCACCCCGCCACCCGCGGCGGCGTTCGAGAATCGCCACGGTTGCTCGCCGCCGAAGAACTCGTCGAGCGGCGGGACGAAGCTGCACGCCCGCGCGGTGATGACGTCGCCGATGCGTCCCGACTCGATCACGTCGAGTGCGAACAGAACCTCGGGCCAGTACTGCGCGTTCTCCGCGACCATGAACACGGTGCCGGCGTTCGCCGCGGCCGCGAGGATGCGGTCGCAGGCGTCGAGCGTGGGCGCCATCGGCTTCTCGAGCAGCACGTGGAGCCCGGCGGCGAAGGCTTCGAGCGCGACGGGTTCGTGCAGATGGTGCGGCACCATGATCGAGACGGCATCGAACCCGCCGGCCGCGATCGCGTCGCCGAGGGTTGCGTGGGTGACGGCACCCGTGCGCTTCGCGATCCGCTCGGCGCGCTCCGCGACCGGGTCGATCGCGGCGACGACCTCGATGCGTGGTGCAGCCGCCTTGTTGATGGCCTCGATCGCGTCGAGGTGCCAGTCGGCGATGGCACCACACCCGACGAAGGCAAGTCGCAGGCTCGTCATGATGTCACCGTTGCGGGTCGCATGAAGCGGAAGCTATTCGCTGGCGCCGAACTGCGCCCGGAGCTGATGCTTGAGCACCTTCCCCGAGCCGTTCCGGGGGAGCGCCGCAACGAACTCGATCTGGCGCGGGCGTTTGAACCCTGCGAGTTGTTCCCGGCAATGGGCGGTCAGCTCGCTCGCGTCGACGGGCTCCCGCACCACCACCACTGCGCAGACGCGTTCACCCCAGCGCGCGTCGGGGACGCCGATGACCGCGACGTCGCTCACTGCCGGATGCCGGTGTAGGACTTCCTCGACCTCGCGCGACGCCACGTTCTCGCCACCGCTCACGATCACATCCTTCTTGCGGTCGACGATCGTGACCACGCCGTCGGTGTCGATCCGTGCCACGTCGCCGGTGTGTAACCAGCCGTCGGTGATCGCCGCCGCGGTGGCTCCCGGGTCGTCCCAATATCCGCGCATGACCTGCGGTGCGCGAATGAGGAGTTCGCCGTCGTCGGCCCGCCGGACTTCGACCCCGGGTGCCGGTGAGCCGGCCGC
>JANPMG010000202.1:0-17781 GCA_031422675.1 Acidimicrobiia bacterium | reverse complement strand
ACACAGTTTCCGTTGGTACTTTTAATTGCTACCCCCGGGGGCGGGTGGGTGCCTTTGCCAGGCCCCCCCCCCCACCTTTCGGGGGGGGGCCGGGGCCAGCGGACACGGTTCGCGCACGATGAACTTCAGGCGGCGCGGAATCGGCGGCGGTAGTCGGTGGGCGCGACGCGGAAGGCACGAAGGAACGAACGGCGCATCGTCTCGGAGGAACCGAACCCACAGTCGCGCGCAACTGCGTCGACTCCGGCATCGGACTCCTCGAGCCGTCGGCGCGCCGCCTCGAGGCGCGTGCGCTCGACATACCGTGCCGGCGTCGTACCCGTGTTGGCCGCGAACACGCGCGCAAAGTGCCGCGGGCTCATCGCCGCCCGCTGCGCCAGCTGCGCAACGGACAAGTCTTCGGCCACGTGCTCCACGATCCACGCCTGGAGCTCGGCCACCTCGTGCCGATCACCGGACTGGAGCTCCAGCGCAGTGCTGAACTGCGCCTGGCCACCGGGTCGTTTGAGGAACACCACCAGCTGACGCGCGACCGCCATGGCAACGTCATGACCGACGTCCTCCTCGACGAACGACAGTGCGAGATCGATACCGGCAGTGACGCCCGCCGAGGTGGAGACCGAACCGTCGCGCACGAAGATGGGATCGGACTCCACGGTGACGTTCGGGTAGCTGTGCGCCAACTCCGCACATGCGCTCCAATGGGTGGTGGCACGCCGACCGTCGAGCAGCCCGGCCGCAGCAAGGACGAACGCACCGGAACACACCGACGCGACGCGCCGGGATGAACCCGCGACGCGTACGACGTGGCCCATGAGCGCAGGATCGGAGATCGTGCGGACGATTCCCTCGCGGTCACCTCCGGCAACGATGAACGTGTCGACCGGTCCGACGACATCGGCAATTCCGACATCGGTGACGAGGCGGAGGCCGCTCATCATGCGCACCGTCCCGCGCGCCGGTGCCGCCACCTCGATGGAGTAGAACGCTGTGCCCATCGATCGCTCCGTGGCCGCGAAGACCTCGAGTGGTCCCGTGACGTCGAGGCTCTGCCCGCCGTCGAAGGTGAGGATCACGATTCGCCGCATGGACGCAGTGTGAACCACCCGATCCGTGGCCGCAATGCCTATGACCCCACTGTTCCTGCCAGGGCGGTCGCGCGTTCGCGGCGCGCGGCGACCCCAGGCGCTCATGCGCTTGCGCGCCGTCGGGCGTGAGGCGTGGGGTGGGCGTGCGTCCTGTGTCCTGCTGTCCACTGGGCCCGGAGCCACCGGATCGGTGGCTGCGGGGCCAGTGGACAGCAGGACACGGATTGAGGAGCTGGAGGGCGCGCGCCCGGCGAGGCGTCAGGACGCGCGGCGGTGGGCGGTGCGGTGTTCGAGGAAGTCCACCAGCACGTAGTCGCCGAGGGTGGCAGCGGGGGTGAAGAAGGCGCGGCCCTGGTTCATCTTCATCATGCGGGTCACGAAGTCCTGGAGGTACGGCGACTCGTCGAGCATGAAGGTGTTGATGCGGATCCCGGCCCGGGTGCAGCGCCGGACTTCGCGCAGGGTCTGTTCGATGGTGGCGTACGACGGCGGGTACTGGAAGATCGCTTCGCCGCCCTCGATGTGGGCGGTCGGCTCGCCGTCGGTGACCATGATGATCTGCTTGGTGCCGGACTGCTTCTCCAGTTGGGTGCGCGCCAGCAGCATCGCGTGTTGCATGTTGGTGCCCCACTCGAAGTCCCAACTCAACTCGGGCAGCAACTGCGGCTTGACATCCCGGGCGACGCGCCCGAACGAGACCAGACCGAAGTAGTCGTTCGGGAACTGGGTGGTGATGAGCGAGTGGAGCGCCATCGCGACCTTCTTGGCCGGCAGGAAGTTGTCCCGCATCGGCATGGACATGGACACGTCGAGCAGCAGCACCGTCGAGGACTTGGTGACCACTTCGGTGCGCTCGACCTCGAAGTCGGCCGGCGTCAGGTGCACGGGAGTGCCACCGCCCTGGCGCGTGATGGCATTCCGGATCGTCTGTTCGACGTTGAGGTTGAACGGATCACCGAACTCGTACGGCTTGTGTTCATACGCGCGCTCGTGCCCCACACCGTTGCGCTCGATCGAATGCCGACCGGCTCGGTCCTTGACGAGGTTGCGGAACAGATCGCTGAGCGCTTTCTGGCCGAGCGCGCGCACGCCCTTCGGCGTGAGTTCGTACCGACCGTCGCGTTGGTCGATGAGTCCGGCGTCCTTGAGCATCTGTGCGAGGTCCTGTAACCGTTCCAACGACCGGGCGGCGTCGTTGCCCAACAGGTCACGCGCTTGGTCGATGTCGACCTCGGCGAGCTGTCCGGGTTGGGTGACGCCCTGGAGCATCTGCTCGAGCCCGTCGAGGTCACCGATGGTCTGGAGCACGCTCGACATCTGGCCCATCGACATCGGCTGGTCACCACTGAAATCGAGTGACCGACCCCACGGCATGTTCGGGAAGGCCTGTTGGAGGTTGCGGCCGAGCTCGCCCATCTGCCATTGCAGGTCCATGTCGTCGAGCAGCGAATCGGCGAGTTGTTGGATCTGCGCGCGCTGCTCGGGGGTCATGGAGTTGAGCAGCTGCTGCATCGCCGCCATCGACTGCGCCATCTGTTCCAACAACTCGTCGAGCGTCTTGGGATTGCCGGGGAAGAAGTCGCCGTACTCGGCCATGAACTTCGCGAAATCCGGTTCCTCCCCGCGCTCGCGCTGTTCGAGCATCTGGTTCAGGCTCGCGAGCATGTCCTTCATCCGCGCCAGCTGCTCCGGCGAGACGTTCTGCATGCCCTCGGACATCTGATTGAAGTAACTCTGCATGAGCTGCTGACGGAGTTCGTCCATCAGCCCCTCGAACTCCTGGCGCGCGTCGTCGTCCATGAAGTCGTAGTTCTGGAGCGCCTGGACGCGGCCCGCGAGATCATCGGGGACGAGGTCGAGTTCGAGGCCGCGCTCCTGGGCCAACTGCTCGACGATCTCCCGGCGCCGCTCGTCGTCACCCGCACGCGCTTCTTGCACGCGCCGGTCCATCCCCGCCCGCTCGTGTTCCATCACGTCGTTCAGCTTCTCGGCGATGTCGTCGTACACACCGCCGAGATCCCGCTGCTCGAGTTCCTGCTGCCGACGCTCCCGCAGCTTCCGGAGCATCTCCTGCATGCCCATCAGTTGCTCGCCGTTGCGGTCCTGAAAACCCTGCTGCAGCATCCGCCGCAGAGCCGCGTTGAGATCACCGTGGTAGAGGAGCTCGTCGGCCATCTCGGAAAGCAGCGCATCGGCGTCGAGATCGAAGCCGACCTGGGTCCCGTCCCACGCCGAGTACTGGAACCCGGGAGTGTCTCGACGCAACCGACGCTTACGCATCTGCCGAGGGTAACGCCATCGGGTTCGGCGCCGCGCCGGCACTCTCGACCCGAGCCACCGCCCCGACGAGGCCCGCGGTCGGAATCGCGAGCGCCCAGCGGTCGATGGCGAACACCACCAACCCGCTGGCCGCCGACGCGGCCGCGATCGTCCACGGCAGCGCGCCGGTGCCCACCGAATCCAGCAGCGCGCCGATGACCGGCGGAAGGATCAGACCACCGAGGGCCGATCCGGCGATACACCACGCCGTGACCACACCCGAGAGCGGGACGACGCGATGGAGGTGGGCCAGCATCGTGGGGAACTGCGGGGAGATGACCGCGCCGAACAGCACCGACAGCACCACGAGGGGAAAGGCCCGGGCCCCGACCACCGCGACGCCGACGGCGAGCACGGTCGCGCCGAACACGCTCCACGCCAACACCCGACCCGTCGCCAGGCGGTCGCCACGCCACACCATGGCGATGCGGCCGAGCAAGAACCCCACCCAGAACGCGACGGTGAGACCGGTGGCCCAGCCCGAACCCAATCCGAGTTCGTCGCTATAGGTGGCAATCCAGCCCGCGAAGCCAACCTCGAGACCGACGTACAACAAGAAGAAGAACGCAACCAACGCCAGCCGCCACCGATCAGGCGCGACACCGCGTTGGGCGTGGTCGTCGGCCGCTTGGCGCGCCGAGCCCGCTCGGTCTCCGAACCAGAGTCCGCACGCGACCGCGCCGGTACCGAACGCGAACACGATGCACGCCGGCCACAGCGAGTCCGTGATCGACAGCGAGATCCCGACGACGAGGGGTGCGATCACCGCACCGACGGCGAACGACAGGTGCAGCGCGTTGATCGACGACACCAGCCGTCCGGGCGCCACGAGACCGGACACTGCGGTATTGCCACCGACATCGACACTCCCGGCGCCGAAGCCGATCACCGCCCCGGCCAGCACGAGAATCGCGAGTTCGCGCGTCGCCGGCACCACGACGATCGAGATTGCGAACGCGCCGAGCGCGAGCGCAATCAGGTGCCGACCACCGAATCGGCGGAAGACCCGGCCGGCCACAATGGAGCCGACAAGTCCTCCGACGGAATGGGCGCTGAACACGAGGCCCATCTCGCCCACCGTCGAACCGGTCTGACGCCGCAACTCGGGAATCGCCGGCCCGAAGAAGCTGAGCGCCACTCCGAGCCCGATGAATGCACCGAAATACGGGAGGATCGGGCGCCATTGCTCGGAACGGGATTGCACTGGTGGCGCCTCGCCGACTCGTGGATCTCCACCGCAGCGTTGCACAATCTCGGGAATGACCCACCGTCGGAGCACCGCTGCTCTCGTCCTGCTGGTGGCCGTCGCGCTCGGCACCACGGCGTGCAGCCAGGGGGACGACATGAAGTCGAGTTTCCCGCGCCCGTCGCGTGCCTTCTGCGCGGCGGCGGCGCGGTATGACGTCGCGGTGACCTCGAGGAAGGTCTCGCTCGCCGAGCACGTTCGGTACACGCGCGCGATCGCCCAATCCGCGCCGGTGGACACGCGGCGAGATGCGACACGGGTGTGGCGCTCGTTCGAGAAGCTGCGCGATGGTGACCGTTCCGTCGTCGACGATCCCCAGGTGCAGGCGGCGATCGAACACGTGAACCGCCGGGCCGGACAAGACTGCGGCTGGTTTCGACGCCAAGGCGGCCTGTGACCCGCCCCGACACCTTCTGGTGGGGCACCGGTGCGTCGTCGACCCAGGCGGAAGGGGCGGCGCGGGAATCGGATTGGTATCGAGAGGAGCTGCGCGGCACGTACCCGCGCAGTGCGGAGGGAAACGGTTTCGGTACCCGCTACGCGGAGGACTTCGCGCTGTACGCGGCCCACGGACTCACCCACCACCGGTTGTCGGTGGAGTGGGCGCGCATCGAACCCGAGCCCGGTCGGCCGGACGGAGCCGTGGTCGAGCACTACCGGGAGATCCTCCAGGCCGCTCGCGACGCCGGGATCTCCCCCTGGGTCTGCCTGCACCATTTCACGCTGCCCGGATGGTTCACCGAAGAGGGTGACGGCGCGTTCCGGGACGACCACGCCCGCTCCTACTACTGGGCCCGGCACGTCGCGTTCTGCGCGGAACAGTTCGGCGACCTGGTGTTCGGCTGGAAGCCGATCAACGAGCCATTCGCATACGCGGCGCTCAGTTATCAGCTCGGCGTGCTCCCGCCGCGCCGGCGAAACCTCGGCGAGATGATCGAGGCGTACCGCGGCATCTTGTTGGCCCAACGAGACGCGTGGCGAGAGTTGCGCGGCGCGGGCACGCCCGTCGCCACGGTCCACAACCTCTCACCACTGTTCCCGATCGATGACTCGGTGCCCGCCGAACACAACACCCGCGACATCGACGAGTTGATGTGGAACGTCTGGATGCGCGCCGATCGCGACGGCGTCCTCGCGCTCCCCGGCCGCGCGGTCGAGCCGGTGGCGGACCTCCGTGAGTGCTGCGACCTCGTCGGGTTCTCCTACTACTCCGCGAACGCGGTCGGACGCGACCGACGGTTCTCGCCCTACCCGAGCAACGCGCGCGTCGGGCCGCTCGGATACGCACCGTGGAGCGAGGGGCTCGGCCTCGTGCTCCGCCGACTGCACGACGAGCTGCCGAACCGACCGCTGCTCATCTGCGAACACGGTGTGGGTACCGACGACGACGAATGGCGCACCGACGTCTTACGTGAGTCACTCGCAGTCGTGGACGAGGCCATCCGCGACGGGGTGGACGTTCGCGGCTTCTTCCACTGGACCGGAGTGGACAACTACGAGTGGACCTTCGGATACGACGTCCCCTTCGGGCTGTTCACTCGCGACCGCGAACCACGGCCCAGCGCGGCGATGCTCGCGGCCCACATCCGGGGTTGAATCCCGCCGACGGAGCCGGTCGCTCAGTCTCCGGTGGGGACGCGTTCGCCCAGGCGTTTCGCGAGTTGCTCCACTTCAGGGATCAGGAATGCGTTGAATCGTGGATTCCCCTCGAGGACCACCCGCAGATGCCTGATCGCGGCCGAACGGTCGCCGCGTGCGAACGCGATCGCCGCCGCATGGAAGCGCTCCGTAGGGTCTCGACTACCGAGTGACAGGGCCCGCCGCGATTCCCTCGCCGCTTCCTCGAAGTCGCCGACCCGGTAGAGGTTCCACGCCAATACGTCGTGCGCCAGCGAGCTCGGCCGCGCGGCAAGCGCGACGCGGGCATCGGCGACCGCTTCGGGGCCAGGGTCGTGATCGGCGTCGAAGGCCGCCATCTCGAGGCGGACATCGACGCCATTTTTCAGCTCCCGTCGATCGAGCTCGCGCGCTCGGTCGTACGCCCGCCCGGCCGCTGCGTTGCGACCCACGGCAGTGAGTGCATCACCGAGCTCGCTCGCGTACTGAGCGAGCGGTGTCTGATCGAGGAGCTGTTCGAGCACGGGTACGGCCGCGGCGGTCCGGCCCCGAGCAACCAGCGCCTGGGCGCGCCCCGCGACCGCGGCCGCGAATCCCGGCTGCGCCGCTTCGGCGGCAGCGAACGCCGCTTCGGCACCGTCGGTGTGCCCCGAGACGAGCAGGAGGTTGCCGCGGAGGGCCTGCGCGTAGGCGAGGTCGGCTCCGCCGCCCGAGCCCGCCGCCGCGCTGGCCTGCTCCAGAGCGAGGATCGCGCCGTTGGTGTCGCCCCGGAGCTCTCGTGCGTACGAAACTCGCGTCAAAGCGGGAAGATTCGGGCGGGCGTCCGCCATCGCCTGCGTCGCGTTCAGGGCCCGGTCGTACCGACCGAGTTCATTGTTGGCGTCGACCAGGATCCCCAACGCCGTCGAGTTCCTCGGCGCGAGTCGGATCGCCCGCTCGCCCAGCGCGCGTGCGGCGGCGAACTGATGCCGCGAAAGGGCCAGGATGCCCGACGTGATGATCACGCCGGAATCGCGCGGTCGACACTCCCGGAGATCGCGGAGGAGAGTGTCGGCCCTCCCGTAAAGGGTGGGGTCGGCGGTCTCACCGATCTTCTGGAGCAACGCCCGCGCGAGCAAGAGCCGAGCGGCGTCGTCCTGAGGAGCGTCCCTTAGACGCGACTGGCTGCGCTCGATGAGCGTGTCGGCCGCCGAGGTACGACTCGGGTCGATCGTCACGAACGGTACCGGCACCCGAGTCGGGGTCTTCGCCTTCACATCGTCGCCGCCCCGGCAAGCCGAGGCGGCGACGACAAGAACACCGACGAAAACGGCTGAAGCCGCGCGCCTCACGGTGCCGGTGGGCCGGGTACCTGGTGGCTGTACCCGTCGAGCGGGGTGCCGATATACGGGAACCGCGCCATGATCGGAGTCTGGGGCTTGTCGACCCCGTCCGTCAACGCGTTGTTCGGTGAGACGTTGAACGCCGGAGTGAAGGGCGTACCGCCAGCGAGGAGCCGCAGCTCGATGTCGACGACATCATCCGTGAGCCGACGGCCGTTCGGGAACCCACCAGTGTCGCCGGCGAGAATGCCGAGCCGGCTTCCGACCGCGTTGGGCGCGACCGCGAGGTTCACTCGCAGCAGGTCTGCGGGAGGCAGCGCGTTCGCCGCGGACAAGCCGGCTCCCTGACCGGTGAGCACGGCAACGATGTCGCTGCGCTTCGGCGACCCGTCAGGATTGAACCCTCCTGGTGGCGTTGAGACTCCCGGGTAGAGCGCCGGGATGAGCTTCGCTGGTTCCGGATCGAGGATGTTGCCGAAGAACTGTGCATCGTCCTCGGGGTTCAGCGCGTTCCAGCGGTCCTTCTTGCCGAGCGGGATGAGCACCTCGTTGACCAGCGGGATTCCGAGGCGGCTCACCTGGACCCACCTGCCGACGTTGCGCGGTGCACTCTCCTCGGAGAGCACCCGAACTGCTCGCCGACTCGACGAGGCGTAGATGCCCACGATCGACGCTTTCGAATCAACCACCGTCGGGACGTCGTGGTACCGGCTCACCTCGGTGATCGGCAGCTGCAACGCAATCGTGTGAACGTTGAGGCCCTTCAACCCGTCGACCCCGGCACTCGCATGTCGGGGAATGACATGGGCTTCGTTGAGTGGGCGCAAACCGAGCAAATCGAAGACCGAACCCAGATCGGCGAAGAAGGCGTCCGCACGCTGACCGGCGAACACCTTGCCGCCTCCGGGCAAGTTGGAGACGGTCGGCGCCGCCAGGCCAGCCTCGTAGTTCGGGGTCGAGCGGGGACCGATGTTCACCGGCGGCGTCGGGAGATCGCGGGCGATCACCGTCGAGTGGCCGCCGACCCGCTTCTCGACTGAATACACCTGCCGCACGTTCTGCGGCGCGGCATTGGGCTGGGTGATCCGGCCCGTGTTGTAGAGGAACGTGTCCGGGTTGTCGACGATCGTGCGGAAGCGGAACGAGTAGACGATGTTGTCCTCGACCCGATCCGAGTTGTTGATGTTGATCTCGTACAGGACGTCGTCGCCGAACTTCAGCCAGTTCGGCCCGCCCTGGGGAATCTCCAAGCCGATGTAGTTGGCGATGATGTTCAGCTTCGTGGGATCGACCGGATCGCGGAACGCATAGAGGTCGGTGTTGTCCGCAGTCGCGTCCTGACTCGTCAACGGTGCCTCGCGATGGCTCGCGCCTCCGGCCGGGCCGGCGGTCAGCCCGACGGCGCTGAGTAGTCCGACCGCCGAGACCGTGGCGATCGAACGGGTCCAACGATTTCTCATTTGATCAACCTCCATGCGACTCGCCGATCGGCGACCCAAGGTACAAAGACGCGGCACTCACCCGAAGACCGCCCCAAGCGATCGTTCGGGTGGAGTTCGTACCGGGGTCAGGGGTTGGATGACCCAGATGGCGGAAGAATTCCAATTATTCGCCAAATGTCACCCAGAGGGACCACCACCGCGCCGAAAGCAACCGGTGCCTTCACCTCCACGACCTTCGCCCAGTTCAAGGCGTCAGTGCTGTACTGCGCCACGATGTCGGCCGACGAGGGTCCCGCCCCTAGCCGGCTGACTCCGTCGGCGACCACCGTCGCGACCGAGCCGCACAGTCCGGACGCAGCATTCGCATCGCCGAAGAGCTGGTCCACCGCCTGGAATGCGCGCGCGCCGGTCTGGTCGCAGCGCTGCACCGCCCCCGCCCATTGCGAGGCCGCCTCCTTCGCCGCGGCGTCCGACGGAAGCACGAGCTTCACGGTTGGATCTGAGTCGAGCAGCCACCCTGCGCCGGTCTTCCGGCCGTTCCATGTCTGGCGTTCTCGTCCGGGAGTGAGGCCCCGAAACGGGTCGAGCGCCGGCTCGTGGCTCACCGTCGCCACGGCGGTGTCGTCCGACGTTGCCGCCACCGTGAAGTCAGTTACGGCGGGGAGACGCGTGCGACGTCGCATCCACCGTGCGACAGTCGGATACTCGCGGCGACCCGCTCTCGACAGCAAGGCGTAGGACCCGGCGTAGTCGCCCCGTTGCTCGGCGCTCAACAGCGCGTCCACCGCCGCCTCGACCGACCGTCGGGGATTCTGTTGTCCAGAAGCGCGCTCGGGTGGATCGGGCCGCTTCGGTTCCTTGGACGAGTCTGACGACATACAACCCGTCAGTACGACGACGAGCATGATCCCGACAATGTGGGTTGAGCGCCGGGTCGAAGTCTGTGACACGCCCACGAGGTTAGAGGCTGTCACTTCCGCGACCACGCGCGATCCCGGCCGGCCCGGTGACCGAAATAATCAACCGGGCCGACGGTCGTTGATCCGGGCCATGACGTCCTCCGCGTAGGTACGAGCATCGCCGCGGGTTCGCAGCGACGCGATCCGGTCCCGCACGACGCCGCGCTCGATCGCACCGGAACTGCATTCGAGGTCGGCGGCGGCCAGCACTGCGAGAGTTCCGTGGACGGTGCCGGACGCGGGGAGCGGCTCGTCGTCGGCCGCGCCGATGGATACGGCCGGACGCGGTGGGTCGGGAACCGGATCCGAAAGGACGGTGGGGCAGTCGGTGCGGGGCGCAGCTTCGGCCAGCAGATGGCGGAGGTCGTTGGCCGCGCGGTCGCGCGCGGTGAGTGGAGCAAGACCGAAGAGTCGCTCGATGGTGGCCGGCACCGACGAATGGTCATACCGCGTGTGGTCGACGCCCCGGCTGACCCACGGCGAGATCACGACCGCCGGAACGCGCGGACCGTAGTGATCAAAAAGGAATCCGCGTCGGTTCATCGACGGGGCCTCGGGACTTCCGTCGGCCGGCGGCGGCGCGGCTCCCGGCGCGACCGAGTCGTAGAAACCTCCGTGCTCGTCGTAGGCGACGACGAGCAGACTCCGTTCCCAGAGGCTCGAGCTGCGAAGGAGTTCGTACGTCGACTTGATCAGCGCTTCGCCGCGCGCGACGCCGTCGAGCGGATGCTGCGAGGACCCGCCGACGTACGAACCACCGACGACGTCGCCGTAGTTCGGCTCGATGAAAATGTACGAGTAGGGGTAGTGGCCGGCGAGGTCGGGCTCGAAGTCCGAGAACGAGTGGATGTCGTCCGGATAGGTCACCCCGGTGATCGCGGCGACGAGCGGCACGCCACCCATGGGAGGTCCGTCCGTGTCCCCGTACACACGCCACGACCGGCCCGCTGCGGACAACCGGTCGAAGATGGAGACACCACTCGGGTACCGGAACTTGGTGGCCGATGTGATCCAGCCCTTGATCACATCGAGACTCGGGCTGTCGGCCCAGCCGCCCGACGATGCGCCGTGGAGAAAGAACCGGTTCGGCCACGTGGGTCCGGGGACCGAGGCGAACCACTGGTCGCAGACCGCGAACTCGGTCGCAAGTTGGTGGAGTACCGGGAGTTGGTTCGGCGTGTCGAAGCACGCCATGACGTCGCGGTACTCCCCCGGCTCGGGAAGCCGGTGCGAGTCCTTGGTGAACTCGGAGCGCGTGGTCGCGTAGTTCGAGACGAACCCCGAGTTGTCGATCGCGGTGGGATACGAACGCCACGGCACCAGCGCGCCACGCCGTCCGCACAGCTGCTGCACCACATCGGCGACCTCGTGACCCGGATCGGTCGGCATCGCTACCGGCGCGCCCGGCGCACCGACCGCATAGGTGCTGCCGCGGTAGGTGTTCGCGTCGCCGGGCGATGCGTGGCGGATCCCCGGGATGCCGGAGAACGCCAACAGATTGTCGAACGAGCGGTTCTCGAGCATGAGGACGAACACGTGCTCGATCGTGGGCCTCGCAGTTGCGCTCATGGACGCTCATCCTCCACCGAACGGCCGCTGCCGGTCCGAACCCGGCGGTCTAGCCTGCGCGGGGCAGCACGACAACCGGGGCCGGTGGTGGGCAGATGGCAGCGGACAACATCACGGTGCTCTTCACCGACATGGTGGATTCGACCGCCACGGCGGCGAGCATGTCACCCGAGAACGCGGATGAACACCGGCGGCGCCACTTCGCCATCCTGCGCAAGGCCATCGCGGAGGCCGACGGCGAGGAGGTCAAGAACCTCGGCGACGGTGTGATGATCGTCTTCCGTTCGGCCACCGCCGCGCTCAGCTGCGCGGTCGAGATGCAGCGCGGCATCGAGATCGACAACCGCAACCGCGATCGTCCCGTGGGATTGCGCGCGGGTCTGAGTGGCGGCGAGGTCACGACCGAAGACGGCGATTACTTCGGCGATCCGGTGATCGAGGCCGCGCGATTGTGCGGGCTCTGCAATGGCGGCCAGATCCTCGCCGCGGACATCGTCCGCCTGACGGCCGGTCGCCGCAACGAGCACCCCTGCGTGGCCATCGGCGAGCAGATGTTGAAGGGCCTCCCGTATCCCGTCGACACGGTGGAGGTGACCTGGGCGCCCGTCGCGGGCGCGGGGGCGAACGGACCGGAGCTCCCGCCCCGACTCGCCATCCGACCGGACGCCGGCTTCGTGAGCCGAGTCACGGAACTCGACATGATCCACGACGCGTACAAGCGGGTCACGGCCGGGGAGGGCACCGAAGTGGTCCTCGTCGCGGGCGAGGCGGGTCAGGGCAAGACCACCATGGTGGCCGAGGCGGCGCGGCGAACCTTCGAGAGCGGCGCGTTGGTGTTGTTCGGACGGGCCGAGGAGGACCTCAGCGCGCCGTACAAGTTGTTCTCCGAAGCACTCACGTTCATGGTCAAGCAGGCGACCGAGGAACAGCTGATGACCGCGGTGGGCGATCATGGCCCCGAGCTGACCCGTCTGATTCCCGCGCTCTCCGCTCGGTTGCCCGGCCTGGCCCGCAGCTCGGCCAGTGACGCCGACACCGAGCGGTATCTGCTCTTCGCCGCGGTGCTCTCGACGTTTGTCGAGCTGTCCAAGGACCTGCCGATCGTGCTCGTCCTCGACGACCTGCAATGGGCTGACCAGTCGGGCCTCCAACTCCTCGTCCACCTCGTCTCATCGGCGCAACCGATGCGTCTCCTGATCCTCGGCACCTACCGGGACGACGAACTCGCAGCTTCGCACCCGCTCATGGAAGCGCTCGCCGCGCTATGGCGTCAACCACGCGTGAGTCGTATCGACCTGTCCGGCCTCGACGAGCAGGGAGTGGAGTCGCTGCTCGCGGCCGGCGCCGGTTACGCGCTCGACGACGAGGCCACTGCACTCGCCCAGCTCATCCATCGCGACACGGACGGCAACCCGTTCTTCGTGACCGAACTGCTCCGCCATCTCGCCGACGCGGGCCAGATCAGCGTCGACCCCACCCGCGGTTGGATCGCCCAGACCGACCTCAGCCAGATCACGATGCCGAACAGCCTGCGCGAGGTGATCGGGATGCGGGTCGGGCGCCTCGGGCCCGACGCCGAGAGGTTGCTGTGGACTGCGGCGGTGATGGGCCTCGACTTCGACTTCAGCGTCCTCGCGCTCGCGACCTCCACCTCGGAGGACGTGCTGCTCGACACGCTTGATCGCGCCGCGTCCGCGGCACTCGTCTACGAAGTCACCGAGGTCGCCGGTCAGTTCCGATTCCGACACGCGCTCATCCAACGCACCCTCTACGACGGCATCGGCGCGACCCGGCGCGGCGTGTTGCATCGCCAGGTTGCGGTGGCAATCGAGGACTTCCACGCCGGGCGCGTCGAGCGCCAAGCCGGTGAACTCGCGCGACATTGGTCGAAGACGGGGCGGCCGGCCGATCTCGCAACGGCGGTCACCTACGCCAAGCAGGCCGCCGATGAAGCCCTGACCGGTCTCGCGCCGGACATCGCCCACACCTACTACGCACAGGCGATTGCGCTGCGCGCTGAACTTCCCACCGCCGATCCGGTCCTCGACCTCGACCTCCAAATCGGGCTCGGGAACGCGCAACGCAAGACCGGTGACCCGGCGTTTCGCCAGACGCTCCTCGACTCCTGCCGCACGGCCTTGGCCCTCGACGAGTGCGAGCGGCTGCTCGCCGCGGCCACCACCAACAGCCGGGGATGGGCGAGCGCGATCGGCACCGTCGATCACGAGCGGGTCGAGGTGTTGGAGGCCACGCTGGAGCAGCTCGATGCCGATTCGACCGATCGGGCGTTGGTGCTCGCCGCGTTGTGTAAGGAACTCTCGTACGGGACCTCACTCGAACGCCGGCGTGCCCTCGGTGACGAAGCCGCCGCGATCGCCATGGCGTCCGACGACGACGCAATGGCCGTGCGCGTCCTCAACGACCTGGCCTTGCCCCTCGCCGTGCCGCAGCTCCTGACCGACTCGCTTGGGCGGACCGAGGCGGCACTCGTGCGCGCCGAACGCCTCGGCGACCCGGTGCTGCTGTTCTTCGCCTCGGTGTGGCGCGCGCAGACCCTCGGCCTCGCCGCCGATCTCGCCGGCCGGGATCATTTCACCGCACGCGCCGGCGCCATGGCGGAGCGGCTCGGCGAACCCACATTGTTGTGGTCGGATCTGAACAACCGCGTCGTCTGTGCCCTGAGTCGAGGCGATCTCGAGGAGGCCGACGAAATCACGCAGGCCGCGCTCGCCCTCGGGACCGAATCCGGTCAGCCCGACGCCGACCGCTACTTCTCCGTGGAACAGATGGTGTTGTGTCTGCAACGGGGCATCCTGGGCGAACTCGGCGAGCTGATCGAGGCGACCATGTCGGAGATGCCGGGACTCGCCGCCACCGGCGGCGCCGCGCTCGCGCTCTCTCATCTCGAAGGCGACCGGTTCCAGGCAGCCGAGCGGATGCTCGATGAACTCGGGGCACAGAACTACGAGATGCCCATCGACCAGGCATGGCTCACCGGCCTGGTCGACTACGCCGACATCGCGATCGAACGCCGGTTGGTCCGCCACGCCGGGCCGATGCGAGAGATCCTCCTTCCGTGGGCCGACCTGTTCGCCTGCACCGGCACCACCGTCCAGGGATGCATCGCGCATTATCTCGGTGGGCTCGCGATGGTCCTCGAGGACTTCGACGAGGCCGAGCGCTCCTTCATGCAGGCCGACGAGTTCAACCGTGCGGTGGGCGGCAAGTTCTTCATCGCCCGTACCGATCTCTGGTGGGGCCAGCTCAGCGCGGCGCGCTCGGACCGCCCCGACTTGGAGGCGGCCCGCACCCGCCTGACCGCGTCGTACCGACTCGCGATCGAGCAGGGATACGCAAAGGTGGCGTCGCGCGCGGCCGCGTCCCTCAAACAGCTGGGCTGACCCGATGCCGGGCGGGCCTCAGCTCGGCGCGAACCCCGCGGTCGGATAGTGATCGACGATCGTCTGCTTCGCGGCGCTGACTTGCGCGGCGAGAAACGCGGGGTCCGTGTCGATCCCACTCGTCCCGCCGAACATCAACGTGTGAAATCCGGCCGCGTCCTGCCAGTAGGTCATGAGCAAAGTGGACTGCAGTTTCGTCGGGATGAAACTCGTCGGATACTCCGGCCGCGGTGACGGTTCGCCGAACGATTTCCGCCATTCGTCCGTCAACAGGGAGTTCTCCACCAACTGCGCGGCACCGGGCGCGTCGGACTGGTACGCGCTCGCAACCTCCACCCCGCTCATCGTGACGCAATGCCACGTGGTCGATCCAAGGGGAATCGTCTCGGTGGGGGTGAACGTCACCGCGCCCATGTCGACCGAGCTGTACTGCGCGCAGACGCCCGAGGGCACGCCGTACATGTAGTTCGAGAACCAGTTCCAATCGGATTTTCCGATCCGCACGAGGTCCTCGCCATGTACGACCGAGGCGACCCCCGCCGCGCTCTCGTATCCGAAGGGACGGGTCCAGCCGTCGGTCACCGCGCAGTCCATCTGGTAGACGCCGAAGAACACGTTGAACCACGGCGACTCGGGATCCGCGTAGACCCCCGGCCCGCTGGGGCTGCCGGTCGGGCGTCCACAGCAGGCAACGATGTTGAGCACGAGCGGCGAGTAGGCGGGAAACATCCGCGCCTTGACCTCCGGCCCGACATCGGCGAGCACGCGCGGCTGGTCCGTGATGTGGAAACGGGTCACGCCGTCGCCGCTCGGGCCACTCGGGCCCCACGGACCCTGGACCACCGGCGGGTAGGCCGTGGCGCGGCCGGCGACCATGCCCTTCGTGGGGTCGAAATGGACGAGCACGTCGTTCGTGCACGCCACGATCGACGTCCAGCCCGGCGGGTTCGCCGAGGTGTCCCAGATCTGGATGCTCGCCGAGCAGAGCACCTCCCCGAGGAACCCGTCGATGGTCAGGTCCATCTCCGCCCGTGCGACCTTGGTGTCGACTTCCACCTTCGCGGCCGGGGTCTGCTCGTCGATCGAGCCGTGGGCGAGCTCGACCGACTCCCACCACAGTTGGAAGTCGATCGCACCCGGGCCGGTGAAGCAGTAGTCGATGAAGACGCCGTGGCCGAGGTCGATGCGGTGTTCGCCGGGAGTGGTCATGCCGGCACCGTAGGGCCCCGGCTCCATCCGCGTCTCGGGACGCGGCCGGCGAGCGCTTGATACTGTCCGATCCAGGGGCAACTGCGTCAGGAACGAACGAGATTCCACCGCGAGATCAACGAGCGCTCGCGTGCGATGTGAGCGCTCGAACCGGTTCCGTCGAAGTCAGGGGCACTGCATGGGTTCGTATCCGATTCCCGACGTGAGCGAACTCGCCACGAAGCTCGCGGCAGGTGCGCCGGCGAGTACCACGGGTGGCCTCTCCGGTCCGCTGGCCGCACTCGAGCAGCAGATCCAGACCGCGTATCCCTTCCTCGATGCCACGTACATCGAGAAGGTGGTGATCGCGGCGATGCTGACCAGCCTCGGTATCGGTGAACGCCTTTCCCTGCCGATGCTCGACCCGGACAACTTCAGCAAGAAGGGCGCGTTGCCCTACCTGTTCTGGGGTCTGCTCTACGACGGCTGGGCTCCGGACCCGGATACCGGGACCACGGTGTTCGTGACCGGCTACGGCGACCGCAACGTCGTATCGAGCCAAGATCCGAGCCCGCCGCCGAACCTCCGGAAGCGCATCTACGCATCCGCGACCACGCCGGACCTGATGCCCAAGTACAGCCAGAAGATCACGCCCTTCTTCGAGTCACTGCTCGGCCCGGCGAACGCGAAGCAGCCGCTGATGTCTGCGTACCTCGCGTCCTACTTCAAGGACCTCTACTGGAACCTGCACCTCGGCGTCACCGGAAGCGACGTCCCGGACTTCGCGCAGGAGATCGGTCAGAGCTTCAACACGGTGTTGGCCAACGCCACCCCGACGATGCAGCTCGTCTACGACAACTACATGAACGTCCGCGCGCTTCGGCCCCAGCTCACCACGTGGATCGCGGGCGAGGTGGAGCGCATCGCGCAGAACGGCGACGACACGACGTTGGTCCACTATTGGCTCCGCAACAGCGACAACGGCCAGGACCCGAACTTCCGTACCATCGACATCACGTTCGAGTGTTTCCACGATTTCGTGGCGCTCAGCCAGTGGGGCAACACGCTCTACAACACGATGAAGCTGCTCAACGTCACCGACGGTGACCCCACGGTGCGTGCGGCCTTCGAGCACGCGATGCAGACGATGGAGTCCGGAATCGAGTCACCACCGACACCGTTCGATCCGCTGGACCGGTTCATCATGGAGCTGTTCCGCGTCATCAGCCCGAACAGCGCGAGCATTTCGACGCTCACGACTCCGCCGGTGACCAACTCGCCATTCGAGCAGTACGCCTACATGTTCACGGTGCACGCAGAGACGAGCAACTCCACGATCCACTGGGCCGATCCCGGAACCTTCGACCCGGATCGGTACCTCACGTGTCCGACGGCCGGCCAGAACAACGCGGCGCGCGCCGCCGCCATCGGCTTCGCTTCCTGCCCGTTCGAGCCGGAGACGTTCACGGTTGCGGACGGGAGGAACGTCGAGCTCACGAACAGTGTCTTCGGCACCGTGTACTCCACGGTCGACGGCGTCGAGAGCGCGATCGGCGACTACGCCGGCTACGCACCGTTCGGGTTCGGGTACCGCCGGTGTCCGGGCGAGCTGCTCAACGTGCAAGTGATG
>JANPMG010000201.1:0-5013 GCA_031422675.1 Acidimicrobiia bacterium | reverse complement strand
GCCCGGACCAACGTCCTTGACTCGGATACCGACGACGACGGTATAGAAGATGGCGCCGACGATACGGACAACGACGGCATCGACAACCAGGACGAGGGCGACTCTGTCGACGAGGACGGCGACAGCCAGGGTGTCTCGGATCTCGACGATGAGGACGGCGACGGCGTCAACGACGCGAACGAGGACTTCGACTGCGACTTGGTGAAGAACCGCAACGAGTTGAACGCCTTCTCGGCGAACTCGGATCGCCACGGCGTCACCGACGCACTCGACGACTCCGACCAGGACGGCGTCGACAACTGGATCGAACCAGCATTCGACGACGATCCGATCGACGACGACTCCGACGATGACGGTGTCGAAGACGGCGACGACGACGGCGACGGCGACGACGTCGAGGACGGCGTCGAGGACGGCGACGATGACGACGACGCACAAGACGACGGTGACTGCACCGTCGAAATCGACGACGAGCAATAGCTCGGAACAGCACTACTGAGAAAGGGCCCGGGTCGTCGCTACGACCCGGGCCTTCTCGCGTGCGCCGCGGCTAGAGAAGATCGGCGAGACGCCGCAACGGCACGGGCGACAGGAGATAAGTGTGCGCCGTACGCTCGCGCGTGACCTGGGGTTTGGCCGGGTAGCACAGCGCTTACGGCGGGTTCACTCGTAGTGAGCAGGTCAGGAGTTCCAGCCTGAAGACGATCCGCTCGAGTTCATGTTCTTCGAACGCTGGACCTTGCTCAACGCGCACCACGACAACGTGGCCGAAAGCACCGTGGCGACTGGCCATCTCACGAAGACCTTCCGCTGCTGGACGGGCCCATGCCCGATTCACCAAAATGTTCTACGGTGTTCCTCGATCGGCGGTAGTCATCCGCTGGGCGATGGGGGGACTCTGTGGTCGGGCAGATTCGGGCAGCGTTCGCAGTTGGTGCGACCGTGGCACTTACCGCCACGGGAATCGCAGCAGTCGTCGCACCAGCGGGTGCCGATGCGGGATCGGGTGCTTGGGGTTTCGGCGCGTACCCCGTGAATGCGGTCGGTCAGGTTGGGCGCGGCGCGCCGGACGGATCACCGACTCCGGCGGGAGTCGTCGGGCTCGGACTTGGGGTGCGAGACGTCGCCGCGGGAGGTGGCCATTCGCTCGCCGTCATGGACGATGGGCGTGTGTACGGCTGGGGTAACCAGAGCTTCGGTGCGCTCGGCAACGGTTCGGCTGCACCAACCGCACTCGGGACACCCGCGCTGGTGATCGGGCTCGGGTCCGGGAGCGGTGTGACTGCTGTTGCGGCCGGAGGGTCACACTCGCTCGCACTCACGTCGTCCGGAGCGGTGGTCGCGTGGGGATTGAATGATCACGGGCAGGTCGGAGACGGCTCACTCCTGAATCGCAACGTGGCGGTGCCGGTGGCGGGTCTCGGAAGTGGAGTTGTGAGCATCTCCGCGGGCATGGAGCAGAGCCTCGCCGCGAAGTCGGACGGCAGCGTCTGGGCATGGGGCTCGAACACCTGGGCCGAGCTCGGTAGTTATCCGGGAACGCTGTCGGCGACACCGGTCGAGGTCATGCCCGCCGGGAGCGGCGTCGTGCAGGTGTCGGCCGGGCTCTCGCACTCGCTGGCGCGGACGTCAGCGGGTGCGGTCTGGGCCTGGGGGAACGACGGGTTCGGCCCGGGCGAGCAGGTCAACAACGTGACGACACCGAACGTCGTCCCGACTCTGGCGAGTGGCGTCGTCGACATCGATGGCGGCGGGAACTTCAGCCTCGCCGCGAAATCCGACGGTTCAATGGTCGGTTGGGGCCTCGGCAACATCGGACGACGGTGTAGCGCGGACGAAACCCGGACCGCCACGCCAGTTGCGACCGACTTCGGCACGGGAAGCGGTGTTCTGGATGTCGAGGCTGGATGGCAGAGCGCTCTCGTCCGCACGGCCGATGGCTCGGTGTATGGCTGCGGCGATAACTCATACAACCAACTCGGAAACGGGAGCGGCGGCATCGCGTTGCACCCGGTCCTGGTCGCCGGCTTCGGTGCTGGAAGCGGAGCCACCGACATTGCGAGCGGTTTTGCCCACGGATTGGCAGTGGCATCGGACGCAACACCCCCCGAGCCGCCACCCATCGACTCGACCAGCCCACCGAACTACTTGGCCTCGATCGGTGACGTCACCGTGCGCGAGGGCGATGCCGGGAGTCGCACCGCCGCCGCGACCATCACGCTCGACAAGGTCGCGCTCACGACGGAGAAGGTGTACGTCAGTGCAACCTCGTCCAGCGCGGGGTCCGGCGATTTTGTGGCATTCGCCAATCGTGGAGTCACGATCCCCGCCGGGGCGACATCGGCGACCGTTGCGCTGTCCTATAAGGGCGACAGCACGCCCGAAGCTGCTGAAGTCGTCACGCTCCAGCTGCGTGGGTCGACTTCGGTTTCGGTCGGCGACCCGGTCGGCGAAGTCACGATTCTCGACGATGACGCGCCAACCGCCTCGCTCCCAGAGCTCTCAGTGTCGGACGTGAGGGCGTACGAGAGCGACGGGAAGACCACCAAGGTCTCGTTCACCGTTGCACTCAGCAGAGCGAGCGCGGCGCCCGTCTCCGCTCGTGTGAGCACCGTGGCATTCACGGCCACGGCCGGTACGGACTTCGTCGCCAAGAGCAACGCTGCGCTGAGCTTCGCGGCCGGGAGTCGATTCAAGCTCGTTACGATCCAGGTCAACAACGACGCCCTCGCCGAAGGGGACGAAGCCTTCCTCTTGAGTGTCTCGAACGTGGTGGGCGCAACGCCCAGCGACCCGAACGGGGTCGGAACAATCAGGAATGACGACTGACCGACACGGTACGCAGCGGACGACGAGGTAGCCACCGAGACGGTTCGTCGGCCGCGTCCTCCGCCCGGGTCCATCAGCACCGGCACCGGGTTCGTCCGCTACGCCGTAGAGTGCCGCCGGGGTGGGTGAGGTCCTGACCGCGACGGTCACTCTGTTGTTCTGCGACTTGGTGGACTCGACCGCGCTCGCGAGCGAGTTGGGCGACGTCGCCGCGGATGATCTGCGTCACGATTTCTTCGACGCCCTGCGGGCCGAGATCACCGCCCATCGTGGGACCGAGGTCAAGAATCTCGGTGACGGGCTCATGGTCTCGTTCAACAGCAACGCCGACGCGGTGCGGGCGGCCGCGGCGATGCAGCAACGGATCGACGCGCTCGGCCGCACCCGCGAGCTGCCGCTGGCCATTCGCGTCGGCATTTCGGTCGGCGAGGCCACGTTCGAGGACGATGACTGGTTCGGGACGCCGGTGATCGAAGCCTCTCGCCTGTGTTCGGCGGCGAAGGCCGGCCAGGTTCTGGTGGCGGATGTCGTGCGGGTGTTGTTGGGAAGCCGCGCCGAGGTGTCGCTGCGCCCGGTCGGCGAGTTCGAACTCAAGGGCTTGCCGGAACCGGTCGTGGCGTGCGAGGTCGAGTGGGCCCCGCTCTCGGTGCAATCGGTACAGCTCCCGTTACCGCGGGCGTTCTCGATCGCGCCGCGGTTCTCGTTGGCGGGACGCGACGCGGAGTTCGAGCAGGTCACCACGGCATGGAAGCAGGCGTCCGTCGGCGCGTGCCGCGTGGTGCTCGTCGCCGGTGAACCCGGAATCGGCAAGACCCGGCTCGCCGCGGAACTCGCCCGCGCCGTCGATCGCCACGGCGGGTTCGTGTTGCTCGGCCGGTGTGATGACGGACTCAGCGTTCCGTACCAGCCGTTCGTCGAGGCCTTGGCTCACGTGGTTGCAAGCGCGCCCGCCGCAAAGCTTGCCTCCCTTCTCGGCCCGGCCGCCGGCGAGTTGGCTCGAGTGGTCCCGGAGCTTGCGCAACGACTCCCAGGCCTCGTCCCCACCCCGAGCGATCCCGAGACCGAGCGATACCTCCTCTTCGAGGCCATCGCGGGCTGGCTCGAGGCGCAGTCGCAGATCGCGCCCACGCTGCTCGTGCTGGACGACCTGCACTGGGCCGCCGAACCAACCCTGCACATGTTGCGCCACGTGCTCCGGAGCGAGCGCTCGTTGAATCTCCTCGTCGTCGTGACCTACCGCGACACCGAGGTCGATCGCACTCATCCGCTCGGCGCGTTGCTCGCAGATCTGCGCCGCACCGAAGGGGTGGATCGGGTTGCGCTTCGTGGCCTCGACGGAGACGGAGTCGCCGACCTCGTCGAGCGGGCGTCGGGGAATGCGCTGAACGACCAGGCGCGCGATCTCGCACGCGCGGTACACGCCGAGACGGGCGGCAACCCGTTCTTTGCGATCGAGGTGCTGGTGAGTCTCGCCGAGCGCGGCGCGATCTACCAGGACTCGGACGGTCAATGGCGTTCGGACGTCAGTATCGAGGACGTCGGGATTCCCGAGGGGGTCAAGGAGGTGGTGGGCCAACGCCTGAGCGCACTTCCCGAGAGCGCCAACGCAGTGCTTCGCGGCGCGGCGGTGGCCGGTCAAGAGTTCGAGCTCGACGTTGTCGTGCGGATCTCGAGCGATACCGAGGAAACGGTGATCGACGCGCTGGAGGCGGCGCGAGTGGCCGGCCTCCTCGATGAACTCGGTGGCGCGCCGCTGCGGTATCGATTCTCGCACGCCCTGGTGCAGCAGACGTTGCTCGATGAGATCCCCACCGCCCGCCGGCTCCGGTTCCACCGGATGATCGCCGAGGCGATTGAGGGACTGCGAGCGCCGAGTATCGACCGCTACCGCGCCGCGCTGGCTCGCCACTGGTATGAGGCCGGGACGGAACCGGCGCGTGCGTTGCAGGCGACGGTGGTGGCTGCTGAGCAGGCGCTGACGCAGTATGCGGATCGCGAGGCGTTACAACTTCTCGTCCAGGCCGCGGACCTGTTCGACGACGCGGCCGCAAGCGATCTTCAGCGTGTCGACGTCATGACCATGACCGGCGAAGCACTCCGGCGGATCGGTGATTCGTCGCATCGCCGAGTCCTCCTGGATGCCGGGCAGCTGGCGGCCACGATCGGCGATGGACCTCGCATGGC
>JANPMG010000200.1:0-3758 GCA_031422675.1 Acidimicrobiia bacterium | reverse complement strand
GCTCCGGCCTCGGCCCGTTCCTCCATCGCGGTGCGGTACTCGCCGAGCACGCTGTCGATCGATCCGGCGGCACGCACCCGAGAATCATCGAGCCAGATCCCGCGCTGCGCGGTGGCGGCGACCGACGCGAGGTCGTGCGAGACGAGGAGCAGGGTCGTTCCGCTCTGGGTGACCTCGCGCATCCGGTTCAGGCACTTCTGTTGGAAGGTCGAGTCGCCGACCGCGAGCACCTCGTCCACGATGAGGATGCTGGGTTCGAGGAACGCGGCGATGGAGAAACCGATGCGCATCTTCATGCCGCTCGAATAGAACTTCACCTGCCGGTCGATCGCGTCCTCGACCTCGGCGAACTCGACGATCTGGTCGAAGCGCTCCGCGATCTGCTTGCGGCTGAGGCCGAGCAGCGTGCCGTAGACGAGGACGTTCTCGCGTCCGGTCAGCTCGGGGCTGATGCCGGACATCACCTCGATCAGGGCACCGATGCGGCCCTGGGTCGCGACGGTGCCCGAGTGCGGGAACATCACGCCGGAGATGATCTTGAGCAGCGTGGATTTTCCCGAGCCGTTGGTGCCGACGATCGCCACGGATTCGCCGGGTTCCACGTGGAAGTCGATGTCGCGCAGAACCCATCGCCACTTGTCGCCGTCGGTCCGGCGGGTTGCCCGCGCGAAGAGGTCCCGGCCGAGCTTGCGGCCGCGGTCGGCGCGGAAGCGTTTCCACACGTGGTTGACGTGGACCGAGCCCTCAGGAGACATCGGCGAAACCCGTCTCGAGCTGCTTGAAGAGCGAGTATCCGGCCACCAGCGTGAGGAGCGCAGTGGCGGCGGCGAGTCCCAGGTAGGTGTAGTTCGGCGGTTGTCCGTACAGCACCGTGCGGCGGAGCCCGTCGATGACCATCGCCACCGGGTTCAGACACACGTACACCGTTCGGTACTTCGCCGGGATGCGGTCGAGCCCCACAATGACCGAGCTCACGAAGAGCCCCACCTGGAGCATCAGCGGGAGAGCGTGGCGCAGGTCTCGGAGGTACACGGTGATCGAGGAGACGATCAGGCCCACCCCCACGGTGAAGGCGAGCAGGATCACGAGCAGCACCGGCACCCAGTACGAGGTGGCCTGGGGAAAGTCGCCGTAGATGAGGAACAACACGCCGAGGACCAGCGAGGCGGCGAGCGCGTCCACCGCCGAGGTCCCCATCGTGGCGAGGGCGAACACCTCGCGCGGCGCGTACACCTTGTTGAGCAACGGATTGCCCACGAGGATGTTGCTGGCCGAGGAGACCGCGCCGGAGAAGAACGTCCAGGCGAGCAACCCGGTATAGAGATAGACCGGGTACGCGATCCCGTGGGTGTTGATCTTGGCGACCTTCGGGATGAAGACCGAGAACACCACCATCAACACGAGGGGCGTGAGAATCGCCCAGGCCAGACCGAGGATTGCTTGGCTGTACTTGACGCGCAGTTCGCGTTTGCCGAGGTTGAAGATCAGGTGGCGCGAGGCCCAGAGGACCCGGATGGCCGGACCGAGCTGAAGGCCACGACGGTACCGCAGCTCCGGTGGAGGAAGATCGGGCAGACCGTCACTCACGGACGCGCTGACGCCTTTCGGAACACGACGTGCTCCCAGGTTCCATCCATCCAGCTTTGCTCGAACGTGGCGCTCGATCCGAGCGCCTCACCCACGTCGGTGCGTTGGCCCGGCCGCCAGACGACCAGGGTGCCGTCCACGACCTCGAAGTTCCACTGGTGCATGCCGTGATAGCGCTCTTTCTCGGCCGTCTTCGAGTGGTGGACGAGCAGCACCGGAGCGCCCGGCTTGGCGCACGCGACCATCTCGGAAATCGCGCGAACGGGGTCATAGGAGTGGTCGAGCGTGTTGCGCGCCGACACGAGATCGAATGCATCGCGTGGAAACTGATCGGTCAACCGCTCGCTCTCACCGGTCTGGGTCCGCACCGGCGGGACCAGGCCGGCGTCGTCGAGGAGTTCGGAGTACTGCGCGCCCAACGCATCGACGGCCGTGATGTCCAGGTTCCAGCGGGGGTGGGTGCGGCCGAGGAAGGTCAGGGGTCCTGCGCCAACATCGAGCAGCGTGACCGTCTGGCCCTCGGAAGCGGTCACGAGGGCCGCGATCGCCGGCTGCAACTCCAGTTCGGCGTCGAAGGCCCGGTCGTAACTTCCCGGATACTTCTCGCCCTTCGTTGCGAGCCAGTCCTTCCAGAAACGCACTTCACCGTCGATCGAGGCTTGCCACGCCTCTTCCGGCGATCGCGCGGACCAGTCGACCGGCGCGGTCCGGTTGATGCGCGCGGCAAGAGATCTCAGCAAACGGGGTCGTTTCACGGGCCGGGATGGTAGCCGCCAGGCCGGGAGTCCGGGACGAGCGGTGGATTCGGCCCGATGGCGGCGTTTCGTGGCAAGGAGGCCACGCTGCGCGCGATTTCCGTTCAGCGGCACCGACGCGGCAGCGGTGGAATACCACGCGGCGCGGGCAAATCACCAAAAGGTCACATCTGCCCTTGACACCCACGGTGGTCGTCGGGCAGGATTCCTCTCGACCGCACGGTCGTCCCACTTCTCATGATGAAGCGAGACGACTGGTCATGGACGGGCCGGCAATTCAGTTGGCCAGTGCTGGGGGGAGTGTCACATGGCGAGTGTCACCGTAAGCGTGGTGCGTGCGTCGTCTCCTTCCGTTGTCCACCGGCTCGTCGCGGTCACGGCCGGCAATGAAAACAACCAAGGAGAAAGAACTTGATTCGTTCACGCATCTTGAGTGCGGTGGCGGCAACGGCGATTGCCGGCGGAGGCCTCGTGGCCTTCACTCCGCAAAGCGCCGGCGCAGCAACCCCGCTGGTTACATGCTCTGGCCTCACCGCCATTGCCTCACTGAACCCGTCCATTAAGTCCAGCAACCCCGCCTACGTCAAGGCCGCGTTGAAGCACTCCGACGGAACCAAGTTTCAGTACCTGACGAATGCGCCGGTCCCGGTGGACGCCACGGCGTGCTTCGTTGACGCGGGGATTCGTACCAACCAGGGTGGTCAGGACGTCAAGTACATCCTGGACGACCAGTCCAACGGTAACGCGCTCCTCACTCGAGCAGCTACCGCCGCACCCGACGGCATTGGCGTGGCGGTCACCACCGGTAGCGCCACCTGCAACACGACCGACGCGGGCGTCATTGCGGCCTCGGTCTACCCGAACACCTACCCGCTCCAGGGGAAGACGGTCTGGAAGTTCGAGCAGCTCGGAGTTACTGGAGCACAGATCCAGATCCAGCAGTACCTCCGTACCGGTCGGGACAATGCCGACCCCGACGCACAGGACATCACGGTCAAGGGCATCGTCATCAAGGGCCCCGGTGTTGGTGGAGATGTCGCAGCGGTGCTGAACTTCTTCCCGACGAACAGCGCCACGAAGAACCTCAATGTCCTCGAGTGCCTCGACGCCAACATTGGCGATGACGCCCTCAACGCCAGCCTCGCCGAACTGATCATCACGCAGTCCGACGGTTCTGACGTCGGTGCAGCCGTTGACGACTGGACGATCTCTCTCCCGTAGTAGAGACCGGATCAGTAGCACGAAGCACCAGGAATCGGGGCGGGCCCCCCCCGGGGTGTGTTGGGCAAAAATCATGGGGGCGGCCCCTGGGGGGGGCCGCCCCGATTCCTGGTGCTTCGTGCTACTGATCCGGTCTCTACTACGGGAGAGAGATCGTCCAGTCGTCAACGGCTGCACCGACGTCAGAACCGTCGG
>JANPMG010000199.1:0-3537 GCA_031422675.1 Acidimicrobiia bacterium | reverse complement strand
GGCGATCTCGATATCCACGATGTTCACGCCGAGCCGGCCGGCCATGGTGGTGACCTCGGCGAGTACGGCCGGCCGGTCCGGGACCGGAACCCGCAGTTCCGCCAGCGGTCCACGTACACGAGCGACCGACGGCAGATTGCGGCGCGCGCGCCGACCCTGTTCCAACGTCTCGAGCAGCGCCGCGCCATCACCGGCGTCGACCCAAGCCCGCACGGCGTCCAGGGAGCTGCGGTACGCGTCGAGCGCGTCCAGGATCGCATCGCGGTTGGCCACACAGATGTCCGGCCAGATTCCCGGATGGCCGGCCGCGATGCGGGTCATGTCCCGAAATCCCCCGGCCGCCAAGCGCATCAGCAGCGCGTGTTCGTCGCTGCGGGTGGCGGCCACGTTCATGAGCGTCGTCGCCGCCAACTGTGGGACGTGACTCACCACCGCGACCAGCGCGTCGTGTTCGGCGGGCGGGATCTCCACCACCTCCGCACCGAGGCGACCGATGACCCCGCGTACCGCAGTGTGGGCGGCGGGATCAGTGGTGCCGGTGGGCGTGAGGACCCAAGTGGCGCCGGCGAACAGGTCCGCGTCGGCGCCGTCGAGCCCGTCCTGCTCGGAACCGGCCATCGGGTGACCACCGACGAACCGGCTCGCACGATCGGGACGAGCAACGTTCACCGCATCCAACACCGCGGCCTTGACCGAACCGACGTCGGTGACCGCGGGTGCGCCGGCATCGAGCGCGGCGACGACCAGCTCCGCGACCCGGCCGACCGGTACCGCCACGATCACCACATCCGCGCCCGCGACCGCCTCGGCGACCGACCCGGCGACGGTCTCGATTGCCCCCATTTCACACGCCCGCTCCGCCACCGCCGGCCGGGCGTCGAAGCCGCGAACCGCAAGGCCCGCCTTCGTGAGGGCCAGACCGATCGAGCCTCCGATGAGGCCGGTGCCGAGTACCGCGACGGTCATGCTCACTCCGGCAGGTCGTCGCGCAGGGTGGTGGCACCCTCGAGGTAGACGTGGTGGAGCTGGCTGCGTTCCCGCTCGGTGTAGAGGTGCATCAGCACCCGGATCGTGCGGGGCTTGCCGCCGACGATGTCGAGTTCCCGTGCGCACAGCAGCGGAACGTCCCCGAGCCCGAGGGCCCGGGCGGCGGTGGCCGGGAACTGCGCGTGCAGGTCGTCGGTGGCGGTGAACACGATGCTCACGAGGTCGTCGGTGTCGATGGCATTACGGTCGAGCATCGCGGCGACGAGGGATTTGGTCTTCGTGTCGATCTCTTCTGCGGTGTCGACGTCACAGGTCGTGGCGCCGCGCAGGCCTCGGAGCTTCACGCCGGTCGAGGCTACTGGCTGGTCTCGACGGCACCCGGTTCGTTGGCCGCGCCCGCTTCACCCTCGGCCGGATCAACCGGATCCGGATCCGTCCCGGTTGCGGCGTAGAGGCCGCGAACCTCGGCGGGAAGCAGCCGGCGCCACTCCCCCGGCTTGAGGCTCCGGTCCGCGAGCTGGCCGATCCGGGTGCGGATCAAACGCCTCACCGGGTGGCCGACGGCGTCGCACATCCGCCGCACCTGGCGGTTCCGGCCCTCGTGGATCACGATCGTCAGCGCGGCCGAGTCGTTCCGATCCTGGGTGAGCTGCACGCGCGCCGGCGCGGTGGTGCCGTCGTCGAGTTCCACCCCTTCGCGCAGCATCCGCAACGACGCCCGGCTCGGCACCCCCTCCACCTCGGCGAGGTACTCCTTGTCCACCGCGAACCGGGGATGGGTCAGGCGGAGCGTCAACGAACCGTCGTTGGTGAGGAGGAGCAGTCCCTCGGTCTCCCGATCGAGCCGGCCGACGGGGTACACCCGTGGTTGGCTCGGCACGAGTTCCACCACGGTGGGGCGGCCCTGCGGATCCTGCGCGGTCGAAACGACGTTGGTCGGTTTGTTCAGCAGGTAGTAGACGAGGCCGGCCTTGGTGGGGACGCGCACACCGTCGATGGTGATGACGTCCAGCTCGGCGTGGACGCGGCGGCCGAGGATCGCCACTTCGCCGTTGACGCGCACCCGGCTCGCGGCGATGAGTTCTTCGCTCGCCCGCCGAGATCCGACGCCGGCCTCGGCGAGGACCTTCTGCAACCGCACGCCATCCGATTCGGCGGACTCAGCGGATTCGACCGTCACTCCGGCCCGGCGGTCGACCCGACCGCGGACTCGCCTGCTGACTGGTCCCCTGCCTCACCGTCAGCCTCGCTCGGGTCGGCCGCGTCTTCGACCCGCAGGTGCAGGCCGCGTTCGAGTGCTTCGACCACGGATGCATCGGGTACGAACTCGGCGAGCGGCGGCAGGGCGTCGAGTGAGTCGACGCCCATCTGTTCGAGAAATCTCACGGTCGTTCCGTAGAGGATTGCTTGACCCGGCCCCGGGTCGTGGCCGATCTCGGCGACGTAGCCGCGTTGGATCAACGTGGCGATCGTGGACTCGATGCTCACGCCGCGGATCGCGGCGAGCTGAGCCCGCGACACCGGCTGCTTGTAGGCGATGATCGCCAACGTTTCGAGTGCCGGACCCGACAACCGGGCCGACTGACCTTCCAGCACGAACCGCTCGATGTACGCGGTCATGTCGGGATGGGTCTGGTACCGGTACCCACCGGCCACGCGCACCATCGTGAACCCGCGTCCCTCGCGCTCGTATTCGTCGTGGAGCGCAGCGCAGAGCGCCTCGATCTCGTCGACCGGGGTCTCGGTGAGCTGGGCGAGAAACTGCGGCTCGACGGGTTCGATCGCCGCCATGACCACCGCCTCGATCGCCCGCTTCGTCTCTTGCATTACTAGACCACGGGGACGGCGTCGGGGAGGGACTCCCAGTCTTCGAGCGACACGAGATCGATGTTGGAATCGGCGATCTCGAACCGGCGCACCGTGAGGTCGCCGAAGGTCTCGATCTGATCGAGGTCCACGATGCCCTGCTTGTACAACTCGAGCACGGCGAGGAACCGCACGATCACCTCGATGCGGTCGTCGATGCCCGCGACGAGCGTGCGGAAGTTCACCGGCCGCGTGTGGTTCAGAGAGAGCAGGAGCGCGTCGGCGGCATCGCGGACACTGATCCGAATCGGCGCGACGTGAAAGAGATCCACTTCGGGCGGTGGTGGCGGCGGGGTCAGGCCCCGGATGGCCGCGGCCGCGAGTTGGGCCGGCGTCACCCGGACGAGCGGATCGGGCGAGAGGGACCGGAACGGTTCTTCGGGTCCGGCCGAGCGCGCCACCACCCGTGCGCCGCGGCGCAACATGGCCTGGAGGACCTTCGCCGCGTCCTTGAACGTCTTGCACTCGAGCAGGCGAGCGAGCAGCAGGTCCCGCTCCTCGAACCGCATGAGTTCTTCGTCCAGCTCGAACATCTCCGCGCCCGGAAGGAGGCGCCGCACCTTCAACTCGATGAGCGTGGATGCGATCAGGAGGAACTCGGTGGCCGTGTTCAGATCCACGCGGTCCAGCTTCTCGACCTCCACCATGAACCGGTCGATCACCTCGGCGATCGAGACGTCCCAG
>JANPMG010000198.1:0-13892 GCA_031422675.1 Acidimicrobiia bacterium | reverse complement strand
GGCGACCGCATGTACATCTCGTCGCAACGGGGCACCGATCGCGGTCCGGGTCTCGGGATCACCTACGAGATCAGCGGCCCGTTCAACGCTCGAACCGGCCGGTATCCCGTCCACGCCTGAGTTCCGCGCTCGACTGCGGTGTCACGATCGTGGGCGGGTCGGGTAGGGCTTGCGCTCGCGATGCTGCTCGACCGTCAATGGCGAGGTTGATGTCTCCCCGTGGTGGCTGCGAGAAGTCTCCATGGCATGAGACAACGGTGTCCTCAGTAGGCACCGCGTCGCCGGAGAACGGCAGCCGGCGTCTTCACAAGAATCGAAAGGTCCAGGGTCAGTGACCGATGTTCGAGGTACTCGCAGTCCATCTTTACCAGGCCAGACCGGTCGAGATCACTGCGCCCCGAGACCTGCCACAACCCTGTGAGTCCAGGCCGAACTTCCCGCCGCCGGTCGAGAAACGTCTCGTCCAACATGGCCGCGACATCGTGAGCAAGGGGGCGGGGGCCGACCAAGCTCATGTCTCCTCGGATCACGTTCCATAGCTGGGGGATCTCATCAATGCTCGTCCGGCGGAAGAGCTGTCCGACGCCCGGGAGCAGACGCGGGTCTTCTTCGAGCCGGAAGAAGGTCTCATATTCATGCCGCGCGACGGGGTCGCCCGCGAGCAGTTCGGCGAGTCGAGAATCGGCTCCCCGCACCATCGTGCGCAGCTTCACAAGCTGAAACGGTTGGCCGCGGAAGCCCTCGCGGGACTGCCGGTAGAACACAGGTCCAGGATCGACGACGAACACGACCGCTGCTGAGATGAGGAGGACCGGTAGCGCGAGCATCATCAGCACCATGGCCATGAGCGTCTCGAGTAGGCGTCGCACGAAGATCACAGGATGAGCCGTGCGGATTGGAATGCCTCCGCATAGTCCGCGCCGACCTCGGCGCCCCGCGCGCGGAAATGTGCTTCGAGGTCGTCGGGACGCCGTCCAGGCACGATTTCGCCTGGGTAGAAACTCAGCGCTTCGAGGGCGGCATCTACGTCGCGCCGTTCGAGGACAGAGTACGCCTGAGGAATGAATTCGCGCATGAACGTCTGATCCGTCGACGTTGGCACCTCGAAGAGCAAGACATCGCGCCGTCGGCGAAACGGACGAGTCGCGATTTCCACTGCGCGGGAGACGCCCTGGTGAGACTGGTGAACGTCGGCGTAGTGGTGAGTCAGGACGACATCGGCGACATCGACGAAAGGTACGAGCGCATCATGGAACAAGTGGAGGTCAACATTGATGCGGTTCTCGTCGAGGAGAGGGTGTGCGAAAGCGGCCACTGCGCCGAGACGAGCACAGGACCTCTCGAACGAGGAGATGAGTTCGGGCCACGAGCGCTTACCACGCTCGTCGACCCGTCGCGCGGCGAGCACGATGGTGACCTCTGCGGCCGTGCGCGAGATGCGAGCGATCGTCGCACCACATCCCAGTACCTCGTCATCGGGATGGGCCACGAAGGCGACGACGCGCCGATCAGTCCAGTCCATGACGGCTGATCGCCTCGTCGAGGACGCTAGATGGCAGGCGCGCGTACGACTCAAGCGAACTCTCAAGCGCGGTCTGCCATGGAGTGAAAGAAAACGGCCCGACAACACTGAGCAGGTCCTTGATGTCCGCCACGAGCTCGGTTCCCGGTTCCTCGCCGGCTCGCATCGGGACGTGCTCGATGCCCGCCCCGTTGCCAGCGATCTCGTTGATCGCGACAGCGACTTCGTTGACGGTCATGCCCACACCGGTGCCGCAGTCACATGCCAACGCAGGGACGACGTCGCTGTTTGCGAAGGCAACCGTGAGGCGCGCGAGATCCTCTGAGTACAACATGTCGACGACCTGCTCGCCGTCGCCGAAAATCTGCAGGGGACGACCGCGTAACGCGAGCGCGGCGAAGACCGGGAAGATCTTGCGGATCGGTCCGAGACTCTGCCCCGGCCCGAACGCGTTGAAATAGCGCAGCGATGGCACCTCGACGCGGCCGGTCTCGTGATACAGAGCCGCTAGACGCTCAGATGCGTGTTTCGTGATCGTGTAGGCATTGGTCCAGACGTTCGGCTTCGTCGGGTAGAACACTCTGCGGACCCCTGCGGCCGTGGCTGCCTCGAAGAGCCGAACCGTCCCGAGTACGTTGACCTCGACCGCGCTCTCGATGTCGTCATCGAGCTCGGAAGTTCCGAGCTTGCCGGCAAGGTGGTAGACGACGTCAGCGTCCGCAAACGCTTCGGTGAGTCCGTCTCGGTCGAGGATCGAAGCGGCAACTTGCTCCACGAGCGCGGATTGGGCTGACGAAGCGGCCGCTGCCGCATCGACGACCCGGACCCGTTGGCCAAGCGAGACGAGTTCGGCGACGATGGCGCGACCAAGAAATCCGCGCCCTCCGACGACGACTGTCACCCCTACGGGGGTGGATTGTCGGAGCCCGACGTGCGATGTTTCGATGATCGCGGTCATTCCCTGCCTCCCCAGTTACGCGCATTCTGCCGCGATGTCGCGATTGCCGCAAGTGGTTGGCTATGGCCGCTCCGCGTGCCCCGGTCAGGCGCGAAAAGCTGGACTGACTGCGTTGGCGAAGAGGTCCGGCGTGCCCTTCATCGAGGGATCCGGATCGACGCCAAGTAGTCCGAGGATCGACGGAGCGGCGTCGAGCACGTCTACTGCTGTTCGTGATTGGTCGGACCGGATGTCGCGACCTAGGGCGAGGAGCACTCCCTCGGGAACATGGCGGCCGGAGTCTCCACCGAAGCTGCGCCCCCGAACGGAGACACCGAGGTCAGACGTGGCACCTTCGACTTCGGCGGTCCCGCCGAGCGGCCGCCACCGGGCGCTCTGAGCGAGGTGTTGGGTGTCGTGGCGGTAGCTGATCTCGAACGAGAGCGTTCGGCCTTCGACCCGGAGGTCTCGAAACAACGGTTCGCGGTCGGACGTCGTGACTGATCGAATCGGCGCGGAGGAAGCATCCGCAAGATTCACATCGGCGAATCGGAGCGTTACGCGCGGATACATGCACGGCTCCCTCTCAGAAGCCGGGAGCGCAAGGGCTGAGGTCAGCCGACGTGCGTCGTCGAGCACGTACGTGCCGGGCATTGATCGCCGAGGAAGCGGTCCTTGACTCATGCTCGAGGCGATCACGAGTACCGCATCCTCCGTGTTTCGTAGCCATCGGGTCATGCGGCGTAGGTGATGATCGAAGATATCCATCGCAGTGATGATGAATCCGCCGTTGACCTCATCCGGTTCGTACGGATCAGGTCCGTCCGGGACAACATCGCGCAGGAAGCGGTGCAACAACGCGGCCACGTGGTTCGTGAAGAACATGCTCAGCTCCGGGCGTGTCCGACGGTGCAGCGCCCAGTAGGTATCGAATGCGGGCAGCGCCTGTACCACCGAACGCCGTTCAAGAAACCGTCGGTCGATTCGCTCTCTGATCAGCTGCGTGGTCGCGAACGACACCGAACGGGGACGCAGCCCGAGGCGAACGAGTCCTGGCAAGGACCGCGCCACAGAACCGAGTGGAACCGTCGGTGTGGGAGCGAAGAGGTTCGTCGAGGTCATGTTGAGGTTGAAGCGCTGGAACGGGGCTAGAGCGGGCGGCACCGTCGCTGCGTCGGGCGCGAAGCAGTCAGGCACCCAGAACCCCCCACTCGCGAACGGCCGCGGTGGCCAGGTCTGTAGAAGGCCGAACAGCCCCACGGATCTTCCGGCTCGGTCGGCGACGTCCCAGAGCGGGACACCTCGGAACGTCGAGGGGTCCTGGCCTTGGTCGAAGCTGTTGTGGTCGGCGGTTGCTGCGGAGCAATGAAACGTCGGCCACGTCCGCCACGGCATCAACTCGACGTCATCATCGTTGATCGTCGTGCGCTGGAACGTCTCCCCGAGCAGCGTTGCGAGGGTGGACCGTGGGCGTCGTGCGACGTACTCATCAAGAATCTCCCACGACACTTCGTTCAGTTCATAAACAACCACCCGACGCCGCACGCGCACGAATCTACCCATACCGGATCGTTAGGGACCAGTGTTCATCCCTCTGTAAGCAGCTGTGCCATAGGTCCAGGTAGGTGGGTCGAGACTTCGAGCGTTCTCTCCCCCCAAAGGAGCGCTCCGATTCAGCATCAAAATCAAGGCTCTCTGTCCGCAACGGCGGACGAGGGAGAGCTGCGCAGCTTCGCTACCTCGACGAAAAGGTCGTCCCAGGCGGATGACACCATGTCCACGGTAATTGCACTCATGCAGTCCTCGTAGCGCCGATCGCGCTCGAACCCGAGGTCGAGATATCCGTCAGGCGCCATCGGCGAAGCGACGCGCCGTACATGCAATCCAATCGGCCCCCACCGCCGCCCGCCGGTAGGACCGTCGAGAACAATCGTCGGCGCACCAAGCGCGGCTGCGACGTGCATCACGCCTGTGTTCACGCTCACGACGCCGGCGGCGCCTGCGAGTAGGCGCAACGTTTCTGTCCATGAGCAGCCCGCCGCGCTCCGTGCGTCGATGCCCTGGTCCCGCAACGCCGCAACTAGCCGATCGGTTGCCGACGTGTTCTCCGGACCACCGGTCAATGCCACCGCAAGCCGACGGCGGCGGAGCTCGTGGGCGAGAGACACCCATCGGTCGGTCGGCCAGGAACGCTCCTCGCAGTTCGCGCCGCCCGGCCACAGATGCAACACCGCATACGGATTTCCGATCGCCGGCGTCTCGTCAGCGCAGAGCAACGGCCGACTGGTTGAGACCACTCCAAGCGGAGCGACAAGGCGGCGATGGTTCTCGAGCTCATGATCACGACGATGGTCCACCACAATGTCGTAGGCGAAGTGCCGGTGCTGACCCGGCGTTCGCCGACCGATCGTCACCTTGGCGCCCGAGCATGCCGCCAGTACCGCGTCAAACCTGCGCCATGAGTCAAGGTCCACGATTACGTCGCAGCCCTCTGCCCGTACTCCTTTCACGGCGTGCAGCAAGCGGCGGACTGGCAGTTCGACGATCGCGTCGGGCACCGAAAGTAGACGTGCGAAGCCTGCGTTGTTCGCCGTCACGAATAGAACGATCCGTGCGTCCGGACGCGACCGCCGCAGGTCACCGATCACCGCCGACGCAAGCACTGCGTCGCCGATGCCGGCGGTGACCAACAGGCCTACCGTTTTCCAACACTCTGGGACTGTTCGCTTGCCGCTGAGCCATCTGATGGCACCGAGAGCGACAACGACCGGGATTCCTCCGTAGCGGTCGAGGAATTTTAGGCGAGGATTGGCACGGTCCCTATGGTGCTGCCTGCTACCCACTCGTCGTCCCCTGACTTCCATTGCGTGCTGGTCCGGGCCCGATGGTTAGGTCGCTGCGGGTCGGAGTCGGAGTGTGACGAACACGGGTGAGAGTTCCATGCGCAGGGCCGAGGGTTCCATTTCGCCGTAGTGGAAGAAGGCTTCGCCGTCGGTTGTCAACGATCGTATGTGTCGGAATCTGGAGCGACTCGGACTGACCCGTCGCGATCTCGACGCCGATGGAGGAAAATCGAAGAGTTGCGATCCCTCGCCGTCGGAGGTTGAGCCCGTGCCCGCCGAGGATGGTGCAGCCGGTGACGACGCGCGTCCAGTCGTCGGTTGCGGTTGGGAGCATCTCGTCGAGCGCCGTCGCAATGTCGGAACCGCAGCTCGTGCAGCCGAGGTTCGTGGCCGGGTTCTTACCTCCGCAGTGTGGGCACAGGATGACCGCTCTCCGAACGCGTCCGAGCAGCTCCATATCGACCATCCTCATCCAGGAACGCGCGTTGGGTGTATTCGGGAGGAGTCAGCTCGCCATAGTGTCGATGAGCGGAACATGTGAAACGACGGTCCGCCGTCACACGATGTTGACATGTTCGGATCGGCATGATCTCGAACATGTTCCAGCATCCCACGATCAGAGGGTCCCAGCCGGCGGGGAAGCACCCGGATCCTGGACCGAGACGTTGGTCCCGGCTTGCCGCGGCCGCGACCGTCGCCATGATCGTGGGCGCGTCATGTTCCGTCGGCAGCGATTCGATCAAGGCGAAGGACACGTTCGAGGGAACGAAGATCGCGTTCGACCCCGCGAACTTCGTCGATCCCCGGCTCGACACGAATCCATTCCATCCGCTGAAGCCCGGGATGCAGTGGGTGCGGGGCGGCACCACTGAGGTCGGATCTCGCGTCGTTCCCCACGAGGTCATCACCACGATGACCGACGTCATCCGGATCATCGACGGCGTTCCCACTATCGCGATGTTGGATGAGTCGACCGATTCCCGCGACGTCGCCCAGGTGGGGATGGACTACCTCGCCCTCGACAAAGCGGGCAACGTCTGGATCTTCGGCGGCTACACCGAGAACTACCAGGGCGGCCAGTTCACGAACGCCGACGCTATCTTCCTTGGCGCCGGGGCCGGACAGGCGCTCGGAATCCTCTCCCCTTCCCGGGTCACCCTGAAGACCCCTCGCTGGTTCATCGGTGCCGCGCCCGAGGAGAAAGGGTCAGTGGGTCAGCCGGTTGAGGTCGGCATCAGGCGATGCGTTCCCTTTGGTTGCTTCGACAACGTGCGCGTGGTCCAGGAAGGCAACGTCGGCGCTCCGGACAACGAGAACAAGTACTACGCACCGGGGGTAGGAGTCATCGACAACGTCCCGCTGGACGCCAGCCTGCACCAGGACCGCTTCGACCTCCGCAACTTCATCCAACTCACCCCGGCCGGCCTCGCAGAGGCGAGCCAGAGGCTGCTTGACCTCGAGGCCCACGCCCGAACGACTGCCCCCAAGGTATTCGGGCGGGCGCCGGTATCCCGGCGGGCAACGTGATCGCGCCGCCGGTGGTCCGGCTCCAGCAGGTGTCAAAGTCGTTCGGTTCGCCCGATGATCCCACGCCGGTGCTCCGGGGTGTGGACCTCACGATCCGAGCGGGGGAGAAGGCCAGCCTGATCGGTCCTTCGGGAAGTGGGAAGTCCACGCTGCTCTCCCTCATCGCCGGTCTGCTGCGTCCGACCGTTGGGACCATCGAGATCGATGGGGTCGAGATGAGCGGCCTCGACGATCGGCATCGCGCGCAGCTTCGTGCCGATCGGATCGGCATCGCGCTCCAAGCCGACAACTTGATTCCGTTCCTCAGCGCTCGGGAGAACGTTGAGCTTGCCCTCTCCTTCGGGTGTCGGCGATCTTCACGCGAGGCACGGGCTCGCGCGCTCGAACTGCTCGAGCGTTTCGAGGTGGCTCATCGGGCCGAGCATCGGCCCCGTCATCTCTCGGGCGGCGAGGCCCAGCGGGTCGCGCTCGCGGTCTCGATGGCGAATGAGCCGGCCCTGCTCCTGGCCGACGAGGTCGTGGCGCAACTCGACAGCGATACCGCCGGACGCGTGGTCGACGCGGTGCTGGCCGCCGACTTCGCGGTGCTCTTCGTCAGCCACGACGTTGCCTTGGCCGACGTGGTCGAACATCGCTTCGCGATCGTCGATTCCGAGTTGGTCGTCCGATGACGCAGCCCAACGACATCGTCGTGCGCGATCTCGTCGTCGACCACGCCGCGGCGAGCGGTACCGTGCGCGCCCTCGATCACGTGTCCCTCGACATCGACGGCGGGAGCAGCCTCGCGGTGATGGGGCCCAGCGGCTGCGGGAAGTCGACGCTGCTCGGTCTGCTCGCGGGCCTGGCTCTGCCGACCTCGGGAAGCGTCTCGATCGGCGGCCGCACGATCTCGGAACTTCCCGAGCGCGACCGCGTCCGGTTCCGACGCCAGGCACTCGGGATGGTCTATCAAGCCGACAACCTCCTTCCCCATCTCACGGTCGAGGAGAACGTCGGTCTCCAGTTGGCGATCTGTCGACGCGACACGAGCGGCGCCGAGTTCGACGACCCGACCACATTGCTGGAGCGGCTCGGACTGGGTGGACTCGCCCGGCGGTTCCCGGATCAGCTCTCGGGCGGCCAGCGTCAACGCGTGGCCGTCGCCCGCGCGATCGTGCATCGGCCGTTGTTGATCCTGGCCGACGAACCGACCGGTGCACTCGACGAAGAGAACGCCCGCGCCGTGATCGAGCTACTGGTGGAGGTCCAGCGTGAGATCGGCGCGACGTTCGTGCTCGTCACCCACGACCGCCAGATCGCCAATCACGCGGATCGACACCTCCAACTCGAGCGTCCCGACCAAGCACTAGAGGGCTCCCATGCTGGCTAAGTACGTGTTTGCCGACCTCGTTCGTAACCCGCGACGGACCCTCTCGACGGCGGTCGGTGTCGCGCTCGGCGTTGGGCTCTTCTGCGGAGTGCTGTTCTTCGTCGATGGCCTGTCGGCATCGATGACGCAACGGGCCGTGGCGCCGCTGTCCATCGACGTGCAGCGCATCGTGACGGAGCGGATCGGTGGCGCGGTCACCCTGAAACAGACGTTCGCGACGAGCGGTCGCCTTCGCGCAGGTGCGCAGACCCGAGTCGACCTCGAAGTCCGGAACCCGGGAGCGACCGCAGCCAACGAGGTGACCGTGCGCTCGTTGCCGGGCGCCGGACTTCGGTTCGTGAACGGTTCAGCGATGAATGACGGTCTTGCGCTCGTTGGCATCGCCGACAATCCGTTCGCCCATGGTCTTGGCCAGATGGGACTCAACCTCGGCACCGTCGCGCCGGGAACGACCCGGCACCTGTCCTATCGGCTCCAAGCCCAGCGGGTACGCGATCTCGACGCCAACGCGGTCACGTCGTCGTCGTCGAGTCGCGAGTCATTCAGTCCGGTCCCGGCCAACCGCCCGCGAGTCACGCACCTCGCCGAGCTGGCGCGGCTCGTGGCGCGCGTGCCGGGCGTCGCCGCTGCCAATCAGCTCTCGTTCGCTGATCTTGGCTCCGACAAGATCTCGGCCGGCACGGCCGTCGCGGCCGGTCCCACGAAAATCCTCGGTTTCGACGAGACCTACGCCCGCCGGGACTCGACGATCACCATCACCAAAGGCCGGGTCACACCGACGGGCGCGGTCCTCAGCGCGGAGGCGGCCCGCGCGTTGCACATCGGCATCGGGGGACGAGTCACGGTCGCGCTGCCGGATTCCTCCACGACCGAGTTGACGGTGAGTGGCATCGCGGATCTCTCTCGGGCCCGTTCGCTGTTCTCCAGCCGTCGGGGCGGAGACCTCGAGACGTTCGTGTACTCCCCGAACTCGATCGTCGTGTCGCCCACACATTTCGAGGCAACCGTCCTTCCTGCCTACGAGCGGGCTGCGACCACGAGGGGGGAACGGCTGAAGACGCCGCCGGTGCGAGAAATCGACATCCGCCTCGAACGAAACCGGCTGGCGGCGGATCCGGCGACCGCCGCCGAAGAGGTACGCCAGATCGGCCGCGCCATCACGGCCGTCGCCGCCCACCAGGACTACCTGCTCAACAACATCTCGAACACACTCGACGTGGCCGCCGCCGACGCGCAGGTCGCGAAGCGGCTGTTCATTTTCCTCGGTCTCCCGGGGGGATTGCTCGCTGCGATGCTGGCTGCTTACGCGGGGACGGTGCTCGCAGACGCCCAGCGTCGGGAGCAGGCGACGCTGCGGATACGCGGTGCGAGCAGGCGGCACCTGTTGCGCATGCTGGCCCTCCGCACCGCGGTCCTCACCGCGGCCGGCGCGGCGGTCGGGCTCGTGATCGGGTACCTGGTGGCCGGCGCGACCTTGGGCGGCGGCTCGCTGGCGCGGGCGAGCACCTCCAGTCTGGTGACGTCCGCGTTGCTCGGCAGCCTGGGTGGATTCGCGGCGACGGGCCTTGCGCTGTACCTGACCGGACGCCGGTCGATCGATCGCGAGATCAACGAGGATCGAGCCGCGATCACCCGTCGGGCTCCGCTCTGGCGCCGCGCTCGGCTCGACCTCGTTGCGGTAACGGTCGTGGTGATCGGAACAACGATCGCGTTGCGGGCCCGGGCCTTCGACGGTGCCCCGGGGTCGGTCTACTTCGGGCGATCCGTCGAGCTGAATCTGGTGCTGCTGGTGTTGCCGGTCGCGGTGTGGATCGCGGGAAGCCTTCTCGCCGCACGGGTGTCGGAGAACGCGCTGACCCGGACGCAACCGCGATCGAGCAGCTCAACCGGGCGGGTGCTGCCGCACCTCTACCGGCTGAGCATCGGACGCCGGCCCTGGGCGATCGCGAACGGTGCGGTCATCGTGGCGTTGATCGTTGCGCTGTCGACGTGCCTGGCTGCATTCACGGCGTCCTACGACACGGCCAAAGTGCGCGACGCACGGTACGCCAACGGCGCCGACATCCGCATCACACCCAGCCCGACCTCCCAACGCACCTACCAGGTCAACGATGCCGATCGGTTCCGGACGGCCGGCATCCGTTCGGTGACCCCGGTGATCTACGGGCTCAGCAACGTCATCCTGCAGAGCGCGCGGACTTCGGATCCGGCGAACCTCGCCGCGATCGACCCCGGCACCTACGCGTCGGTCGCGCCGCTCACCGACGTGCGATTCTCGACCGGGACCGCGACATCCGCATTGGCCCAGCTGCGAAAAGATCCGACCTCGGTGTACCTGAGTGACGACATGGCGGCGTTCCTCAAGGCCGTACCCGGTGACAAGCTCAGTGTGCTCCTCGTCCGTTCGACGAATCAGCAGGTCGAGGTCCCGCTCCACATCGCCGGTCTCTTCCAGCGGCTCCCCGGCTTCCCCGATGGGGCGGACGCGTTGATGTCCATCACCGAACACACGGCCAAGGTGCCCTCGAAGGCTCCCGACTTCTTCTTGGCGGCGACGCAAAGCAGTGACAACGCCGCACTGGGCCGCACGGTCGACGGGCTGCGGCGCGGCCCGGGCACGGCGGACCACCTCCAGATCGACACTCGCACCACCACGCTCGAGCGAGACCAGTCCAGCCTCGCGTCGCTCAACATCGCCGGCCTGGTCGACCTCGATTCCACGTTCTCGCTCGCGATGGCGGTGGTCACTATTTCCATCTTCGTGTTCGGATTGTTGCTGGCCCGGCGGCGCGAGTACGTCACGTTGCGTGCCCAGGGCCTGGGACCGCGTTCGGTCCGGGCGCTCATCATCGCCGAGGCCGGGACGGTGGCGATTGCCGGATCCGTCGCCGGAATCGCGGTCGGGATCGCGATGGGCTTCTACTTCGTCACCGTCCTGCGACCGTTGTTCGTGCTCAGCCCGAGCTACTCGATCCCGATTGCCGGACTCATGGCGCCGGTGCTGCTCGTGCTAGTCGCAACCGTCGCTGCGGCTGTTGCCGGTTCCCGGATCGTGAACCGGCTCGACCCGACCGAGCTACTCCGCGACGAATAGCCCGCGACGAACAGCCCTTGACGACGTGGGCGTTCACATCGGGTTCACATGTTGGACCTCGTATCCTCGTCCGATGCGGATCTTGGTGGTGGAGGACGAGGAGCGAATGAGTGCGCTTCTCTCCCGTGGGCTTCGCGAGGAGGGCTACGCGATCGACGTCGCGGTCAACGGCATCAACGGCCTGTGGTTGGCGACCGAGAACGAGTACGACGCCATCGTCCTCGATGTGATGTTGCCCGGCATCGACGGCTTCGAGGTCTGCCGACGGCTCCGCACGGCAGACCGGTGGGCGCCGGTACTGCTCCTGACCGCTCGTGATGCGGTCAACGCCCGAGTGCAGGGCCTGGACGCGGGAGCCGACGACTACCTCACGAAGCCATTCAGCTTTGCCGAACTCGCGGCTCGGATCCGCGCCCTCGTCCGGCGTCAACACGGAACCCGGCCGGTCGTGCTCGAGGTCGGCGACCTGCGGTTGGATCCGGCCCGGCACCGACTGTGGCGCGGCGACGTCGAGATCACCCTGTCGCCGAAAGAGATGGCGCTCTTGGAGCTGCTCATGCGTCACCCCGGGGAGGTGGTGACCCGCACGCACATCCTCGATCATGTCTGGGACTTTGCCTACGACGGCCTTTCGAATGTCGTCGATCAGTACATCTCGTATCTCCGCCGGAAGGTCGATCATCCCTTCGGGCGGTCTGACATCGAGACGGTCCGCGGCGCCGGCTATCGCCTACGCGACGCGTCGGACTGACGTGCCGATCCGCATCCGGCTCGCCCTCGCGTTCGCGGTTGCGACCACCGCGCTGGTGGTCATCGGCGGCCTGTTGTTCGTACGGTCCTTCGAACGCGGCCTCGAGCAGTCCCTTGCCGCGGGACTCCGAGCGCAATATCACACGATCATCCGAACCGCGTCGACGGTCGGCGGGGGCGTCCCGGTGCTCGCGAGCCGCGACCGGGTGGAGCAGATCCTCGATGGTCGAGGTCGAGTCGTGGAGACGTCGTCCGAAGCGGGGCCGCAACCGGTGATCTCGGCCGGCGTGCGGCGCGCGGCCGGGAGGAAGACGGTGTTCACCAACGTGCGCGTGGGGCGCGAGCAAGAGCCGTTCCGGGTACTCGCGAGATCGGTTGCCATCGACAACCGGACGCGCGTGGTCGTGGTCGCGACGTCCCTCGAACCGACGCGCGAGGCAGTGCGTCGCGCGCGTGACGCACTCGTCCTCGGGGGATTTCTGGCGGTCTTCGTTGCCGGATTCGGTGGTTGGCTGCTTGCCGGTGCGGCACTGCGCCCCGTTGAACGGATGCGGCGGAAGGCCGCGGACATCTCGATGCACGATCTCACCGCTCGGTTGCCGGTGCCGTCCACCCACGACGAGATCGCGACACTGGCGACGACGATGAACGAGCTCCTGGCCGATCTCCAAGGGGCATTGACCCGAGAACGCGCCTTCGTCGCCGATGCCAGCCATGAGCTGCGCACTCCGCTTGCGGTGTTGCGAACGGAACTCGAGCTCGCGGATCGCCCGCGGCGAACGACCGAGGAGCTGCGCGACGCGATCGCGCACGCAGTGTTCGAGACCGACCGGCTGGTTCACCTCGCGAACCAGCTTCTCTTCTTGGCGCGTCACGACACCGAGCCGATGGTGCCGCTGACCCCGGGATCCGTGTACGCAGTGCTCGACGACGCGATCTCGAGCGCTCGAGCTCGCGCCGCGAGGGACGGCATCGTCATCGAGTTCGGCCCCAGTGAGGACGTCGAGGCGCGGATCGATCGTGACCTGCTCCGGCGCGCGGTCGACAACCTGCTCGAGAATGCGCTCAACGCTTCACCCGCGGGTGGTGCGGTGGCCGTCGGGCTGCGGACCGAGGACGAGACTGCCGTCATCGAGGTGCGAGATGACGGCCGCGGCTTCCCGACCGACTTCCTACCTCATGCCTTCGACCGGTTTCGCCGCGCCGACGATTCGCGCACCCGCTCGGCCGGTGGGACCGGGCTGGGCCTCGCGATCGTGCGGGCGGCCGCGAACGCCCATGGTGGCACCGCGGACGTGGCCAATGTTCGTGCCGGGGGTGCGATCGCCACCATCCGGATCCCCATCGTCCGGATCCCCACCAACATGTGAGCATTCACATGGTGGCCACACGCCCAGTCAAGGGGCCGGAACGCATACTCGTGGTCGGGCTCGATCTTCGTGCCCGTATCAACACCGAACCTCCAGGAGGAATCATGAAGAAGCGAGTAGCCGGAGTCATCGTGGCCGGTGTCGTCGTCGCAACCGCGTTGACGGGTGGAGCCGCGGCAATGGCGAGTAGCGGTGACCAGGAGGGTCGCGCGAGTGGTCCTGGCGCCGACCAGGCGAGTACCGCGGCCGTGAGAAAGACGGGCGGCACGGTCAACGCCGTCGAGCGTGACCGCGAGAACGGCGCCACGTGGGAGGTCGAGGTGACGCGCCCCGATGGTTCCATCGCGGACGTCCGGCTCGACGCGAACTACAAGGTGATCGTGGTCGAGACCGATTCGGAGCGTGGTCACTGATATTCGGAGGCTGGTCACTGATATTTCGGCCGAGCACGAAGCTCATGGTGCGAGCCGAAACGGTGGG